>JBAUHR010000597.1:0-3234 GCA_049680385.1 Rubripirellula sp. | reverse complement strand
AGCTATGTGTTTGATTTTGCGTATAGCTGAGAGCATGACAAAAACGACCGTTTTTGACCGTGAGGTTTTGGCATGGGGTTATTTTCCTAGATGGGCAATTTCCGCTCGAACTTCCTCAACTAAAGATGACCACCTGCTATGACCAAATTCGTTCTTTGTGTCGTCATGTAGGAACCGATAAATCTTCAGAGCGTGTTCCAGCTTCGATTTCGCCTCAACATGGTCTTCACGCTCTCTCGCTAAGGCTCCTAGACCTCGCAAGTCCGCCGCAATGCCAACGGGGTCGTTGATCTCACCATGTAGTTCAAGGGCTTTGTCATACATCCGCTTGGCCAAATCGTGTCTACCGTCCCGCCAGTGGAATGCCGCCCGGTTGCCAAAGATATTTCCTCGGGTTCTGACTATTGTTTGGAACATGGCGACGACTGCATCGGGGTCCTTGTCGAACTCGTCAGAGAAACGGCTTGGGATGTCCAGTTTCCGCAGCACATCGTCGCTGCCATCCTCCCCGTCAGCAACGATGTTGACCGCGAACGTTTCGCCGGATAGCAAATTCGTCAGAATCCCATCAGCCTTGTCGAAGAACCGAACGGCTCCGAGTTCGTCGCCCGTCTGGGCAGCAGTGATACCGAGATCAGCGATTATTCCAGATAGCTCAACATCTCCCGCAAAGCTCTCGGCAATCTCTAGACCACGCTCCAGATAGTCCTTTGCCATCTCGGGCTCGTTGCGCCGATTGGCGTTGCTGGCAAGTTCTTTCAACAGGTCAAGCTCGGTACGCGCGACATGATTGGGTTTGAGAACCGCACCAAAGTTGCGCGCAAGAAATTTTATTGAGTCTGAGTCAATGGCTCCGGGAGGCGCGAGCTTCTTTGCCTTCTCTACCAACTCGGCAACTTCAGGATCGCTGACATGTAACTTATACAGGAACATCCATTCGTCGGCCTGCTCGTCCCCTTTCTGTGGCACAATGAACGACCAACGTCGCACAAGCTCACTCATTTTCAGGAGCCCGCGAGATATGATCTCACAGCAGCCGAGGTACACATGCTCTGGACCAGTTGGATGCTTCTCTTTCCAAGCGTGGAAGTTAGCTTGGACAGCGTCGTGGCTGAGGTTTGTATGAATTATCTGCCTGTCATCATCAACATAGTGAGCAGCTGCAAGTATCGCGCGCTTGATCACGTTGGCGGCTCGGACAGGCCAACCCAGCAAAATGTACATCTCAAAAAGGAGTTCCAGCACTTGAATCCGCTGCAGGAACTCTGTGCCCACGGGTTCAATTGCCAAACCGCGCTCGTATGCGGCGGCGGCAGCTTCAAGAGAGAGCCGGTTGTACTCTGTGTATCCCCAGAGTGAAGCCGCCCTTTGGGCAACGGACCTTTCTTCGGGGTTGTCCGAGAACTCAAATTGGTCCACTGTAAGTTGGCAGGCAAGCACCCTTGGATCAGGATCCATTTGGTCAAGGGCAGCGTCGTCCATAAGCAGTCCGACCAGGACCTCGCGAAATGAGAGCTGTAGTTGGTCCTCATCGGGAAGGGTTTCCAGGTCAGGACGCAAGTCCTCAGCTACCTGTAGAAACAACCCTTCGACAAACTGTCCAATTGCCTGATCGGAAGCTCTACTTGCTCCTGAAACAAAGCTATATGGGTTTTCAGCCTCAGCCATGTCGCGCCGTCTCGGTCCACCAAGCTTTGCTGTCGCTATTGCGTCAACAAGTTCAGAGGCAAAACGCATGCCTTGAAGGCTGGCGAGACAGACCGCCTCCTGAATCCCAACCGGGGCCTCCATTAGGCGCAACTTCACGATGTCGAAAATTTCGCGGGACGCGGACGCATCTAACAAAGCTGCCAACCCGGCATCGGTCAGCGGCTTCTCAAGGCTTTTGCCCTCAAAAAAACTCTTCTTGGTTTCGGCGTACTTGATCACTTGTTCAAGATATCGAGGATTTCCGTCTGTACGTTCCAGCAGTGCTTTCGATTGATTGGCGGTGAGTCCTGAGAGCCGCGCGGCCACAGCATTCGCAAGGTCGCCTGCATGCTCAGCAAGATCGATTTTCTGAAGGTCAATCTCCGTATAGTGATCATCGTGGAGGAAACCACCGGGCAAACTGGCAGCCGGTCCGTGACCGTTGGCAGTCCCATGCCGACTGTGGTGAATGATCCCGAAAAAGGAATTCTCTGCTGGCATCTTTTCGGGCGACATCTCTGCTCGCCAATGTGTCACAAAAATCATGATCGGCCAATTTTGCGTTATGGCCCGGTGTAGCAGTATCTCTAGAAAACTTGGCAATGCAGCATCAGAGTGTGCGAATTGGGCATCGTCTATGAAGATGACACCTGGCGTCTTAGCGTACGTGACGCGGTTTGGAGAAAACAGTTTCTCAAGTTCATCCAGAATTGAAAGTGCGCGACTGACTGGCTTCTTTACGGCCTCCTTCTGTGAGGCTGACTTGGATGCCCCAAATACGGCTTGCCCTGTCTCGATGATCGTCATGCCAGCAGAGGCAAGCTGGTTAAACAACTCATAAGGAGTCATGCTGGCGCCTGCTTTGGCCAACGCCACACCAACGTCCTTTACCCCTTGAATAACGGCGGATTTAGCAGAAAGCTTTGCTAAGTGGGGGGCCAGCATGCGATCCACCTCCGCCAGAGAATCGCCGCGCGCCTGTACCACTGCGCTGCGCTCAACCGGGCGTATACCCCACCAAAGGAAAGGCATTTCAGCACTGTAATTACAGTCACTGGGTTCAGGGTTAACAACTGTAGTGTCGTCAATATGTTCTAGGTCATCGGGCCAATAACCACGACCTGACGAATGGGAAGTCCTGCTTAGCTTTTGGAAAAACTCAAGCCCCAGCCTAGTTTTTCCCACACCACGCTCAGCTTTTATGACAACCACTTGTGGCTTAGGATCAAGAATGTTTGAAGCCAACCGCCACTTTTTGGAGAGGGTGTCAAGTTCGGCCTCTCGCCCACAAAGCTTCAAGGTTTTTCTCACAGAAATCTCCAGTCAATGAAATGAACTTCGTATTCCAAACTCTAGCTAATTTCAGGCACAAAACTACCCTTGCGTGCTCTCCGTCGCCCCGAAAGTTCTGCGTCCGGGGGGAACTGCAGTGCAGCCAAGAACCGCGCAATGAGACAAAACTCATACGTTTTTGTCACCGGCAAAAACCACCGTTTTTGGCCACAGGTTGTTGCAAGGGGTTATTGACCAAACGTGCAAGCTTGG
>JBAUHR010000596.1:0-2296 GCA_049680385.1 Rubripirellula sp. | reverse complement strand
TTCAAAAACAGAATTCAGCGCGACGCTTGATCGGTTGGCATCCAATGATTCCGGGCGACGCATTGCAAGCGATCGCGAATTGTTGAAGCAAATCGCCCTTCTCCAAGAAGAAGTAGCGCGACCGGATGTGCTGAACGAAGCAGCGAATTTTTCCGCCGAAATGACTAAGTTCTTGGACGAGGCGGATCTCGCAACGGCGATTGACTTTCGACCAAGCGTCGAATCGATACAGCGATTGGCTGCACTGAGGCAGGCATGCGAAGCGGAAAAAGAACTGCTGGACGAACGCAAACTCGCGTTGGACACGATCGTCAGTTCAGCTTCTGAAAACGCGACAAGTGAAACAACACTGCACGCTGCACTACAGGAGTTCGCACTAGACGAACAAAAAGAAATGGCGGCGAAACTGGCCGCTCGTTTGGCAAAGGCGAAGTCCGAAGAAAGCGCCAAGTATGCGCAGTTGCTCGAAGACGCAGAGCGTGAACGAATTGCAAGTAAATCGAGGGTGGAGCTTGCGAAGATTTCGGACGAAACGCGGCGGAATCTCGACTTGTCTAAACGGCTCGAAGAGCAGTCGAAGGCCGATGCAGAGAATGCGGCTCTGGAGCTTGAAAAACAGCGACTGAGAGCGGAATTCAGCGTTGTACGCGATGATGTACTGCGGCACCTTGCGCCGTTTGTCGGCGACGGCATGAAAATGCGAGGCGACAACGAAGGTCGAGGCCCGGTTTCTTGGTCTGTGATACAAGCATCTGGTGCCCTCAACGTCACGGCGCAGGGGGTCTCAAAGCTGAGTCAGCTCTCCCACAATGACAGGCCCAAGAATGGGTTTCCAAGTCATATTTATCCGGGCACGTTCAACGTTCCCGAGTACGCTGGTCAAATCGCTTATGTGGAAAAAGCACAGCAGTACCTCAAGAAATATGGGGCTCTCATGGTAGAAGACGGGATGCTCGCCGAGTAAAAAGTCCTTGCGCTGCGGTGCGAGATGTGTCACCATCGCGGGATGAACTTTCTGAGACACCTTGATGAAATTGACTGGGTTCGTGACTCGTTGCATATCGCGGCGGGCGCGGTCCTAGCCTATTTCCTGATTTAGACCATTTCCAGAGCCCGGCTTAGCACTGAAGTTGATTCGACATCAAGCCCAGCGATCGGAAGTGAAACACGTACTACGCCACCAGCATATGTAGTGACGGCGACACCTTGCCGCGTGAACCGCTGTTTCAGTAGCTCGGCATCGAATTCAGCCTTCTTCTTGTTCTCGAACAACACAATTTTAGATTCCAAGTCCTTGGACGTTTCGACTCTTTGCCAATCTGCGATAGGGCTTGGCAATCGCCTCAGAGTCGAAGAACACTCCGGACGCGATTCCTCGCGGGCATCTTGGATAGCGCCTGCGACGGTAAACAACGCTGCTAGATTGACCGTTTCGCCAAATTTTTCTCGTTGACCGCCGTCGATGAATCTCCAAACCGGGTCGGTGATCTGCTCATTTTGAATCCAGCGTTGAATCGAGTCACCGATGAAACGGCGGCTTTCGATTCGACCATAGTGGCCGATGCCAAAAGGAACGAAGGATCGGAGCCATTTGTGTGTTCCAAACAGCAGGAAGTCGGCAACACTGGCGAGCGGCCGTACATCAATTTGTCCCGCCGCTTGGGCCGCATCCACGGTGACAAAACGGACGTCGCATCTCTTTCGAATGGCAGCGACAATCCGTTCGACGGGCAGGCGAACGCCGTGGTGTGAAATAGCAGGCAGGAAAAGTCCGTCGCAATTCATCTGCTCGAATCGCTTTACCAGTTGCTGAACGATTTGCTCACTGTCCTTGCCATCTTCGTGGATGCTGGCACGAAGGGAAACTACTTCAATCTTCCCACCACGCTTTTCAGCTTGATGCTGAAGTGCGTGCTCGTAGGCTGGCCAAGTTAAGTCTGTGACCAAGACTCGACGGCAACGTGAGAACTGCAATCGAGCAGCAACTGCCATCAATTCGGACGTACGAGAACTCAGAGCAATTCGGGAGTTTTCAGAGCCGACGAACTGCCGAATTATTCGACGAGTTTCAGAAATACCACTCCAAGATTGGAGGCCAGCGTATCTGTGCCGAACATGATCGGGTAAAGCCTGAACTCCTCCGTGGAGAAGATCGTCAAAGAGAACGCTGGCTCCGAACTCAGCGTTGAATTCAGTGATATCGCGCAAGGCACGGTGGGCGGTGGGAGTAATCTGCCCGAGCCGTGCTGTGTCGAGGTACAGCATGTCGGACACCGAAGTTTCCTTTTACGTGATC
>JBAUHR010000595.1:0-5229 GCA_049680385.1 Rubripirellula sp. | reverse complement strand
GATGACACGATCGTGGAAGTACACTTATTGGTGGTACGGTGATTCCGAGATCGAGCCCACTGAAGAATTGTTTCATCTAGACGACGATCCACTGGAAATGGTGAACCTTGCTGCCAGCTCGGGGGCCGAGGGGGCGCTTGCAACGATGCGAGCAAAGTACGACGACGAGTTGGCGAAATGGAAAGATCAGGTTGTGCCTTACAACAACTACACACATTACGGAACGTTGTTTGATCGCGACATTCCCTGGCAACAGAAAATCACACAGAAGAAATCAAGGAATCGAGAATGAAATATTTGAAAGTCTTCTTGATGTGTGCGTCGATCGCGACAATATCGCAATCCACCCGCGCTGCAGAACCAGGAAACGCCGTTGCTGCGAAGCCGAACATCATCGTGATCTACACAGATGACCAAGGTTACGGTGACGTAAGCGCGCAGAACTCGAATGCGAAGTTTGAGACGCCGAACATGGACCGGCTCGCTCGCGAGGGCGTGACGTTCACTCGTGGGCACAGTTCAGATTCGGTTTGCACGCCGTCTCGATACGGATTGCTGACTGGACGCTACGCGTGGCGCACGAAGCTCAAATCAGGCGTCATGGGATCCGAGGGCGACTGCTTGATTGCCGATGGGCGGATGACGGTCGCAAGTCTGTTGAAGCAAAACGGCTACCACACTGGCATGGTTGGCAAGTGGCACTTGGGGATGGACTTTCCCGGCACCAAAGATCAACGAGACTGGGGCATGCCGATCGTGGACATGCCGTTAGACAAAGGATTCGATTATTACTTTGGTGTTCCAGCGTCGCTGAACTATGGAATTCTTGCGTGGTTCGATGGTCGCAGCGCCAAAATTCCACCGACGATGTACACAGCCAAAAAGAAGAACCCGCGAGCCTCGGATTATCGGATCATGCCGCCCTACGATCCGGCTAAGGGGATGGAAGTTGCCGAGGACTTCATTGACAACCAGTGTTTGACACGTTTCACGGACAAGGCCATCGACTGGATCGGCGATAAAGCCGCGGACGCTAAAAATGGCAAGCCGTTCTTCTTGTATCTGCCCTACACGTCACCGCACTTTCCGATTTGTCCTCTGCCCGAGTATCACGGCAAGGGCGCCGCTGGGGCGTATGGTGAGTTCGTGATCGAAACCGACGATCACATCGGGCGAGTTCTAAGTGCCCTCGAAAACGAAGGGTTGGACGAGAACACGTTGGTCGTCTTTACCAGCGACAACGGTCCGGAAAAAGTTTGGTCGGCGCGAATTAGGGAATTTGATCACGATAGTCGTGGTGGTCTGCGTGAAGGCAAACGCAGTGTCTACGAAGGCGGGCATCGTGTGCCGTTCTTGATTCGTTGGCCAGCCGGTATCGCTAAGCCAGGACGAACTTGGGACAAGCCGGTTGGTCAGGTCGATCTGCTGGCGACATTTGCTGAAATATTGGGCGTCGAAGTCGGATTAGACGCGGGCGAGGATAGCCAGAGTTTTGCGTCGGTGCTTACCGATCCGAAAGCTGATTACAATCGATTGCCACTGATCACACACGGTAACGGATCTGGCGAACCGAAAGATCGGTACGCGATCACTGACGGTGACTGGAAGCTGGTGATGTCAGAGAGCCAAGACGATGCCGAGCTTTACAATCTAGTGACGGATCGTTCCGAATCGTCCAATGTTGCAAAGGACAACGCCGAAATCGTTGAACGCATGACGGCTCAGATCAATCAGATCATTGCGTCGGGACGCACGTCGTCGGTCTCGGGATCTGCAAACGATACATCGTATTGGCCATCGCTTACTTGGATGACCCCCGAAGAATATCAATCAATCGCCGACAGAAAGTAGCGGTTGCGGTCTGGTTATAATTCAACCTGGCTTATCACTGCCCCACACGACATCACTCGCCCCCCTGCCAACCTTTCCCACCTCAATCCTCTGAAAAAAGTTTCATGTCACGCAAACGCATGCCGAACTCTTACCGAACTCAACACCGAGACAATCACGATATGACCCGCAGTTTCCTCGTAACGTTTAACAAACCACTTTCATTTCTTGCGACGATTTGCATGTTGCTTGTCGCGTCAGTGGCACAGTCCGCAAGTGCGGCGGAACCGTTCGAGTTTGAGGCCAACGATGTCGTCGCCATTTTCGGCAACGGACTGGCGGACCGGATGCAGCATGACCCGTGGGTCGAAACGGTGTTGCAGAGCCAACTGAAAGGCAAGAACGTCAGTTTTCGGAACATGAGTTTTTCCGGCGACATGGCGAATAAGTTGCCCCGCAGTAAAGGATTCACAAATGATGATGAGTACCTGCAGCACGTCGCGCCGGATGTTGTCTTTGTTTGTTACGGGTACAACGAATCGTTCGGCGGACCCGATGGTGCCGACGCGTATCGGGCCGAGTTGGTGAAGTTGGTCGAGCGATACACGGCGCTTCGTAAAGAGGCGGGCAAGGATTGCAAGTTTGTGCTGTTCAGCCCGATTGCGTATCAGAACACGGGCGACCGAAATCTGCCGGATGGCGATCAACTGAACGCCAATCTAGCGATCTACACGGAAGCCGCCCAACGTGCTGCGGCTGAAACGGATTCAACGTTTGTTGACCTCTTTTCGCCCACGCTTGCGATGTTCGAGGAAAGTTCACAACGTTACACGATCAACGGAATCCATTTGAATGCGGACGGATATCAGAAACTCTCTGAAATCATTTCCAACGCGTTGATCGGAAGCAGCGTTTCGGCAAACGGCGAGCTCGACCGCATCTACGCAGCGGTCAAGGAAAAGAACTGGCATTGGCACAACCGCTATCACGCCACTGACGGGAACGACGTTTGGGGCAGTCGGTCAACGCTTAGCTTTGTGGACGGGCAAAGCAACGCAGACGTTCTGAAGCACGAACTCGTGATGCTGGACGTGATGACCGCGAATCGCGACAAAGCGATTTGGGCGGCTGCGGAAGGCAAGGACTTTGTTGTCGACGATAGCAACGTTCCGCCGCCAGTGAAGGTGATTTCGAACGTGGGCGGTGGCAGCAAGAGTTCGAGCGCCGAGAAAGAGGGAAGCATTGATTACCTGAGCCCCGAAGAGTCGCTCGCAAAAATCAACGTTCCCGAAGGCTATGAACTCAATTTGTTTGCGTCCGAAGTTCAATTCCCAGATTTAGCGAACCCGGTCCAAATGCAAGTGGATGCCAAGGGCCGGCTTTGGGTGGCCAGTTGGAACACCTATCCGAAGTGGGAGCCCGGCAAAGAAATGAATGACAGCCTCATGATTTTCGAGGACACGGATAACGATGGCAAAGCAGATTCACGAAAAATCTTTGCAAACGTTCACAACCCGCTTGGGTTTGAGTTTTGGGGCGGTGGCGTAATCGTCACCTCAGGGCCTGATTTGCTGTTCTTGAAGGACACCGATGGAGACGACAAAGCGGACGTTCGCCAGGTGCTTTTGCAAGGTCTTGGAACCTCGGACACTCACCATGCAGCCAACAACCTGGTTCACGGTCCGGACGGTGGAATTTATTGGCAAAGCGGAATCTTCTTGGTTCACAATCACGAGACACCGTGGAAACAAAACTTGAATACCGGCGGATCGGGAATGTACCGCTTTGATCCACGAACCTTCGCGATCACTCCGCACGCAGCCAACTCACCAAACCCGCACGGGACCAGCTTTGATTATTGGGGCTATTGCTATGCCAACGACGGCACCGGTGGCAAGTCGTACCAGGTGCGTCCGGAGGGCAAGGGATTCAAAATGCACATGTTGCTGACCAAAGAGTTCCGACCGGTAGCAGCGAACGCGATTCTTTCCTCTCAGCATTTCCCGGACGAATTGCAAGACGACTTTTTGATCTGCAATACGATCGGCTTTCTAGGCGTCAAACAGTATTCGCTCGATCGCGAAGGCGATGGAAAAAAACGTCAGTTCGGTGAAGTCTGGGGAACGCCAGGCATTGAATTGCTCAACAGCGAAGATCGCAATTTTCGCCCCACCGATGCAGTGATTGGCGAAGATGGTGCGTTGTACGTTTCCGATTGGCACAACGCCATTATTGGTCACATGCAACACAACATTCGCGACCCAAATCGTGACCACCAACACGGTCGCATCTTCCGTTTGACGGTCAAGGACCGACCGCTACAAGAACCTGTCAAGATTCACGGTCAAAGTATCGTGGCGCTACTCGATAATCTAAAACACCCCGTCAACGGTGTTCGGCATCGGACGCGAATCGAACTGAGTAGCCGTGATTCGGATTCTGTGATTGCGGCGGCTCAAGAATGGATGAAAGATTTTGATCCGAACGACGAAACCGAAGCTCACCATCTGCTCGAAGCACTTTGGCTGCACCAACAACACGGTGTCCGTAACGAAGAGCTGCTGAACGCTTTGTTGCGTTCAGACGTCAAGCACGCAGTGGTTGCGGCGAACACTGTCCAGCACTTTTGGCTGAACGTGGACACGAAGGGTGCAAGCGGATTTGCAGCGGAACCCGAATCTGAATTCGTCAGGTTCAAGGCACCCAAACACCTCAGTCGCGCGGATCAGAAAATCTACACCGCTGGTTCGAAAATCTATCAGCGTGAATCACACTGCGCGACATGCCACCTAACACACGGCAAAGGTAGCGAAAACGTTTACCCACCACTTGTTGACAGTCCATGGGTCAATGGCAGCGAGGAGCGGCTGATCAAGATGGCGTTGCATGGCGTCTGGGGAAAAATGACGGTCAATGGAAAGACCTACGACCCATCACGTGGCGTACCGCCGATGACGGCTTTTCGGTCGCTGTTGAACGACGAAGAACTGGCAGCGGTACTAACCTTCGTTCGCAATTCGTGGGGAAATACCGCATCGCCAGTCAGCACCGCCAGTGTCAAAAAGGTCCGCCAGCAAACGAGTGACCGCACGACGTTCTGGAAACCTGAAGAGTTGTTGGCAGAGCATCCGCTGGAGGCCGAGCTAGGTGGTTCGGCTGTGGCGGAGGTTGAATTTTCGAACGAGGCTTTGGAGAAAGAACTGCTAGACACGCCGGTTGCTGAATTGGTGAAAGTCGCGATCGATCGTGGCAATGCCAAGCGAGGAAAGGATGTGTTCTATCAGTCGGCCGCTGCCTGTTTTGCTTGTCACGATCCACCACGGGGTGCTGCTCGCCTTGGTCCCGATCTCGCGAAGGTCGAGACCGCTCTGACGCCTGAACAGCTAGTCGATTCGGTAC
>JBAUHR010000594.1:0-12847 GCA_049680385.1 Rubripirellula sp. | reverse complement strand
GGCTAGTCAACACCCCGCAAAGACCTCTGCCGCTTGAATGCAAATCATACCAAACGAAACAATTCTCGTGCACCTACTTGCCAAGCGGCTTTCTTTCTCCGAGACTTAGCTTCGACTAAGTTGCGTCTCGTTTGCGACGCTCGCCGGCGCAATCACTGCCGCCTAAAAGTTAGCCAAAGCTAACAATTCCACTTTTCAAACAGAAAACTACTTATGGAAGCTACGCAACCTTGGCGTATCCGCACTCGAAACGCTTTCACATTGGTCGAATTGCTGGTCGTCATTGCCATCATCGGCGTGCTGGTTGGGCTATTGTTACCGGCGGTACAGGCGGTCCGCGAGTCGGCCAGGCGCATGTCATGCAGCAACAATCTGAAACAGATTGGCTTGGCTGCTCAGAACTACCATGCTGCGTTCAACCGCCTTCCATCGGGATACGTTTCCTACGCCACCAGCAACGGTATCGCTCCGCCGTCCGCTCAGATGGACGCAGTCACTTGGGATGCCGGCCCTGGATGGGGATGGGCGGCTGGGCTGTTGCCATTTGCTGAGGCAAATTCGGTATTCGAAAGCATGCAGATGAATCAACCGATTTGGTCACCCAGCAACGAGAGTGCGGTCAATGCAACGATTGCGACCTTTCTGTGCCCAAGCGTTACTGGCGGCGACGAGCCGTTTCTGATCAGGTCGGGTTCCGGCAATCCGTTGGTCATCGATGGGCACCAGGTAAGCGTAGGTCGCAGCCACTACGTCGCCAGTCACGGCCAAGAGAGTTGTTGGGGGGAATGTGGCGCAGCGGCAACCGGAGAAGTCTTTACCAATATCTACACGTCAACAACCAAGATCGTTGACATTGCAGGCGACGCCGGGCGAGTCGCTGATGGACCGTTCTTTCGCAACTCAAGAACTCGCTTTCGCGATGTGCTTGATGGACTGTCTAACACCATTTTCTTTGGCGAACACAGTTCGGCGCTGAGCGACAAGACCTGGGTCGGCGTCGTGCCCGGAGCGGTCGTCGAACCCCGTTTCGCGTCACCCGAAAACGGCCCGGACGCCGCAGCAACGCTGACGCTTGTTCATGCGGGACCGTCCGGCGGCGAACTCGACATTACCGGATTTCCCATCATCCACCCTGTGAATTTCCCAACCTTTCACGTGGGCCAAATGTTTTCCGAGCATCCCGGCGGCGGAATGATTTGCCTGGGTGATGGATCCGTTCGATTCGTTAGCAACTTCGTTGATCTCTACCTCTGGGCTGAACTATCGAGCATGGATGAAGGCGAGATAATTGATTGGGAGCAACTGTAATGCAAAACGCAGCCCGGGAGAAAAAATCACGCCGAAGTCGATGGATCGGCATGCTGTCCTTGTTACTGGCATCCGCAGGGCTTGGCTACTATCTGTGGCCGAACCGGGCGGTAGAACTTGACCGGCAGGGCTATGACTTGACACTTGCACTTTTCCGAACTTGCAACCAACGAGACGTAGAATCGTTGGATGCCATCGAACGACTGGTCGATCAACCAAGCACCAAACAGAACCTATCCGATGAATCGCGATCAGTCGTGGGGAAAGCGATCGAGTTGGCCAAAACGGGACGCTGGCGTGAGGCGGAAATTGATTGCCGCCAAGCGTTGGACAACCAAGTGAGGCGGCATTGATTCACCACTTCGGTGACCAGTGAAGTGACCAGTGAAGTGGTGGCTACGGAAGCTCTCGCACGCAATACAGGTGCTGCCCCGTCCGGACCAGCAAACTGTTGCCGGCTACTGCGACGGCGTAGGCGGTGGGATCGTCGTACGAGAACATCGTGTGCAGTGACGATTCAGGCATGTTGGCGAACACTTTCTCGGGACCGGTCTTGGGTTTGGCTTGGTCCGCCGGCACTGTGTTTGCCTTGCGAGCTTTGGCGGCGGCCTCTTTCGCATCCATCATCTGGTCACGGTCCCACAACTGGTTGCGTGCGACTTGATCGTATTGGTCGCTGGGTCGCAGCACGACCGCAAAGCCATTCTTGGCGACGAAGTAGACAAGCTGTTCGCCTGTTGACGTTGTCACGCCGACGCCTGATGCCCAGCACGGGTTGCCGATCCGTTTGGCGAACAGTTGCTTGCCCGTTTCAGCACTGACACAGTACAGCACGCCGATTTTGTTGACGTAATAAACGTATCCCGCAAAAACCAGCGGTGATGAATAGTACGAGTTCGCACGCTGAGCACCCCAGCGCATTTCGTATCCAGGTTTCCCATCGTCCAAGGTCAACTCGATGCAGCAGTTCGACGCGGCAACGACATCTTCGTCGGATTCCCCGCCGTACATGGTCGTTGATCCCACATAGACGCGACCGTCGACGACGGTGGCCGATGGGATGTGATTACCTTTGATCCCGTCGACTTGCCACAACCGTTGGCCGCTTGTTGCATCATAGGCATCGACGGTATCGGATGAACTGATGATGACCAGACGGTGACCTTCGTGCTTCGTCACGACGGGTGACGACCATGACGGCACTCGATCGCCCCGATCCGATTTCCAACCGATCGTTCCGTCGGCTTTGTTGACCGCAACAATATACGACGGCCCGTGATGGTCGATCACAACAAACACGTGATCACCATCCTGGGCAAGCGAGCTGGCGACACCGCGTTCGTTGTCAAACTCGCCATACAGTTGGGTCAGCCCCGTCGACCAACGAATGCTGCCGTCATGCTTCATCGCCGTCACGTCACCACTCGCAAAAAACGAATACACGCCGCTTTCGTCGACCACGCATGTAGGCGCCGCCCGACTGTTACGAAAGTAGTTTTCAACTTTGCTGGTGATGCTGATCGATTCAGACCAGCGTTTTTCACCCGTTGTCAAATCAAATGAGTGGACTGCGCAATCTTCTTGGAACGGTCCGTCACTGGATGTCACATAGATCGAGTTTTCCCAAACTGCCGGCGCCGACTGGCCATAACCTGGGATATCCGATCGCCAGGCAATGTTCTTGTCGGGCGTCCACTCGGTGGGCAGATCGGCAGAGCCAACAATCCCGCTGCCGTCACCTCGGAACGCTTGCCAATGATCGTCGGCAACTAAGCGAGTCAGCGAAGTGACTGCTGCTAATGCAAGGGCGACAGCGACGGCGACGGTAGTGCGTAGCATGCGAAGGTTTCCGTTTCAATGGTCAAGTCAACTGGGCAAACGATTGCGAATGATTTTGGTGGTTGGCGTTGCCGGCATGATCGTGTCACACCACGTCTCGCCTTCGAACAGGTAACGAACCTGAATCGCGTCCGCCGTCCCATCGCTGAACGCCGCCCGAGCTTGCTCGATCGTGACTGCGGTATCACGCCCGCTTTCTTTTAGTTGCACGTGTTCGATGACCGAACCGTCTCGCAGGTCGTCGAACAGTTGCAGCACTTGGTCGCTTCCCCACTCGGCCTGCAACAGTTCCGGTATCGGCTGGTCGCTATTCATCGGGAACGTATTCCTTGTTGTCATCAATCGTCCAGTTATCTAAACGCTGGGCCGAGAAAATGTCGGCATCAGCAAAATCGCGTTCTCGGGTGCCGGGCAGACGTATCGGCAGACACCGCATCCCGTACATGCTTCTTCGTTGACTGTTGGTTTCCCGTCGGTGACCGTGATCGCGCCCGCCACCGGGCAACGTTCGCTGCAAACGGTGCAAGTTGTTCCGTGATGGGCCAAACAGAGATGCTGGGTCACCAAGGCCGTTCCCATGATTTTGGGAATCGAGTCGACCAGCACGCCGGGCTCACACGCAGCGATGCAGGGGAAGTCTTCGCACATCATGCACGCCGATGTGTCGGCTTCAATGACGGGTGTACCGGCGATCGGACCAAGCCGATCGCTAGCGTTGCGGATCGCGTCGTGCGGACACGCCGAAACACAATCGCCACAACGCGTGCAACCGGTCAGAAACTGCTGCTCGGCGATCGCACCGGGTGGCCGGAAGACGGGAATGGACGTTGGCTTTGGCTTGCCGGAAAGGTTCGTCGGTGCGACGGGTTCGATGGAGATCCCACCGATGCTCTTGATTGACGTCGGGGTCGACGGAGTCGCGGAATCTTGCAAGTCCGGTTTGGGATATCTCGCAATCAACGGGCCGATTTTCGGAACGCTAATCAGCTTCCACAATCTGCCCTTCAGCAAATCGCGGCGATTGATTCTCGGTCGTTCGTTCTTGTCAGCCAAAAGTTACGAGCTCGTGTCACTGTGTCGATTGAAGACTATTTGCCAACGATCTCGAGCGGCGGCAACATCGGAACCACGTCGGCAGGCGTCGCTTGGTCGAGCTTGGCTGATGGAGCATGACACTGGGTACAGTTCGTTCGCCACGGGTGAGTCGACTCCATCCCAGCCCATCCATTCGGGCCGCCGTGACAGGCAGCACATTTTTCGCGCATCCACTGCGAGTGAGGAATGGTTGGCGGCGCGCCCGGGAACGCTCGCTTACCCAACTTGGGTGCGGGCAAACCAACAAACGTTGATTCAACTCCCTTGTCCGCGTCTTGAAATGGAGTCGGTGGTGGCGGAGCATGACACTGAGTACAGTTGGCCAAGAAAGTGTGCGACATCACGCTCGCTTTCAATTCGCCCATCCTCATTCCGTTCGAGTGACAGGCATAGCAAGCCGCGTCGGTTGTGTTTTGCACGGCGTGAGGAATGACAGGCGGAGCGCCGTTGTAGGCGCGTCGTGACGCACGCGTTTCGCTGGAAACTGCCTTGTCGCTTTCGCTCGGTTTGATTTCGGCGAACAGATCGTACTGTGGCGTTGGCAATTCCTTCGCAGCCGACTGAAACGCATCGGTCGGCCCCATCGCCGTGCCTGCGATTTCGGAATACCGCAGCGCCGGGATCACCTTAACGGCTGCCGTCAATGAAGTGGGATGCTCGCCGAGATGACCGATCCCTTCGCCGATCCCCTTGGCCTTTGGCACGCCGTCGGCCAGTCCGACGAAGTATCCGATCACTGCGATGCCGATCACGCCAGCGAAAAACAGTGTGGAAAGTCGGCTCCACATCATGACTTCACCCCGGTGAGTTTGCGGATTCGAACAGCGCACTTTTTATAGTCAGGCTGCTTTGAAAACGGATCGTGAGCTTCAAGGGTCACGTTGTTGATCAGTTTGGTTTCGTCAAAGAACGGGACGAATACCGTGCCACGTGGCGGACGACCACGCCCGTCAATCCAAACCGGCAACTCCGTCGTGCCGCGACGCGACTCCACGACTACGGTTTCACCCTGCCGAATGTTGGCGGCTTTCGCGTCCTCTAGATGCATTTCAACGTACGCTGTCGGCATCGCCCGGCTAAGCTGCGCGACCCGGCGGGTCATCGTGCCGGTGTGCCAGTGTTCTAGCACGCGGCCGGTACACAACCAGAACGGGTATTCCGAATCGGGCATTTCCGGTGGCGGTGCGTATTCGTGGAACCAAATTTGCGCGCGTCCGTCATTGGACGACGAATGGTAAAAGTCGAATTCCTGACCTTCGGCGACAAATGGATCGTCAAATCCCGAGAACCGAAACTTGGTTTCTCGCCACGATCCGTCTTTTTGTTCAACCACAGGCCATCGCAAACCGCGTGCCTTCACGTACTCTTCGTACGGAGCCAAATTCTTGTGCTTCATTGTTGTGAAGCCGCGGTACTCTTCGAACAAGTGCTTGTCGACGTTTGTGTCGTAGTAGTGTTCGAATTCCCAAACGGGGATCTCTTTACCTTTGTCATCTTTGACCGCAAAGATAAACTCGCCATCCTTGTCCTTCATTCCTTCGTGACCAAGTTCGAACAGCTTGTGAGCGATCGCGATTGTCATCCAGCAATCATCGCGCGCTTCGCCTGGCGGATCAACCATTTTGAACCACTGCTGAGTCCGGCGTTCGCTATTGCCAAACATTCCGTTCTTTTCAACCCACATCGCAGCCGGCAAAATCAAATCAGCAAGTCGTGTTGTCGCCGTCGGGTACACGTCCGACACGATAAGGAACTTGTCTTCCAATCCTTCTTTGTCGTTGAACAACGCGTTCAAGTTTGGCAGCGTCTGGCCTGGATTGGTGACTTGAACAAACATCACATCGATGTCGCCACCGCCGGCGGTTGGCTTTGTGAACTGTTCAAACATCTTCACCGTGTGATAACCAGGCACTTCGTTGATGCTGTCCGGTTTCAGATTCCACAGTTCTTCGCATTGCGATCGATGCTCGGGTTTGGCAACGACGCGTCCGCCCGGCAACGCGTGAGCCAACGTGCCGACTTCGCGAACCGTACCGCAAGCCGATGGCTGGCCCGTCAGACTGGTCGGAGCATCACCAGGACGGCCGAAGTGACCACTGAGCAGGTGGACGCCGTGAACCAATGAATTGATGGCTGTTCCCATCGTGTGCTGGTTCATTCCCATGCACCACAGACTGGTGATGCGGATCTCACGATTTGCAAACAAGTCCGCCAACATGCGAATCTTGTCCGCCGGCACGCCGGATAGTTCTTCGACATGTTCAGGCGTGTACTTCGCGATCCGTTTGCGGAACTCGTCTTCGCTGATCGGCTCGCCCTGTAACGTCGGCGTCTCGGCTTCGGCACCCCGGAAATTGCAATGTTTATCGACAAACGACTTGTCGTAATTCTCGTTCGCAATCAACAAGTGCATGATGCCTAACGAGATCGCGACGTCGCCATGCGGCTTCATTTCCAAGTATTCAGTTGCCGCATCCGTCGTTCGCGTTCGCCGCGTGCCAATATCGATCAGCGTCACTTTCTCGCCACGCGACCGTCGGTCCGTCACTCGCGAAAACAGAATCGGGTGCATCTCTGCAGGGTTGTTTCCCCACGTGATCAGCACATCGCACTCATCGAGATCTTGATAACAGCCAGCCGGTTCGTCGACACCATAGGTCGCCAAGAATCCGGTCACTGCCGAAGCCATGCACAGCCGCGCGTTGGGATCGATGTGGTTGTTTCCCAAGCCGCCCTTCATGAATTTTTGCGCGGCGTAGCCTTCGGGAATCGTCCATTGGCCGGAACCGTAGAACGCAAACCGCTCGGGCGCCTTCATGATTCGCTCGGCAATCGTCGTGATCGCTTCGTCCCAGGAAATCTCCGTCAGCTCGCCGTCCTTACGCAGCAGCGGTTTCGTCAACCGATCCTTACCGTACAGAATCCCGCCAACGTGATAGCCCTTCACGCACAGCAATCCCTTGTTAACGTCCGCCGCCTTGTCGCCGGCAATCGCAACGACTCGGCCGGACTCGACACCGACTTGGACATGACACCCCGTGCCACAGAACCGACACGGTGCCTTGTTCCAGGTGACGTCGTCGCCATCTGGCAACCCGCCGTCGGCGGCCAACACAGGCAGCGAAAGTCGCGTGTCACTTACTACCATCGATCCCGCGGCAGCCATGGCAGCAGACTTCAAAAAGCTTCGGCGTTTCGTATCCATTGTCGATCCCAGTTCGGTTTTCGCTGTTCGGAGTTAGCTATTTAGAGCTAGCTGTTCAATTTTTCTGCGGACAGAGTGTTTCAACTTCTAGCATTTCAGCTCGCCACGGCGACGGACGTCATTCGACAAGCTCGCGATCGTGCGGATCACCCGCGTCGCTGTCCACTTGACCGTCGGTGTCGTCGTCAAAACCAACGAAGGCAACGTTGACGTCAATTACCGATGGCAACTCTTGGACCCATTGCCAGATTTCTTGGTCGTGCTGTTTCGATTCCGAGTCGACGACAATCGCGATCCGGTTTGTACTTACCTCGCCAACTTCGACCGACCGGTGCGCCGCCAACATCGCAACCGTGTTGTCGATTGGCCCAGTGCTTGCATCGCAAGTCACGACAAGTCCGCTGATTGGCACTTCTTTTGTTCTCTCAAACAGGGGTAGCGTTTAATCTGCACTGTGTTGTATAGTATTGGCG
The DNA here is from genome assembly GCA_049680385.1 of Rubripirellula sp. Taxonomy (GTDB): domain Bacteria; phylum Planctomycetota; class Planctomycetia; order Pirellulales; family Pirellulaceae; genus Rubripirellula. Next base: position 4,927 of record JBAUHR010000594.1, on the reverse strand, counting down.
TCGGCAGTCAAACCCCATTCCAGGCGATCTTGAAGCATGAAGCGAACTGCAAATCTTTTCTTCGCCGCGATGGTTTGCACAGTCGCGTCGATGGTGATCGTTTCCTTGACCACGTCCGTGACAAAATCGGACGCCAGTGACAACACTGCACCCAAGCGTGCGGATGCGACACAGAGCGTTCCGTTTCATGTGGCAAGTGAAACTGAGAGGCCCGTTCAAGATAACGAAACTGAAACCACCGCGCCCGCGAAACGTTTCGAAGTCAATATTCGGCGTCCGAATGGTCCACCGCTCGTCGAGATGGCAGCCATCGATCCGCAGGGTCGCGGCGGCAGCGTGGCCTGTTCAACGTGTCATAGCATTCGCAAACCCAACGTTGACAATCGCACCTCCGCGACTCTGGACGAGTTCCACCAGGGGTTCCAGTTCAACCACGGCACGATCGCGTGTTATTCGTGCCACAATTCGCAAAACGCCGATTCGCTGCGTCTGGCTGATGGCACGCAAGTCGAATTCGCTGACGTGATGACGCTGTGTTCGCAGTGCCATTCCAAGCAAGCCGAATCGTTTGCTCACGGGGCGCACGGTGGAATGAACGGCTTCTGGGATCTTTCGCGCGGGCCGCAGACCAAAAACAACTGCATCGATTGCCACGATCCTCACGCACCAGCGTTTCCGAAAATGATCGTTGACTTCAAACCTCGCGATCGTTTCAACGACCCGGTCGACCACGACCACGACCATGATCACGATGATGCCGCGCATCAGTAAGACGCAGTGAAACCCGAGTCGCACCGATGCGATCGTAGGGACAACTTGATTTTGCGAACTCTCATTTTAACAACCACACGCACAAGACATTCGGCATGACCGCCACCAAGCCATCGCTTCCGATCGTCGAAAATTTCTCACGCCGCGCTGCCGTCAATGGTGGGTTTGCGACCTTGGGTGCCGCAGCATTCGTGGCCGCGATTTCGCCGCTGCGTCATGCGGCCCAGAATTCGTCGGCTGGCGAGTTCATGCAAAACCACTACACGGAACTAACGCCCGAGCAAAAAGACGAAGTGCTGGCGCGATTGGAATTTGAGGCGAAGGAAAACTACGGCGCCGATGTTACGATCGGGGATGACCGCCCCATTCCTGGCACCAAATTCGTCTACGCGATCAATTTGAGTGTCTGCAACGGCAACGGCAAATGTGTCGAGGCCTGTCACAAAGAAAACAACCACGATCGGGCTACCAACCAGTCGTACATCCGTGTCCTGGAAATGCCGGTCGGCACGATGGATATGGAACAGGGATCCACCACCTACACGGGCATCGTGCCGAAGGACGGCAAGTTCTATTTGCCGGTTCAATGCCAACAGTGTGACGAGCCACCGTGTGTTGACGTTTGCCCGGTCAAGGCGACGTGGAAAGAGGAAGATGGCATCGTTGTGGTCGACTACAACTGGTGCATCGGTTGTCGTTACTGCGAAGCTGCCTGTCCTTATCACGCGCGCCGATTCAACTGGAAGAAACCAGAAGTACCGGCCGAGGAAGTCAACCCGGACCAAAGCTATCTGAGTAATCGGATTCGGCCCGTCGGCGTGGTCGAAAAGTGCACTTACTGCTTGCATCGCACTCGGCGCGGAAAGCTGCCGGCATGCTTGGAAGCATGCCCGACTGGCGCTCGGGTCTTCGGAAACATCTTGGACAAGGATTCCAACATTCGCTGGATCCTAGAGAACAAACGCGTCTACATTCTCAAAGAAGAACTCGGTACCAAACCGGCGTTCTTTTACTACTTCGACTAGTTAACGATGTGCCGTTGGCGATCGCCAAATGGTCCAGCCACTCGAGATCCATTGCGAACATCATCGGTCTAGGAAAATCATGAGCAGCAGCACGGTCACGCCCACCGAATCCGATTCTCACATCACCAGCTATCCGCGATTCATCGCGCGCTCGTTGTGGTTGGCGACGGAAGGTTCGTTCGCGTTCTATGCCTGGATGACGATGCTGACTGCCTTGTTCTTGGTCGGCGCAAACGCTTGGGCCAACCAGGTTGCCGGCGGCATGATCAGCACTCACATGACCGACCATGTCAGTTGGGGACTGTATATCGCCAACTTCACTTTCATGGTCGGCTTGGCAGCCGGTGGTGTGATGATGGTGATCCCGGCATGCCTGTATCACGACCGAAAAATGCACGACGTCGTGATCATCGGCGAATTACTGGCGATCGCTGCGATCGTGATGTGCTTGATGTTCGTGGTCGCGGACCTTGGGCGACCGGACCGATTTTGGCACATGATGCCTGTCATCGGAAAGTTCAACTTTCCAATCTCGATGCTGACCTGGGATGTGATCGTCCTGAACGGTTATCTGATCTTGAATCTGCACATCTGTGGCTACCTGCTATACATGCGGTTCCTGGGCCGCCAACCCAACCCCGTTTGGTACGTGCCGTTTGTGATGCTGTCGATCATCTGGGCGATCTCGATCCACACGGTTACTGCGTTCTTGTACTGTGGTTTGGGTGGGCGACCGTTTTGGAACACGGCACTGCTGGCACCAAGATTTCTAGCGTCTGCATTTGTTTCGGGGCCCGCGTTCATCATCGTCACTATGGCGTTGATGGGTGGATTGACGAAAGTGAAAGGCCTCGAGCGGCCGATCGCGACGCTGACCAAGATCATTCGAGTAACAATCCTGATCAACCTGTTGATGGTGGTCTCGGAATTGTTCACCGAGTTCTACACGGGCGGCGCGCACGTCAGTGCGGCGAAGTACCTATTCTTTGGATTGCACGGAAAGACGGCGTTGGTGCCGTGGACCTGGACCGCGATCGGATTGAACGTCACCGCTGCCTGCTTGTTTTTGTGGCCTGGACTGTTGGTTCCCAAGTTCCGTTGGTTGTTGGTGACAGCGTGCTTGATGGCGTTTGTTGGTGCTTGGATCGAAAAGGGTATGGGGCTGATCGTTCCCGGATTCATCCCCAGCACGTTGCACGAAATTGTCGAGTACGTTCCCAGCATGCTAGAATGGAAAGTCACCGTAGGCATCTGGGCGTTTGGATTGATGGTTTTCACGATCGCCATCAAAACAGCACTGCCAACTCTGCGACAATCCGAACACAGCTAACACGCCGGCAAAGTTTGCTCGCAGATCAGTCCGACTTGTACCCACGAACCGACAGAGGCTCAAGTTGCACGAGTCGAGGAAATTGCTGGCTCGAGTGATTTGTGTTGTTGGGCTGTTGGCGGTGTCGTGGTCAATCATGACAACGACACACGAGATCGGGCATCTTGTCGGTGGCTGGTGCGGCGGCGCGACGTTGACAGAGTTCGCGATCGCGCCGTGGCGTTTGCCATTCTCTCTGCATTCGCCGGATCCTAATCCGCGACTGACGTTGTGGGCTGGCCCATTGCTTGGTGCGTTTGGGCCGTTTGGCGTTGCCGCCGTCATTCGCCGTCGCTGGGCTTGGTTTATCGCCGATTTTTGCATGCTGGCGAACGGATGCTACCTTGCACTCGCCTGGATCTCGGGTGACCGATTTCTGGACACGCCACGGATGCTGGCCGCAGGTGTGGCACCTGCGGCGATCGCGGCGTACTGTGTGGTGACGATCAGCATTGGCTATGCTCGGTTCCGAGCAGATTGCATCACGTTGTTGTGCCCGTCGAATATCAAGACGGGTCGTGGTGTCGATCAATGACTTGTCGCAGAGCTTTGAGACGATTTTGCTTAAAACCATCGGCTTGCTACTTAACCTAAAAACACAAAAGATATCGGTCACCATGCGCAATTGTTTTTTCCGATCCATGTGCCGTTCGACCGCTTGGACGTTCGGCTTGCTGGTCGTTTCGTTTGTGGTTGGGCCAAGCGGTCGAGCGGAAACAGATCAGCCGAACGTGCTGTTCATTTCAGTCGATGATCTTGCCTGTTCGCTCGGCTGTTACGGCGACCTGATCGCACGGACTCCTAACATTGACCGTTTGGCGTCGACCGGAACCTGTTTCCAGCGCGCGTACTGTCAATTGCCTCTTTGCAATCCAACACGTGCTTCGGTCATGACAGGGCTGCGTCCCGACACGATTAAGGTCTACGATCTGGACCGACACTTTCGCGATGAAGTTCCCGATGTGGTCACGTTGCCGCAAGCGTTTCAGCGGGCTGGTTACTTTGCCGCACGAGTCGGGAAAATCTATCACTACAACGTTCCAGCATCGATCGGCACCGACGGCTTCGATGACCCGCCATCTTGGAACCAGACCGTCAATCCGAAGGGGCGTGACAAGACGGACGAAGCACTTGTATTCAATGCTGAACCGCACCGAAAAATCAGTGGATCACTTAGCTGGCTTGCCGCAGACGGCGATGACACAGAACAAACCGATGGAATGATCGCGACCGAAGCGATCAGAATCATGAGGGAACAGCGTGGCAAGCCGTTCTTCCTTGGTGTTGGTTTCTTCCGCCCGCATACGCCGTATGTTGCGCCAAAAAAGTACTTCGACATGTACCCGATCGATGAGTTTCGTTTGCCGTATGCCCCCGTTGACGATCGCAGCGATATCCCGGTCGCCGCGTTTGCGCACAACTGTCCGGTCCCCAACTACGGACTCGATGAAGCAACGTTGCTGCGTGCGACTCAGGCGTACTATGCATGCGTCTCGTTCATTGATGCTCAGGTCGGTCGATTGCTCGATGCGTTGGAGGACCTAAAACTTGCGAACGACACAATCGTGGTGCTGTGGAGCGATCACGGCTATCACCTTGGTGAACACGACGGAGTTTGGCAAAAGCGAACTCTTTTCGAGCAGGGGGCACGCAGTCCGCTAATCATTCGTTCGCCCGGGCAGAAGTCAAACGGCGCAAGCGAGCGGGTTGTCGAGTTTGTTGACATCTACCCGACGCTGACAGACCTAGCGGGAATCAAAGG
>JBAUHR010000593.1:0-15179 GCA_049680385.1 Rubripirellula sp. | reverse complement strand
GATCGTGGTGGTGTTGGCCGCGATCCGGTCCCATGCGATTTGGATGTCGTTCGGTTTCATTGGCGCGCCGGTGCAATTCGAACCTCTGCTACTGTTGCCGATTGGTTTTGCGATTGTTGTGTTGATGTTAGAAGTCGGAGCGGGCAAAAAAACGCCAACCTGCGCGGCGCTGGCGATGTTTGCCGCACCGCTAATGTTGTTTGGCAGTTGGTCGCCGGGGCGAAGCAGCCACTTACCATTCCTCGGTGACTTGCGTGACGCGTTTGGGTCAACAGGAACTTTTTGCATGGTGCTGGTCGCGGTGTTCTATGGTTACGCTTGGCTGCGCCGCGTGCCGCTAGCGAACCGCGCCGCAGTGGCCTCGTTGATGATGATTAGCGGATTCGGAACTGTGCCGCCGGCAGCCGAAGCGATCGGCGTGCGATCGTGGATGTTCGCGATGCTGGCGTCTGCGATTGTTTTGGTGATGTGTTTGCGGACTTGGCGTTCGGATCAACTTTGGTTGGCGTTCTCTGGGGTCACCACCGTGACGATCGCGATGGCGCTGCGAGCCTATGGAGAGCGAGAAGCCGGGCTGGTTGTAGGTGGCGGATTTGCGATCGTTTCGATGATGACAATCGGCGCTGTCTTTGATGGCGAACTCGCTGAGTTTCTAAGATTCATCGCTGGCATAGCTGGCGTCATCGCGACAGGCGGTGTTGCGGTGTGGCACTTCTCGACCGCAGGTGCCGGTGGTCACGGATCGGTTGCAATGGTTGTCTTGGCGATCGCGATGCTGGTCTCACTCGCGTATTCCGTCTTGGTGCGGCGAACGGGATGGTGGTACGTGGCGGGAATCCAAGCGGCCTGTTTGGCGGGGTTGTTGGCAGCCGGCGCGTACCGCAGCGGTTCCTATCGCGGCGCCAATTTTCCGATTCAGTCCGGATTGGCATGTTTTGTCGTCGGCGTAACGATTACGTCGCTAAAAACGGGATTTCATCGTCGTCTAGGACGTTTGGATGGCCAAGAGGAAACGTCACCGCTGTTCCTCGGTGGATTCTGAAAATAGAATGAACCGCAGGCGATTTTAGTGATCGCCGCAGTGAATCGCCGGAACGTGTTGTCGCTAGCGAATCAATTAGTTGCGGCGCCCCACCGAACGTAGGACGGAACCATCTTTAAGTTCATTCACACTGCGGACATCCATCTGGACAGTCCGCTGCGGGGGCTCGCGAGCGATGGGCCCGTCGATCAGATTCGCGGCGCCGTGCGCGAGGCGCTGACCAGTTTGGCGGACTTGGCCGAGCGTGAACAAGTCGACTTTGTTCTGATTGCCGGTGACATTTACGACGGTACATGGGACACCGCAGACACGGGGATGTACTTCTTGAAGTGGCTGGACCGATTGCAGAAATCGGGCATCGAGGTCTACGCGATCAGCGGCAACCATGATGCGCAAAGCAAGATGACCAACGTGTTCAAATTGCCAGCCAACCCCAGCGGCCGACCGGTCATGTTGTCGTCAAGCCAACCGGAGACGGTCGTGTTAGATGATATCGATGTTGCGATCCACGGTCGCGGATTTGCTCAACAAGCCGAAGCCGAAAATTTGGTCCGCGAGTACCCGGCTTCGATGGCGGGCAAGTTCAACATCGGGATGTTGCATACATCGCTGGACGGTGTCGGCGGAGCCCACCATCGTTATGCACCTTGCAGCCCATCCGATCTGATCAGCCTTGGCTACGACTACTGGGCACTCGGTCACATCCACACGCGAAAGCACCACCACAAATCAGGCGAATCGCCGATCGTGTTTCCTGGGAATATTCAAGGTCGGCACGTTCGCGAATCCGGCCCCAAGGGATGCGAAGTCGTCTCGGTGGATCATTCTGGCAACGTGTCCATGCAGTTCGTTCGTTTGGACGTTTTTCGTTGGGAGATCTGCGATGTCGATGTCGACGGTGTGGAATCACCCGACGAATTGTTGTCACGTTTTGCAAATCGGATGCAGGACGTTGTGGCCGGCGGCGATGGTTTGCCGATGGCTGTTCGTGTGGTCGTGGAGGGAACTTCAACAGCACACGACGCTTGGCTGTCGGAACCGGAAAAATGGTCGGGGCAGATTCGCGCCGATGCGATCAGTGTAGGTGGTGCGGATGTGTGGATCGAAAAGGTCAAGTTCAACACTCGTCCGCTGAAACAGTTGACCGCCGAAGACGTGGCCAGCGGTCCGATCGAAGAAGTGCTTCGGCTGTTCGACGAACTTGGCATGGATGACGAGATGGCGACTGAATTGGACGCTGCACTTGATGACATGCGAGGGAAGCTGCCCGCGGACCTGAACCGGGGGACGGACGCGATCGCACCGAAGAACGATATTAAGGCTCTGCGTTCGTTGCTGTCCGAGATTCAACCGATGTTGGTGCATCAATTGACGACCGAGGAGGCATCATCATGAGAATTCACCGACTTGATCTGATTCGAATTGGACCGTTCACTGGCCGCAGTCTTTCCTTCACCGAAGGCGAGTTTGGGTTTCACGTTATTTATGGCCCCAACGAAGGCGGTAAGAGTTCAACGCTTCGCGCGATGAAGCAATGGTTGTTTGGGATCAAAGGCGAAAAGTCCTGTCGTGATCATTTCGTACACACGCACAACGAGCTTCGTGTTGGTGGTGTTATCGAAGGCGATGACGGAACGAAATTGGCGTGCATTCGCCGCAAAGGCGGTCAAAAGTCGCTTCGCGGTGAAGACGACAAAGCGATCGTCTCGCTTGATGAATTCAACGACTGTCTACACCGACTGTCCGAAGAACAATTTGAAACTCAGTTCGGCATTGATTTAGAACAACTCGTCGCCGGTGGTCGGGAAATTGTCGCCAATGGTGGCGACGTTGGCGGTTCGCTGTTCGCCGCGGGCGCCGGGACGGCTCGCGTTGGCGCGGTCGGCAAATGGCTCGACAGCGAGTGTGATCGACTGTTTAAACTCACCGGTTCGCGGCCGGCCATCAACGCAGCGATCGCTCAATATTCGGCGGCGTGCAAAGTGGTTAGTGAAAAGAGCGTGCCTAGTAAACAGTGGCAATCGCAAAAGACCGCCCTTGATCAAAGCCTTAGTAAACGCCGCGATCTCGACCAACAGATCCTGGATCTTGAAACGTCAAAGCAGTCGCTTGACCGCATACGCGAAGCCTTGCCCACGATCAGCAGTTTGAAAGACCAGCGAGCGTTGTTGGCCGAAGTATCCGATGCGCCCCGATTGCGATCTGACTTTTCCGAGGTTCGCGCTGCGGCTTCTTTTGCGTTGACGGCCGCCACGGCTTCGCTGGAATCAACGCAATTGGATTTGGCGTCAATCACGACGCGAATCGATGCACTTGATGTGCCCCAGGCGGTGTTGGATCATGCTTCGGCGATTAAGAATCTGTACAAGAAACTGGAACGTTACCTCGACTGGGTTCGCAATTGCCCCGAACTGAAATCGAAACGCAAGACGCTGGAAACAAGAGCCGAGCGAACGCTGCTTGAACTGGGCAAGGATCCTTCGGCAGACCACGCCGAACAAGTTCGCATAGGAACCACCAGCCGACTGCGGATCAACGAACTGGCCGAGCAACGTTCGGCGCTGATGCACTCGGCTGACGCGGCGGCGACCGAACTGGCCGACAAACAGCGAGTGCTTAAGGACGCCGAAGCCGCGTTGGCGGCACTTCCTAAATCGGTCGATGCCCGTTCGTTGCGGACAGCAATCGATAACGCTCGAAAGCTCGGTGATTGCGAACAGCAACTGGCAATTCAAGAAGCCAAACTGATCGAATCGCGGTCACGTGGCGAACGAGAGATCGCCAAGCTGCCGCTGTGGTCTGGAACGATCGAAGAACTGGAAAGTCTTCCAATCCCTTCGCCCGATTCGGTCGCTCGCTATGAAGTCGACCTTGCCGGCGCGGACCAAAACGTTCGATCGTTGCACTCTGAAATCGCCGACTTGGAAGACAAGATCGCTGATGCCGATACGCGGCTGAATGCTTTGCAGTTGACCCAGGACGTTCCCACCGAAGACGACTTAGACGGCGTCCGCTTGCGCCGCGACGAACTTTGGCGACCGATCGCGGCAACTCTTGGCCACGGGACGTCGGACGCGTCGTCAATGAATTCCGAGTCGATCGACGAATATGAAACGCTGGTTCGTCAGGCCGACGAAATGAGTGACCGGCTAAGACGCGAAGCCGAACGGGTTGCCGAAAAGACTCGGTGGATTTCCGACCGAGACGGCTGGACCACGTCACTCGAAAATCGACGCACACGTTTGGAAGCTGCCAAGTCGGATCGCGCTAATACGCAAAGCGATTGGCGGGAATTGTGGATGCTGGCCAACATCGATCCGCTAGCGCCGGTCGAAATGAAGGCGTGGATGGAAAGTCATCGAAAGATCTCGGAACTTGCCGGTTTGATCCGCGAACAGGACCAAACGTACCAGTCCAACCGAAGCCTCATTGAGTCTCACCGCCAAACACTGCTGGCTCGGTTCGATGAAATTGATCCCGCGACCGATTTTGAATCCGCAGTGTCGCTCGCGTCCTTGATCGAAGTTGCCGATCAACGTTTCAAGTCATTCGAGGCGATCGATCACAAACGATCGCAATTGCAAACGCAGGTGACGCAGTACCGCGAAGAATGTGGTAACGCAAAGAACAAGCTGGCCGATGCCAGCGAAAAGAAAGAACGTTGGCAGACGCAGTGGCAGGAGGCCGTCAAAGTGCTTGACGGCAACGCCAACCTGTCGGCATCGGGCGCGATGGCGATGCTGCAGACGATCGATCAACTGGTACACGATATTGACGAGGCCGAAGAACTCGCCCGCGACTGGAACAATCATCACACGCAAATTGAAGCTTACGACGATTCTGTTCGCAACCTTACCGAGACCCTTGGCGTGGATGTTGGCGAGGCATCGGTTTCGCAAACGGTGGCCGATTTGCAAGACCAACTCGGGCGAGCCACTGAACAGAAAGCGACTCGCGATAGCTTGATTGCGGAACGTGATCGCATTGAAAAACAAATGGCGTCTGCGAAGCAGTCGATCATCAACCAGACCGCGCGTTTGGACGACCTGCGTCGTGAAGCCGGGTGTGAATCGACGGACGATTTGGTAAACGTCGAGCGTCAGTCCACCCGCCGGATCGAAATTGAGCAACAGATCCATTCGCTGGAAAACTTGCTGCGGCAATGGAGTCAGGGCGCGGAACTGGACACTTTCATTGCGGCGGCAAGTGCCGAAGATCCCGACCGTTTGGGGCCTCGAAGTGATCAGTTGGCCGAACAGATCGAGCAGGCCAAAAAGCTGCGTGAGGAGTTGTCGGAATCAATCGGAGCCCAGCAAAAGGATCTGGACCGGATCGACGGCAGTTCGGATGCGGCGAAGGCGAACGAAGATGCCGAGGTTGCTTTGTCGCAAGTTCGCGAACATGCCGAAACGTATTCGCGGATGAAGCTGGCGTCGGTCGTTTTGAAGCGCGCCGTGCATCGGTATCGCGAGCAGAATCAAGGTCCAGTGCTGCAGCGGGCCAGCGAATTGTTTGCTGAGCTAACGCTGGGCGCGTTCGAAGGTTTGCGTTCGGATTTTGGCGACGACGGCGAACCGGTCTTGGTCGGCGTGCGGGCTTCGACAAGCCAGTCAGAATCGTTGGTGACGGTGGACGGAATGAGCGAGGGAACGTGCGACCAACTGTTCTTGGCACTGCGAATCGCGTCGCTCGAACTGCACTTCCAGTCCAATCCACCGGTACCGTTTGTGATCGACGATATCTTGGTCAAGTTTGATGACAAACGTTCAGCCGCGGCGATGCGGATCCTGGCCGAACTGTCCAAGCAAACTCAGGTGATCATGTTCACTCACCACGACCATTTGATCGAGGTTGCTCGCGCGGCCGTGCCTGCGGAAATGTTGTTCGTTCAGTCGCTCGATGACAGCGGTGCGGATGGCGAAATTTCCGCGACGCCGACTGTGGTTGCGAAATCGACTAAGCCGAAACGGAAACGTGTCACAAAAGAAAAACCGCCGGTTGGTGAGCTTTTTTGACGAAGTGAGGGCTGGAGTTCGGCCATTTTGTTGAATGCGTTGTCCGTCGTGGTCATGATGGGACAGGCGGCAAACGGTCGCGATATTTGTTTTTTCGATTTTCGGATGAGCGTAGTATGGCGGATGAATTAATTTTGGCGGTCTGCGACTGTGGCAAGACTTTGAAAGTCAAACCTAGTTACGCCGGCAAGAAAGTCCGCTGTCCATCATGTAACGCCGGCGTCTTGATCGAATCGCCGTCATCGACAGCAGCGAAGTCGCCGGGTTCCAATCGCGCCGATTCAACGAAACCGACCAGCAAGAAATCAGACGCTAAGAAAGCGGTCGCCGATGAACCGGCCGAGGACGCGTTTAGTTTCCTGCAAGGTGGCGAGTCCGGAAAATCAGATTCGAATCCAGTGATCGATATCAATGTCGACGCCTCGGCGAAATCGACTAAGAGGAAGGACAAGGTGGCCAAGGCACCTGTCGTTGTCGATCCACAGGGCGAGTCCGATCGGGGCGAGTCAAAGTCGATGGGCAAGCAGGCTGCAGTGAAGGCAGATGCAGATGCAGACGCAGATGTCCAGGGCGACGGTCGCGCCAGTTCGCCGATTCTGGCGCCGGTCACGGGTGCGGCGACCGTGGCTTCCGCCGAGATTCTCAAGGACTCGACGACTACACCGCCGCCAGGCAATCACTCTGGCACTGCCAGTACAGACGTCCATCCGACTGCTGGTTGGCAGCCTCGTGAATATCCAATGCTCGACATCATCAGCTTCTTGTATCGAATTTCCGCATACGTGGTGTTGGTGGGGGCGCTTGTCGTTGCTGCCATTGCGATGGGATACGCCAAGTATAATGGTAGCTCGGACTTAGTCGTTGGACTCGCGTCCGCTCCACCAATGTTGTTTGGCGGCATTTTGGGAATGACCATGCTGGCCATCTCCGAAGGGATCAAATTGATGCTCGATATCCAGGACAACACTCATCGGGCCGCCAACCGAGACTGAGCAAAGTCCCGGAAAGCCTAACGGAAAGCCCAGTGAAACTCTGGAAAAGCCCGAAAAACGCGGCCTCGGATGGGGCTTGGCGAGGCTTGCAATTTTTGGCATACTCTCGCCCTCACGGCGACGTAGCTCAGTTGGTTAGAGCACGGTCTTCATAAGGCTGGGGTCGGTGGTTCAAGTCCACTCGTCGCTACTGAAATGAAAGCCGCGATCGGGTCTCACGACCGTTCGCGGTTTTTTTCATGCCTGGTGACTATTTGAGGCATTGCCGCAGCCCCGCTGGGCGACGCCGCAGCGGATTTTCGATCGCAGAACTTTGAGTAACAATCGTTCTACTCTAGATCCGCTACGGCGTTGCCCGCTGGGGTGCCTGTCGCTCAAGCGTTTCTGGCAACTCTCCCGCCCCAAATCAAGGCGCGAAGCAGCCAGCCATCGCAAGGCGAGTAGTCCGCATCCAGCGAATCTTCGGCTCGAGGATTGGGTTGCGCAAGACTGTTAGGATTGGTGAGGCAGTCAGCCTATGCTCGATCTGTCAAAGTCGGGTAAGCTTCGGGATGTTGTTCGTGCCAGCTCGCTGTTGGTCTGGTAAACCGGTGCCGAAGGTTCGCGTGTTCGATGACTCGACTGATAGACTCCATCGTTGACGCCTGCTGCGGTCCGCCCGACCAGCTCTCGCCGCGACAGCACCGGATTCGGCGCGGCTGGGATCTGATGTCCCATTGCTGGCGTCAACTGCAACGTCACCGTGCCGAGGGGATGGCTGCAGAGCTAACGTACCGGACGATCTTTTCGCTGATTCCCGTCGTCGTGCTCGGGTTAGTCATGTTCCGGATTGTCGGTGGCTTGGATGAAGTCCAAGGGCAAGTCGAAAACCAACTTTATTCGTTCTTTGGCGTTCCTAAGATTCCGGGGTCGGGCGACAACGATGCGCTGGTCATGCGGGACAAGCCCGCCGAGGAGATCGAGGCGGCGCTGGAGCCGATGATTGGCAAACAGATCATTGGCGATGCCGGCAATGAAATGGATTCAGCGGTTGGTATCAAAATCGATCTCGACGAAGCGATATCGTTGGCTGAACGTGAAGCTCAGAATAAAGAAGAAGTCCGGGAAGAATCGGTGCGTCAGGCCCGAGCAAGTATCCGCCGGACGTTGACAGAGCTGACTGCGAAAGTTGCGTCGATCGACTTCAAGTCCATTGGCGTGTTCGGTTTATTGTTGTTCGTCTATGCCGCGGTCGCGCTTGCCAATGCGACCGAGCACTTGTTTAACCAAATTTACGACGCACCCTCAAAGCGACCCATCCACATTCGATTGGCGATCCACTGGTCGATCATCACACTCGGCAGCGGGTTGTTGGCGATGAGTCTGTACATGTCGGGGCAGGTGGTGGAGTGGTTTTCGCAGATCGGAGCCGGTTCGGACTTTCGATTGGCGTTGATCCATTTGCTTTCGATGGTGGCAAGCTGGGTGTTGCTGTTTCTGCTGTATGCGTTGATGCCGAATACAAAGGTTAGCGTTCGAGCGGCGGTCACCGGATCGCTTGTTGGATCACTGTTGTGGGAGTTTGCGAAATTCGGTTTTCAAATCTATGTGGCCAAAGCGGTGCCGTACACAGGGATCTATGGTTCAATTGGTTTGATTCCCCTGTTTCTATTTTGGATCTATATCACTTGGCTGATCGTCTTGTTTGGATTGATCCTGACCTACACGCTGCAAACGATGGGGGCGGCGACGTCGAATCGAACATCTTGGGACGACGTCGAGTTGCCGCCCGGCGATCCAGACTGGATGTTGCCCATCATGAGTGAGATTGGATCGTCATTCGAGGCCGGTGAGACCATCGACAACCAGCAAATTGCTGACCGAATTGGTTTGAGTGGCAGGATCGTTCACGAAATGACGGATCAACTGGTCGAGGCTGGTCTGTTGCGACTTGTCGCCGGCGGAGCTGGTCAGGCGGATTCTTTAACGCTTTCCCGACCCGCATCTAAAATCGAAGTTACTGAAGTTCTTGAACTTGCGCATCGTATTCGCCCGACCAGTGACCATCCGGCTTGGCAGTCGCTGGCGAAATTGAAGATTGCCGAACGCGAGGCGGCGCGAGGAACGACGTTAGCTGATCTTGGTAAATAGCATTTACTATTTCCGCAATGACCGATTGAGATTGCCGCGGGCGAGGTCCAGGTAATCTGGATCGATTGCATGGCAACATCGCCGTCGATACCGGTCGTACCGAGTGGGCATGTGGTGATCGCTGGTATTTGCTCGGCAAATTCCCGGTCCTTTCGAGTCGATAACGACACGACACCCTGATTGGATTCCCCACAAATTTCTCTACGACAACGGGATCGTCAATGCCATTCCTCCGCGGTAGTCTTGGTTTCGAAAGGTTCAGCGTCGCTGGTTTCGAAGCGGATACGTTCGGTGAAGAACACATCGAAATTCTGGCCAACAATGCAGCCGGGCGGCACGAGAGTGCTTCCGCTGAAAATATTCACGTCGGCTTTTTGGGCGGCGACCATCTCTTCGATCAAGACTTTGACCTTGATAAGAACTTGATCAACAACGCCGTACACATGTGTGTTCGCGTCGACACGAATCAGATTCCCGCCGCCATTCGGGCCGCCTGGTTGCAAATGGAATTGGCGGGATACGCCAAGGACAGCCCGTCCGGTGTAGCGACAAAGTCCCAGCGAAAAGAAGCCAAGGAAGCCGTCGAGCAACGGTGCGAAGTCGAGGCAGCGTCGGGCAAGTATCGACGCATGCAACAGTACCCGTTGTTGTGGGATCACTCGAACGGATTGCTGTACTTTGGTGGATCGGTGGGTACATCGAGCGCCTATTGCACAGATCTACTAGAACGAACTTTCGAAGTTGAACTGCGTCGACTCGGCGCGGGGATCATCGCTCAGGATTGGTCCGTCGAAGCGGATTGCTTTGCCGACCTTGATGATCTGCAGCCTGTCAATTTTGTGACGGGTGAAACGGCGACGGGGCACGGTTGGGCAAACGAGCACTCGCAGGCACCCGACTTTTTGGGCAACGAATTCTTGATGTGGTTGTGGTGGACACTTGAGAACGAATCCGACACGATCGTGTTGCCCGACGAGTCCGAAGTCACCTTGATGTTGGCAAAGACGTTGTCGCTGGAGTGTCCACTTGGCGAATCAGGGAAAGAAACGATCACCGCGGAATCGCCGGTCAGGTTGCCTGAGGCGATGCAAGCGATCCGGTCAGGCAAGTTGCCGCGGAAAACGGGGATGACGATGGTTCGTGATGGACGAACTTTCGATCTCGTTTTGCAAGCTGAGACGTTCGGCATCAGCGGCGCGAAAATACACTTGGACGACGATGAAGAATTCGATGACGATGATCGCATCGACGCTATTCGGACTCTTAGCGAAACCGTCGACGGCCTATTTCACACGTTCTGTGATCGCCGAGTGGACGCCGATTGGAAAAAGGATCTTAAGAAGGTCACCAAGTGGTTGAGTTCCAGCGACAAACCGACCCAGAAAGCTGCTGCCTAAGCAGCAGCATGCTGCTAGCCTGTTTTTCTAAGCTAAGTTACCAATCCGGCGGCAGTTCGACGAATAAGGGACTGCCGCCGCTCGCGCTGTGCGACACACCTACACTGTCGTATCTTTACTGCCCGGAACAGCTACCGGATATTGGCCGTTGGCATCAATTTGTACCGGAGCCGCGTCGTCAAAGCTATACATTGCATCGACGTTTGCCAGCGATTGTTTGCAGTTGATCGCTTCGTCCCATCTTACGACCTTTCCGCTGTAGGTCGCCATCCGGCCCATGATTGCGGTCATCGTGCTTAACGCGCCGTAATCGACTTCGTTCGGTGTTTCGCCTCGTCGCAGAGCTGCGAAGAAGTCGTGGTGTTCTTGTTGCCATCCTTTGCCGCCCTTGGTTTCCTTGGCGTCGCTTTGCCAAACCTTGTTGCCTTGCCGGTCCCGAATTAACGCGTCGCTGATATCGCATGTTCCGCGACTGCCATGCACATGCTCGCTGACGCTGTTCCAGCAGCCTTGGATATGCCGACATTGGCTTAGCAGTTTGAAACCGCTTGGATACGTAAACTCAACCATGTGGTGATCAAAGATCTGCCCATGGTCGGTTCCCTTGCGTACTTCGCGACCGCCCTGCCCTTGCGCTTCGATGGGCGTCTCGCCAAGCAACCAGTTGATAACGTCTAGATTGTGAACGTGTTGTTCATTGATGTGGTCGCCGCAGATCCAATTGAAATAATACCAGTTACGGATTTGGTACTCGAGTTCGGTTTGCTCGGGTGTCCGTGGGCGTACCCAAACGCCGCCGCCGTTCCAGTAGGCGCGGCCGAACATCAAGTCGCCCACTGCACCGCTCTTTAACTTTTCGATGCACTCGCGATACCGAAACTCGTGACGTCGTTGCAGACCGACTTGAACGCCGAGTCCTCGTTGCTTGGCTTTTTCGTTTGCCGCCAGGACGCGGCGAACACCCGGTGCATCAGTTGCGACCGGTTTTTCCATGAAGACGTGCTTGCCGGCATCGATGGCAGCTTCGAAGTGCAACGGTCGGAACCCAGGCGGCGTCGCCAAGATGACGAAGTCACAGTCGGTTTGCAGGAGTCGTTGGTAGGCATCGAATCCAACAAAGCGAGTCGCGTCGACATTGACCTTGTCGGGGTGTTTGCTGTTGATCGTGCGATACGCCGTCTGGATGCTGCTTTCAAAAACATCGGCCATGGCGACCAGTCGAATTCCACCGCCCATGGTGTTGAGTGCCTGGATCGCCGCGCCGGTTCCACGTGCGCCGCATCCAACCAATCCGATTTTGATGGTATCGCTGCCGTAGGCGTGGGCGGCGCGTGACACTTCAAGGTTGCCGCCTACGATTGCACCACCGGCCAGCATCATGCCGCTGCCTTTGATGAAATTGCGGCGTGATGGAACCGTTGCTTCGGCGATGCCGGGTTCAACGATGCCTGGTTCAACGATGGAGTTATCGTTTGCTTCGGCATTTGCCAACGCATCCGCCTTGGCTTGTTTGGCTAACTTGTTGGCTTGAGACCGAGCAGTCTTCTTCTTCATCAGCGATGATCGCGATTGGTAATTTAGGCGGGGTGTCGAAGACGCTATTTTACCCTAGGGCCGGTCGTCCAGCAAATATCACGAACAAGCCGTGAACGTTGGGCTTTTGTGTGATCGCCAAGACTATCGTCCTGGTGGCGTAAAGTACTCGATTTCGGGAAGGACCTCGGGACGTCGAATAACGGTCGCTTCGATGATCCGGTCGGGCGGGACTTGGATCGCGTTTTTATCTTTTTCTTTCGACGGGTCGATTCGTTGCATTCGCGAAATCGCGTCCATGCCTTCGATGACGCGTCCAAATACGGTTTGATTGTCGGCTGAAACCGCCAGCGGCAGAAACGAAATCGCGAACTGTGTGCTGGCCGAGTTGGGAACGAAGTCGCCTTGGTCGCCCATGGGGATTTTGGCCATCAACAGAGAGCCGCGAAACGGTCGCCGCGCGTCGGGACGGTCACATTCGTCGACCACAAACTTGCCACTGTTGCCACCACCCAGACCGGTTGCGTCGCCCGTCAGTGCGAATAAGTGATCGATGACTTGATAGAAATCCAGTCCGTCGTAAAAGCGACTCTCGACCAGCTTGATAAAGTTGGCGACCGTTGAAGGAGCTTGGTTGATGTATAGTTCAATGAGGACGTCGCCCTGAGTTGTTTTGAGTTTGACTCGAGGATTGCGGTCCTCCTTTGCTTCGGCCGCTTGGATCTCTGCTTCGACAGCGAATCGTTCGCGATGCTTTTCTAGGTACGACGCCAAGCTCTGGTCGACGGTGGCCATGGGGTCGACGCCCTCTTTCTGGCTGGCAAGGACTTCGTAGAGTTTCTTTGCCATGTCAAATTCACCGACTACCATTGCAGATCGAGCCGCCGCCAAGAACATCACGGCGAGCTGCGATCCGCCGTCGATCATTCGGGTTGCGCCTTCGAGCGTGGCGACGTCATAGATGTCCCGTTTGAATCGGTGATCGATCATCGTCACTAGATAGGTCGCGGCTTCTTGATCACCTGCAATGCGGGAAAGGTCGAGCGCCGCCATGTAGGTTTCGTCCATTCTTTCTAGCACTTCAATCCGCTGGGCCATGTAGGCTTCGCGAGACGCTGGCGTGCGATCTTCGTGGTTGAGGTACCGCATGTAGATCTTCCGCTGTTCCAGAATCGCGTCCCGAAGAACGGCTTTGGCCTGGTGAAAGACTTCGAGGCGGCGTTCAACTTCGGCCACGTAGGCAGGGTCGTCTTCGGATGAGAACGCGGTGGGCTGATCGGGCTGATCGGATGGTTCCGCAGACGCTTCGGGCGCGACGGAGCTGTCTTTGCCGGATTCGCCTGATTTTTCGTCGGGATCGCCTGATTTTTCGTCGGGATCGCCGGTGTTCGGCGATTCGGCCTGTTCTGCCGCGTCCCTGCTCTCTTGTCCCTCAGCGGTCTCTTGCGCCGCAGCGGTCTCTTGCGCCGCAGCGGTCGCCATGCCCGCAGGATCCTGCACGACGAACGTCATGACGATCAAGACCGTAAAAAAGACTCGGAATCTCGCGACTGAAAAACTCATACAGGCTCTCGAAGTGGCTGCAAAAAAACTAGATCCATCGCTGCCAGTACGCTGCTCGACCGGTTTCGGTTTTGCATCCTGGCGACTTTCGACGGCCGACTCGCCCAAGTGCGGGCGTTCGCTATACTTAGCCCAATGAAACGTCCAGCAAAAGAATCGAAAAGCCGATCATCTCGATCCCAATCCGACCCCTCGAAGACCAAGCCGACCAAATTGCGGATCATTGGCGGGACGATGCGTGGTCGGACGGTAATCTATCACGGCGAGGACTTCACTCGTCCGATGAAAGATAATATCCGCGAAAACGCGTTCAATATCCTGCTGAAGGCGGCCAAGGGAGCGGTTTGCTTTGACCTATTCGCAGGAACCGGGGCGATGACGTTCGAGTCCCTTAGTCGGGGTGCGTCTCGGGCCGTTGCCGTCGAACTGAACCGCCGAGCGATTCGGTACATTCGCGAAACAGCCGATTCACTTGATGTCACTGATAAGATCGTCGTCGTCGGTGCCGACACGTTTCGCGTCGCGGGCCAACTGCTGGGCCCCCCGGCCGACGATACGCCATGGATCGTGTTCCTGTGCCCGCCCTACATCATGTGGCACGAGCGACTTGAGGATCTCAACACGATCATTCGCACGGTACAGCTCAACGCGCCCCCCGGCAGTGTCCTGATGGTCGAAACCGAGAAGACGTTTGACCAGGACTTGTTGCCACCGGGTGATTGGGATCGGCGGACGTACGGTGGCACGACGCTTGGCTTTATCGAGCCGGCGCAGGTTTGCGGGATGAACCTTTGATCTTGCCGGCTTGAACATCTTGGTCGAGTGAGTCGGCCGCGATCCAGCCGCTCATCATCACCATTGGCATCCCTGGGCCAGGGTGCGCCGCACCGCCGGCCAAGTACAACCCTGTCAAATCGTTCCGCCGGTTCGCGGGCTTGAACGCACCAACGTATTTGCCGTGACTTGCCAGTCCGTAGATCGCGCCGTTGAGCACTCGGTAACGGTTGTGGATGCCCTCGGGTGTTAGCGACGACTCGTGGCGAATCGCATCGCGAATGCCGGTCATGCCAGCGGTTCGTTCCAGTTTGTCCAAGATCACTTCGCGGTATTCGGGCAGCATTTTTTTCCAGTCGTGTCCTGGCCGCAGATAAGGTGTGTGGACCAGGATGTACAACGCTTCGCCACCATCCGGTGCAACGCTTGGTTCGCTGATCGACGGTGCGCAAACGTAGGCACTTGGATCCGGAGCCGGTTCGCCACGTTTATAGATGTAGTCGAACTCTGTTTCGGGATCTTTTGAAAACACAAAGTTGTGATGCAGCAGTTGCTCGTAACGCCGATCAAGGCCCAAGTACAGCACCACGCCGCTGCATGCTGGTTCTGGGTTGTTGGTTCGTTGAAACTGTTTGGACTGTGGCGTGCCATCTAGCAGTTCGCGGTAAGTTCGTACGGCATCGCAATTGCTGACCACGGCATCGCTGGCAATTTCCTCGCCGCTTGTCGTCAC
>JBAUHR010000592.1:0-11017 GCA_049680385.1 Rubripirellula sp. | reverse complement strand
GGGTGACAGCACCCGTGACAGTGCCCGTGACAGCGCCCGTGGCATCGATGGGAATGTTTTTTTGTGAAAACGCTTGACACGTAGTGTACGTTTGTTGATTCATGGCTGTCTGGACGACTGCCTGTTGCGTTTACACGAGCTTGTGCGGCGATGTGACCGGCGAGAAGAACTCGGCCTTGATGTCACCGCCGCCAGTCCAAGAACGGGAGATTGCGAACAGTTGTCATTCGTGCCACCCACCTAAAGGATCGCCTGGATTCACCAACCGTCTACAGAATCCGCTCGTTGTCGATCAAACGAGTGGCTCCGACGCGGACTGCAATCAGAGCCTGGGCTGGCGACCGCAGAGTATGCATCGGTTGCAGTGTGTTGGCATCAACGATGGTCGCGTACTGGAGCGTATCGACACCGGCCAGAATCTTGTGCATTGCGGCTTCGATCTTCGCGACGTCTAACTCTCCGCCGGCTGCAATTTCTTTCGCGACACGAAGAGCCTTGGACAAAGACAACGCCGTCTTTCGGTCGTCCGCCGAAAGGTACCGATTCCGACTGCTCATCGCTAAACCGTCGGCGTCCCGGATGATCTCGCCAGCAATGATTTCGATGCCAAAATTCAGATCACTGACCATCGCTTCGACCACTTTCAACTGCTGATAGTCCTTGCTGCCAAAGACGGCATGCGTCGCGGGAATCAGGTTGAACAGTTTGGCGACGATCGTCGCAACACCGCGAAAATGTTCCGGCCGAAAAACTCCTTCAAGCGGCAAACCAACGGCCGGTGGGTCAACGAACGTGCTGCAACCGTCCGGATACATTTCGGCGACCGAAGGAGAAAATACGCAGGCGGCACCGGCATCTTTAACAGCTTGGCAATCAGCATCGAAAGTTCGCGGATACTTGCCCAAGTCCTCGTTGGCGGCAAACTGAGTTGGGTTCACAAAGATGGTGACGATGGTGTGATCGCACATCTCGACACTCTTCCGCACCAACGACACATGCCCGTCGTGAAGCGCCCCCATCGTCGGAACAACGCCGACCGTTTCGCCTCGGCCGCGCATCGACCAAACCAACTGGCGGACTTCATCGCCACGATGAATGACTTGCATAGGATTCAGAGCGACGAGGTTGCTTCGTCTAAAACATGTTCGGCGACAAAGATCGGCAACGGCGGCGAGAACGTCACCGCGATGGCAATGGCATCACTAGGACGAGAATCGATTTCGATCGTTTCACCGTCGTCTTTTTGCAAGACGAGCTTTGCATAGTAAGTCGCCTGGTTCAGGTCACTGATGATGACACTTTGCAGTGTCGCGCCGAGCGACTGTGCGACTGCGACGATCAGATCGTGAGTCAAAGGGCGCGGCGGTTCATAGTCATCTTTGACACGCCGGTCGATGTTGGTGGCTTCGAAGATGCCGATCAAAATCGGAAATTCGCGCTGCCCATCGACCTCCTGCAGGTAAATGACTTGATTCTCGGTCAGCTCGGAAATGATGATCCGAGCAAGTTGCATTTTGACGGGCATGACGCGGGGGTCACCAAAGATTGGAACAAGAGCAGAGCGAAGCAATAACGCCGACAGTATACCACCGTTCGGCAAAAATCTCTTTGCCCCCAATCACCAAGCCAACGTGGAGGTCGTGCAGTTCGACGTCACCGTCCTTTTCAAGGATGACCTGAGCCTACTCGACTCTCCGAGAGGGCAACGCCGTAGCGGATTTCGATCGGAATTTTTGTGGTAACGAGAGTAGAACGGTTGTCCCCAATCGTTTGCGTGTATCGCTGTTGCCACGAATTCCAAACGATTGGGACAATCTTTCTACTTGAAATTTGCTACTGCGTTTCGCAGGGGGCGAGTGAAACTACGCGCCGTCCGATTCAAGCCGGAACATCGAAACGCCCAGTGGCGGCATCGTGATTTCGATGCTGTCGGGACGCCCATGGTGTCCTGCGCCGATGGTATTCAACCCAGGAGCGTTTCCTTGGTTCGAACCACCGTAGGCAATCGAATCGCTGTTGAAAATTTCTTTCCAATAACCCGACTTCGGCACACCAACGCGGTACTGTTGGCGAACGACGGGCGTGAAATTACAGCACACCAAGACGGGTGGTGCGTCGTCTAAACCCTTTCGCAGGTAGACCAGCACACTATCTTGATTGTTCATGCAATCGACCCACTCGAATCCATCGCCCGAGAAGTCCAAGTCGTGCAGAGCTTTGTTTTCGATCACGACCTTGTTTAGATCGGCAACACATTGTTGGACACCACGGTGAGTGTCAAAGTCCAACAACATCCACGATGGGCCGTCGTCGTGGTTCCATTCGTTCCACATGCCGAACTCGCAGCCCATGAACAGCAAGTTCTTGCCGGGGTGAGTCCACATGTACGAGTACAGCAAACGTAAGTTGGCGAATTTCTGCCACATGTCGCCTGGCATTTGCGCCAACAGCGAGCCCTTGCCGTGAACGACTTCATCGTGCGATAGCGGCAGCATGAAGTTTTCGGTGAACGCATAGATCAAGCTGAACGTCAATTCGTTCTGGTGGTATTGACGGTGAATCGGTTCGTTTTGGAAATAACGAAGCGAATCGTTCATCCAGCCCATGTTCCATTTGTACGTGAACCCGAGTCCGCCATCGTGAACGGGACGCGACACGCCCGGCCAGGCCGTTGATTCTTCTGCGGCCGTGACCACACCGGGGTACTTTTCGTGAACCGCAGTATTGAATTCCCGCAAGAAATCGATGGCACCCAAATTTTCGCGGCCGCCGTGTTCGTTCGGCACCCACTCGCCGTCTTCGCGGCTGTAGTCCAAGTACAACATCGACGCGACCGCATCGACTCGCAAACCATCGATGTGATACTTGTCCAACCAAAACAGAGCGTTGGCGACGAAGAAGTTTCGAACTTCGTTGCGTCCGTAGTTCGGGATCAACGTGCCCCAGTCCGGATGCTCGCCTTGACGAACGTCGGCGTGTTCATACAGCGGCGTGCCGTCAAACTTGGCCAAGCCATGAGCGTCTTTCGGGAAGTGGGCAGGCACCCAGTCGACGATCACACCGATTCCGTTTTGGTGCAAGTGATCGACGAAGAACATAAAGTCATCGGGCGAACCGTGGCGGCTTGTCGGTGCAAAGTAACCGACGGCTTGATATCCCCACGATCCTGTGAACGGGTGCTCGTTGATCGGCATCAGTTCAACGTGAGTGAAGTTCATTCGCTTGCAATAGTCAGTCAAGCGAACGGCGAGATCACGATAGTCCAACCAACCATGGGTTCGGCCAGGACCTTTCTGCCAACTGCCCAAGTGGACTTCGTACACATTCATTGGCTCGTGCATCGGATTCCACTGACGACGCGACTCCATCCACTCATCATCGGACCAAGTGTGTTTGGTCAAGTCGACCACGATCGACGCGGTCAGCGGTGGCAACTCGGCGGCGAAACCGACGGGATCCGATTTGTCGACCCACTGGCCGTTCGCGTCGTGCAAACGGAACTTGTATCGATCGCCGGCTTGTGCGGTTGGAACGAACAGTTCCCAAATCCCAGAGTCACTGCCGCGGGCAACGTGCGAACGACCATCCCAGCCATTGAAATCACCAACGACTTGCACCGATCGTGCATTCGGCGCCCAAACGGCAAAGTTAACCCCTTTGACTCCTTCGACAGTGCGAAGCTGTGCACCGAGTCGTTCGTACAGTTGATGGTGCCGGCCTTCGCCGATCAGATACGTATCAAAGTCCGTCAGAATCGAAGGTGCTGCGTACGGGTCTGGCATATCAATCATCTCGCCGTCTCGGTTGGTCATCTGGATGCGGTAGGGTGAAGCGGTCAATGCTGTCACACTAGATGTTAATGTACTTTCAGTCCCCCCATCTTCACTCGCTCGATCGCACGCGTCGACAGGGGCGGCTTGATCAAGTGGCGTAGGGGTGCAGATTGCCTCGAAAAAGCCACCTGGATGGAGTTTCCGCATCGGCCGGCGAGTTCCGCTGGCGTTGTCGACAATCCACGCTGCGTGGGCTTCTGGCAAGAGACTGCGCACAGCGATCGCGGATTCACCACGATATTCGACGGGGTGCGGCCCCAGCACACTGCTGGGATTCTCGTGAGTTCCGTTGATGAGGCGTCCGATGCTGGACAGCGAAACTTGAGTTTGCATGGGGAGGGCAGTTCAGAGTTGGCAATTGGAAGGGATGGGGCAGGTTTCAGTCGCCGGAACTTCGCGTGTCATGATGCTTTGCGTCGTGCTTTACGACGCGACTTACGACGAACACTTACGACGAACACAGATCGGCGGCCGAGAATCGGCGTCGTGCGGTCGCGGCCTCGGACGTCTCGGCAGTTCCCATCAACCAACGTCGCAGTTGGTCTTTGGGTCCACCCGTGGATTGGTCGGTTGGTCGGGTGCGACTTGGAACACCCGCATGTCCGTTGTCGATTCGCAGATTCAGTTGGCCGCCTGACGTTTCAAGATCTCGTCGAACCGGTGCGGCGGGTTCAACATTGCTAACTAAGCGTGACGAAACCAAACAAGCCTCGACACGATGGATCGAAAGGGCTCGGTCGACACGACGCCAAAGGTCAGCGTGCTGGACGTCGATACGACGACCGAAGTGTTCCCAAACAAAGTTGTTCTCGCGCCACCGCGGCAGCGAATCAGACAATGAACGAATCAAGTAGCGGTTCGTGCTAAGCAACGTGACTCGCGATGCGCCTTCGATGGACTCGAGACCGCGAACGGTCGCCAACAAAGTTAGTCGATTCAAGTCACCGATTTCGTCGTCGCTGGCTTCGAGCACCAATTCGCCGTCGGCCGATTCAAGCGTGAATCGCCAACTGCCTTGATTCAATTCAACGGACTGAGCTTGGCAAACCAAAAGGTATTCGGCACAAACGTCAATCGATTTCGAATCGTCGGCAAGTCGGTCGTCAGAAGCGTGATTGGGTGTGGGGATAGCGTTCACAGAAATCAATCCGGTTACGATGGGTCTGGCGTGCAACCAACGACTCGCCGTTGTCGCTGGCCGTACTTAATCTGGAAAACTCCGATCCATCGGAAATTCAACGACAAGGTTCTGTGATCACGAGATGCGGGACCGTGAACTCAACAACCGAAGTCGTGCTAAGTACCTGTTCGGTAAACTCTACCCCTTCATTAAAGATTGTCTGAAAGAAAAACCCTGGGTTGTTTGACAAGTGGTGAATCGAAACCTATATCCCGCACGACCGGACAAAGCCTCGATTTGCCTCTCTTCGAATCGTTCCGAATCGCGTCAGTTCTCGCTGCGAATCCTGTCCATCCATGGCCAACCGTATTTCTATCCCTTAAAACCTGCGTTTCGCATTTCCCGCTTCCCGATCAAAGAAATCGCCGATGACAAAGTCTGATTTTGGCCCGACTGACGCTGTGGTGGGTGTCATCATGGGCAGCCGCAATGACTGGGAAACGATGCGTCACGCGTCTGAAATTTTGGACGAGTTGGGCGTCAAGCACGAAAGACACGTCGTGTCGGCTCACCGCACGCCCGCCCGCATGGTCGATTACGCGGGCCATGCGTCCGAGCGAGGATTGAAGGTCATCATTGCCGGGGCCGGCGGCGCCGCACACTTGCCCGGCATGGTCGCATCGGAAACGAATTTGCCGGTCATCGGCGTGCCGGTTCAAAGCCGAGCCCTGCAGGGACTCGATTCGCTTTTGTCGATTGTTCAGATGCCAGGCGGAATTCCGGTGGCAACGATGTCGATCGGAACAGCCGGTGCGAGAAACGCGGGGATCATGGCGGCCCGAATTTTGGCTCTGTCGGACGGCGACCTGCGAGCGAAATTGGACTTGTTCGTCCAGAAACAAACTGACGCGGTCTTGGACTCAGCCGACCTGTAAGAATCGACGTGATTGTGAATACTGACAAAACAAAAATGAAAACGATCCTGCCCGGTTCCACCATCGGGATGGTGGGCGGTGGCCAGCTTGGCCGCATGTTCGCAATGGCTGCCGCATCGATGGGTTACGACGTCGTGATCTTTTGCGAAAGCGTCGATACGCCCGCCGCACAGGTTGCGACCCGCAGCGTGGTTGGAAAGCTGGATGACACGGACGCGATCGATGCGTTCGCGGCGCAGTGTAATGTCATCACGTTAGAGTTCGAAAACATTCCGGCGGAAACGATCGCCCGTTGCAGCCAGTTTGCACCGACGTTTCCATCGGCTTCGGTGCTGGCCGCGGCTCAGGATCGGCTGGTCGAAAAATCAACGCTGCGAGATGCCGGTTTGCCGGTGACTCCTTTCGCGGAAGTCGCGGACGCCGCAAGCTTGGTCGCGGCAAGCCAAACGCTGGGTTGGCCATTGGTCGTGAAGACAGCGCGCAGTGGATACGACGGCAAAGGACAATACAAAGTCGAAACGGCTGCGGACGCAGACGCTGTTCCGTGGTCTTCGTTCGATTCGTGGATCGCTGAAAAGTGGGTACCGTTTGATTGCGAAGTCTCGGTCGTTGTCGCTCGCCGAGACGACGGCGTTAGCGAGTGCTTTCCGGTGTTCGAAAACTCGCACGCCAACCATGTTCTCGATATTTCGGTGGTTCCAGCAACCGTGTCCGAGGCGATCGCAAACGAAGCACGCCGGATTGCGACCATCGCCGCCGAAACGCTGGACGTAGTCGGATTGTTATGCGTCGAATTTTTCGTCGCCGGTGATCAAGTGATGATCAACGAAGTCGCGCCCCGGCCCCACAACTCGGGTCACTTGACGATCGAAGCGTGCCACACCAGCCAGTTCGAACAACACGTTCGCGCCGTCTGCGGACTGCCGCTTGGATCGACAAACTTGCGATGCGGCGCCGCAGCGATGGCGAACTTGCTTGGCGACCTTTGGGTCGACGACCGACGGCCGCCGGCTTGGGATGCGGTTATGAATGACGGTGCCGTGTCGCTGCATCTGTACGGCAAACGGACCGCGAAACCTGGCCGCAAGATGGGCCACCTGACGATCACCGCCGACAGTGGCAACGATGCTAAAGAACGCGTTGTGGCCGCACGCGGTATGCTTGCTCAATCGTCCAGCAACGTGCGAATTCCGTAGGGAACGTCGGCAACGGTTGGTTGATTTAGACCGATTTTTGCCACGGATAAAACGGATCTTCACGAATGGAATTGCATTGATTGTTAATCGTTCGGGCGATTCGAGGCAGCAAAACAATTCCGATTGAGCGAAATTCTTGAGCGCAGGGCCGGTTCCTACTAGCCGAACAGTTCGCTAAACGCTTGGCGATAATCGCGGTCCGAGGTGGGGAACATTGCTTCGAATGTTTTGGCGTCGACGGCGCCTCTTTGAAAACGCTGTTTCGGGAACGCGGGCATTTCGACACCAGTAATCTGGCGAACGCCGGATGCCACGACCTGGCCTTTCAGATCGTACAGTTTTTCGTGATCCCAGTCCGTCAACTCAACAAACGGAATCGCCTCGGCAACTTCGATCACATCAGGAACAGCGAAGGGACTGAAACCGCGAAATCCTAACGAAGTGGCCGGCGCGCTCGTTCGTACGTGCCCGCGACTCTGCCCGCCGCTGTAAGTCAACGAGTGCTTGACCGCATCGACGCCCCAGCCCTCTTGATAGAGCATTCGATTGCCCAACACACTGCGGACGGTCAGTTCTGGGTTTTCTTCGATCGGATAGTCCTTCAGGTTTTCGTCGCCACCGTCGCCATCGATCAAGTGGATCCAATCGGGATAGCGCCGGCGAACTTCCTTTAAGAGTGCCAGACCCATCGTCGCCGCCTGGACGTCCAGCGGCTTGTAGTCCTCGATCACTCGCACCGCGTCTCGCCAAGACACCGATGACGCGGGGACTGTGACGACTTCCAAGAACATTTCGCGATTGACTTGTTTCAGAAAATCGGCGGCTTGCTGAGCATCCGCCGAATCGGGGCCGACAGACAACGTGAACGCTTTGATCCGCGAAGGCGACTGGCCGCGTCGCCGTACCAAGAAATCCAACACCATCAGCACCGCGCCGCTGTCGACGCCGCCACTGAACATCACGCCGATCGGTTCGTCGGGCGGAACGGTTTCCAACCATCCATCGATCGCCTCGGCCAAACGTCCAATGTACGCTTGTCCAATTTCGTCAATGTTGGCGGGCAGGCGATTCCGCTGGGGAGCGAAAAATCGATGCAGTTTCGGATTGGGATCCGGACAACCGACCAACTGCAATTCCAACAAGTGGTGAGCCGGCACCATTCGCGTGTAGGCCGGACGAAACTGGTCGATCAGTCCTTCTTTTTCAAGTTGCTCGGCGATCTCGTCCATTCGTTCGGCCACAATCAACGCCGGCCCCTCGGCTCGCTTGGCCAGGAAATATCGCATGGGTCGTCCGATCGAACGAGCCATGCGAAGCGTCTTGCCGGATTGTTCCAGAATCGCAAACTGACCACCGATACGGCGAATCGCGTCGACGTTTCCACTGCGAACGGCGGCTGACGCGTCATCGAAACTGGTACCGATGAATAGGTTTCCAGCCGGGTCGAGCAAGTTGACGACTCGGTCCACCAGTGCCATCGGCTGACCAACAACCGGGGGGGATTCCGCGCGAGTTGGAATTTGTTTCGGTTGCTGAGACTCGGTACCGGCGGTTGTTTTGGTAGTCGGCATCTTTGGTCGGTTGAAAAATTGAGGTTGATTAGAATTGTGGCTCGGCAGATTTAGGTGCGACACCCGCACAAAGCTCGGAATCGGTAGGGATCAGGTAGTTTGATCCGTTTTCTTCCGAAACTCACAGTGCCACGATGACGCCAATGACCGTTTCGGTATTCTAAAGGATTGTTTGAAACAGGTTAACGTATTCGGCCATACCTCAGTTCTTTCGTTTTTTCCCGCAAACCAGTCGGTGACTCGCTCCGTGGACTTGCACACGTATTTCGGTACCCATTCGCCTCCGAGAGACCATTTCGTATCGGTCTTGGAACATTGGGCTGCGCACCGACCGAGCGACACTGCGTACATTTTCACCGATACCGAATCGGTCGAACAACGATTGACGTACAGCCAACTGTGGGAAGAAGTCCGCGCCTTGGCGGGATACATGCAGTCGGAATGTCGTGTTCGTGCGGGCGATCGAATCCTGCTGGTTTACCCGCCCGGTCTGGAATTTGTCACCGGATTTTTTGCCTGTCACGCAGCCGGTGCGATCGCGGTGCCCGCCTATCCACCGCGACGAAACCGCAAAGCATCACGAATTCGTTCGATCGTGGTTGACGCGAACGCGCGTTGGGCGTTGTCGACTCGCAGCATCGTTGAACAGCTTTCCGGCGATCAACAACACGACGACCTGATCGGCGTCCAATTGCTTGGAACCGATGATCCTAGCTGCCGAAACGCAGCGGCGTGGCAACGCCCGAGACTAAGCGAACACTCGTTGGCGGTGTTGCAATACACCAGCGGATCAACTGGTTCGCCAAAGGGCGTGATGCTGAACCAGGGCAACCTGATCGCAAACAGCGAATTGATCCTGGAAGCGTTTGCCCCGGACAAAGAGTTTGTTGGGATGAGTTGGTTGCCGACTTACCACGACATGGGTTTGGTCGGCGGAGTCCTGATGCCGTTGTACATGGGACGACCCAACGTCTTGATGAGCCCGATGACGTTCTTGCAGCGTCCGGTGCGATGGCTTCAAGGGATATCGAAGTACGACGTCACGATATCTGGTGGTCCGAACTTTTCGTATCAGCTTTGTGCTGACAAGATTTTGGATTCGGAGCTCGAGGGCGTTGATCTGTCGCGTTGGAAAATCGCGTTCAACGGCGCCGAACCGATTCGCGAATCAACACTGCGACAATTTTCCGATCGCTTCGGCAAGCTAGGCTTCAACGCTGCCGCGTCTCTGCCGTGTTACGGCATGGCGGAAACCACTTTGATTGTCACGGGCGGCCCAACAACGCCTCGCCCGGTGACGACGACGTTTGATGGTCGCGGCCTGGAACAAAAGATCGTTCGGCCTGTGTCGTCCGACCATAACGCGGCACGCCAGTTGGTTGGTTGCGGCGCGGTGCTGTCAAACGAACGAGTACTGATCGTTGACCCCGAGACTCGCGAGAAACTGCCGGGTGATTCGATTGGCGAAATTTGGGTTCAAAGCCCGTCGGTTGGGCAAGGATACTATCGCCGCAAAGAAGCGACGGACCAGACGTTTCGTGCCACAACGATCGACGGCGACGGACCATTCTTGCGAACCGGTGACCTTGGATTCCTATACGAAAACCAGCTCTACGTTTCTGGCCGCTTGAAGGACATGATCATTGTCCGAGGTGTAAATCGATACCCACAAGATATTGAAGAAACCGTCGAGTCCGCGTCCGAGGCCGTGCAAGCCGGATCCGTTGGTGCAGTTGCGATGGAGCATGATGGCCGCGAACAGTTGGTGATCGTTGCCGAAGTGATTCGTAACCGCAACATCGATTGGGACCTGCAAATCCAAGCGATACGTCGCGCTGTCACGTCCGAACACGAACTGCCACCGGACGCCGTTTACTTGGTTCGCAACAGCAGCATCCCGAAGACGAGCAGCGGCAAGATCCAACGTCACGCATGTTTGCACGCGGTTCGTGACGGCGACTTGAAACTGATCGCCAAATGGGTCCGTTGGGAGGAATCAGGCGGCGGCCCGCTGGCAGATGCGGCACCGATGATGCAAGCAGCGTCGGCCACGAGTTCAAAGCCGGTTGATGCGTCCGATGTCAGCGTTGCGATTGTTGAAGTCATCGGTCACCACGTCCGTCATGTCGCAGGTGAACGCGCAGGCCAACTAAGCCTGGACACGAACATCGTGTTGGATTTGGGCTTGGACAGCTTGGAACGATTGGAAATCGCACGAAAGCTTGAACGCACATTCGGTGGACGCTTTCCCGAACAAGTCTTGGATGAAATCGAAACGATCGGACAAACGGCCGTCGCAATCCAGCGGTATTTGCCCCCGGGCGGCGAATCGATCGCCGAAGCGATGTTGCGAGGCGAAATC
>JBAUHR010000591.1:0-2002 GCA_049680385.1 Rubripirellula sp. | reverse complement strand
ACGTTCACTTTGCCAAGCTTCAGGTCTTCTTCGAGCTGCTGAACCAGTCCTTTGAGGCTCTCTTCGTAAACAACGTAATGCTTCCCTGAATCGGCTTCACCTTGCATCCAAACAAAAGTGACTGTCTTAATGCTCTTACCGGCAATTTCTGCATCGACCTGCTTCATCAGCCTGTCGTAAAGATCTCCGATGGTCGATGGGTCAGCGCTGGTGTCGGGCTTCATGCTATTGTAGTTCTTTACATCTTTCCACTTCTTATACCAGCGCCTGATCGATTGTCCCCCCTCAGCATCCTTGACCACGATGACATGGTCCTCGCCGAACGCTTGGCGTACCGCCGGCGAGAATGATGTTTCTGGATCCAGTCGCTTCATATTGGATTGGCCCGACAAAATGAATAGATGCTTCTCTTGTGCATCGACGCTCGATGCGGTCATCAACGCAAACAATGTAAATATAAGACGATTCATAGCTTCTATTCCAATTAGGTTTCGAGTCGAACGGGAAGGCGGCTGTGATGCATATGGTGATCACGCACCCTGGTGACGGACCGTCAATGAAGAAAACGAAACACGCGCACCTTCGGAAGAGGTGCCCTCATTATCCTGAGGGTAGA
This sequence comes from Rubripirellula sp., assembly GCA_049680385.1. GTDB lineage: Bacteria > Planctomycetota > Planctomycetia > Pirellulales > Pirellulaceae > Rubripirellula. The sequence goes on along the minus strand of JBAUHR010000591.1, from coordinate 1,386 downwards.
CGCCTGCCTTGAAATAGAAAGTTTGGCTTTCCCATGTCACGTCGTGCTCGACAATGTTCTCAGATTGCGTCACGTCATTAACGCTTATCGAAAGCACACCGTCTTTCAGCTCGATCTTCCATGAAATATCACGGTTCAATTCGACTTCGGGAAACTGGATTAGCTTGTCCTTGCCTGAGAAGGGGCTGAGTTTGATCAGAGCTTCGATGCGGCCTTTGTAGTACTGGAGTTTCACAAGTGGTTTTGATTTGCCGCTGAAGCTATGGATCTGACCGATCACCACTTTTGGGTAGTCAGGAACTTCAAGGACACGACAACGTGCTTCCATTGTATGCGAGCCCGGCATCTTCCAATTATCGCCAGGATCGCCCGGCGTCAGCATCTCGCGTAATTCGCAGCGAGGAAACTTCGTGCCTTCCGTTGTTGAACCAACTACGGGACACCAGAAGACCATCGCCCCATTGGCATCGGTCAGAAAATGCGGATCTTTGAAATCCTCGGTGAGCTGCTTTGCGCCGACTTCCATCGCATGGCCACCGTAGTTGTGGGCTTGGTCATAAGGTAGTGTCAGCTTCCAATGGCTCAGATCGAATCGGCTGCCGGGATGCGGTCCTGTCACGTTTGTGGTCGGTGCTTTAATGACTGGTTGGGTAGCCGTGGGTTGAAGTGTGTCCTCGTCGGATGACTTCTCCTTCACCTTTTCCATGGTCTTCGCTTTTTCTTTGGCCGCCTTCTTTGTTGCTCGCTTCTCTTCACGGATACGCGCCCGTTCGATTTCACGCGGCGTCATGTTCTGGTGCGTCATGTTTTGGTTCTGGGCGGCAACATCCGCTGGTTTCTGGATTCCATCTTTGCGTTTGGGTCCGCCTTTGATCGGTTCCGCCATCTCTTCTAGCCATTGGTCAAAGGCGTCGCTCAGTTCTTTCACCTTCTCGGGATTGCTGTCAGCCAGATTCTTTTTCTCGGAAGGATCTTTCGCGAGATTGACGAGTTCCATGCGGCTCTTGATCCAGTGCATTTTCCAGTCACCTCGGCGGACCGCCCACTCGTTGTCCGGACCGATGCTCCAAAACAGCGTGTCGTGATGCTGTGTTGATTCGCCGGTCAACAGCGGCAAAATGCTCTTTCCGGCGAAGTCATGCGTGGCGGGTGTCGCACCGACCGCATCAAGGGCCGTGGGCAGGATGTCGAAGGAAATGATCGGTGTATCCAACGTTCGACCACCCTTGAACCTTTCGGGCCACGAGACGATGAACGGTGTGCGAATCCCGCCTTCATCGAGTGTTTGCTTGAAACCACGCAGCGGCGTGTTGTCAGCGCTCATTGATTTTGATCCGCCGTTGTCGGTCAGGAAGAACAGGAGCGTGTTGTCAAAGATGCCCTCGC
>JBAUHR010000590.1:0-2756 GCA_049680385.1 Rubripirellula sp. | reverse complement strand
ATGAGGAACCGCGTCAATGTGCGTCGTGGTGTGGGGAACGGCGTGCAAGTGATTGCCATGCCGTTGGTAGTCGATATGCGTTTGCGTGTGGGGAACGTAATCCGTGTGAGTTTGCGTGTGGAGGTGGCCGCTGGACTGATAGCTGGGACGGTACGATTGGTACGGTTGAACGTATCCGCTTTGCTGAATGCCATTTTGATAGATCACCCGCCCCTGTTGCGGATAGGTCTGACCCTGAATGTATTGTCCTTGAATCACTGGACGGGACGAGCGATAGGGTTGATTGTAAATCGGTTGGCTGCCGTAGGGCGAGACATTGTCAAAATGCGTCGTCGTGTGGGGAACGCGATCAATGTGAGTCGTCGTGTGAGGCACCGCATCGACGTGATTGCCATGCTGGACGTAATCAGTGTGTGTCGTCGTGTGCGGCACATTGTGGTGATGCGTGGTGGTGTGTGGCACGACCCACTGGGCTTGAGCGGTAGTCGCCAACGCCATGACGGCAACGGCTGCTGAGAGAAGAATCTTCATCGAACCAAACTCCTTGCGGGGGGATTTTTGCGGGGCAATCACAATCCGTCGGATTATTCACATCACCCACAAGGTTAATCGTATCCATCCACACGAGGGGCGGCAACTAAGTAAATTTACCGATCGAGTCTCGCTTTGTCATCAGAATGGAGTCACTGAGCAGTCATTTCGATGACATAGGATTGGTGAAGCCTCATGAATCGTTGGTTTTTCGGTTTGGCACACGCAATGCGTTAGAAGGCTAGCCAGCGGCACTTGCCGTGAACCTCCCCTCGAATGTCAGGACTGAACCTTATGAATCGTGCCTTCGCAATTGCCGCTCTCGCAGCAGGATTGTTCGCCTTTGCCGGAAATACCGGTGCCACCGCTAGCGACTACTTTCATGGTGGTCACGGTGGACACCACGTCTACTCCGGCGGCCATCACGGTGGCGGTCACCATGGCGGCTACGCTCAAGCACCCGTTCAAACCTATGGCAATTACGGCTATTCATCGAACTACGGCGGTTATGGATACGGCCAAACCTACCAACCGAGCTATCAACCGCAATACCAGCAACAGTACTCTCCTACCTACCGATCACAACCTTATCGTCAACGCGGTGGATTGCACCTTGATATCGGACGCTTCCATGTTCTAGGTGCTGGCGGCCATCACTAATCAAGCGTTGTTCGCTTGCGAATGTTACCGACCGTTCTGAATCAACTGGATGGGCGAGCAAGTCTCGTCCGTCCTTCTTGTTTCAGTCTTCTTGTCTCTGTGCAAAACTTACAACGAAATGAAAAACATGCCGAAACACGCCGTTGTTGCGCTCGCCGCATTCGCTTTCGCTGCCTTTTCGCAAATACAACCAGCAGCTGCTCAGCACTGGCATGGACATGGTCATGGAGCTCATCACCATACCGACCACGGACATTTTTACGGGCACTACCAGGGCGGTCATCACTATGCGCACGACTCGTACCACTACCAAGACAGCCATCACGGTCACGCCCCGATCGCTCTCGGATACGTCGACATGCCGCTGAACCAATATCACAGCAACAACAGCGTGTACTGCCCCGACGATGTCGGTTGCCCGTTGCAGTACAACCAGCCCGCACTAGGTGGATTGTCCCAACAGATTCCACCCCATCAGGATGCACCCTACCTCGACGCACCCCGTCAGTATGAAATTCCAAACGGCGCGACGGGTTCCTATAATGACCACGGCCACCATGCCAACGATGGCCATGATCATGGCGACCATTCACACGATGGTCACGCACACGGCCCTGTGAATCCAAGTCCCCGAAACCCCGCCGTCACTTTCGGCACGCCCGATCGTCAGCCGATGACTGCACCAACGCTTCCCAACCGCAATGCAGTTCCCGAGCTTCCACGCTACGAAGCTCCTCGCGACCGTCCAGCACAGCCAAGCAGTCCACCCACGAACAACGGCCCAATCAGAATGGACGGACCACCACCAAGCCTAACAGCTTTGGGAAGTCCATCTCTTACCGTCAGTTGACGCAGCGAAGGAACCTACCGTCACCGCTTAACTCGCTTCTTCGCCGGAACCGGCCATCCTGAGAATCTTGATGCCACCTCGCACAACGACGCTGGTGATCAGGATTCCGATGACCAGGTCGGGGATTTGCGAGCCGGAGAGTTTGACGATGAGGCCCGAGACGATGACGCCAATGTTGGCGATCACGTCGTTCGCCGAGAAGATGTAAGATGCTCGAAAGTTGACATCACCACTTTTGTGTTTGGCGATCAGCCACAGGCAAAAAGAATTGGCGATCAAAGCAATGAAGCCCATCGCCATCATCGCAACGCCGATCGGTTCCCCGCCACCGATAAAGCGGCGAACCGCTTCGATCAAAACACCAAAGCCGAGTGCCAGTTGCAACACGCCGCTGGCAGTCGCGGCGTTACGGCGGATGTTGGCGGCACGACCAACGGCGTACAGGCTGATTGCGTAGACGCTGGCGTCGGCCAGCATGTCGAGTGAGTCCGCGATCAGACCCGTCGAACTGGCAAGCACGCCAGCGATAATCTCGACGACAAACATTGCAGCGTTGATTGCCAGCACCACGCGCAGCGTCCTTCGCTGTGCGTCGCCTTCTGCTTCCAATTCGCATCCGCAGTCAGTCATGCTTATCCCTGGGGCTCGTGTCGTCGTCTGCTTCGATTGACGAACTGAGACACGGCGAAAGAGCTTCTATTAGCTCGCCTTCAGT
>JBAUHR010000589.1:0-12019 GCA_049680385.1 Rubripirellula sp. | reverse complement strand
CCTTTGATTTGTTCGGCTTTGATCCAATCGACGCCGTCCGAACTGATCCCGCTGGCCGGTTTTACCTTGCCGGCCGTCACCAAACGGATCAACGTCTTCGACGTGATCGGGTCGGATTTTCCGTGTTTCGTCTTTAGAAACCAGTGTCGTGGCACCGCAACAGCCTAAGAAAAGAGGTCGAACCCCCGTGACGAGGACGACGTTAGGAAGAGCGGGATCAACACATGACGTAGTGCAGGCGGCTAGGCCTGCATCACACAGGCTGGCAGCCCAACCTACCATTGGCCAAGCGTTGCTCGCGCGGTCCTAAGCAGACGATTGTAATTGGGATTTCGGCGTTTTTAACGCTTAACTCGCCGACTTGGCCAACTTCATCACCAACTGTTCCAGCAAGAACCGGTCGCGCCCTTCGGCGCTGTGGGTTCCCTTCAAACGCAGGTCCGCGTCCAGCAACCACGGCAGCAATTGTCGGGCTCGCACGCGTCCGATGCCCAGCAGTTGTTTCTTGGCTTGTTGGATATCACTGGGGCGACGGAAGCCGGCCGACGACAGGGCGTCTTCGAGCTGGATTCTGCGGCCCGACCGTTCGCGTTGTTCGACAAGTGCGGTCGCCATCCCCAGACGCCGTAGCGACCAAGCGATTTGTGGCAACAACGCAATCGCACGTTGGCCACCGCTTAGCAGTTTGTCGAGTTGGCGAATCGCCTCGGCAGCATCGCCGGCCGCGATCGCGTCGGTGATCTGCCAAACGGTTTTGCCTTGCCATCCGGCGACGACGTCTCGCACAAGCGATTCTTCGATCTTGCCAGCCGGATCGATGTAGAGTGCCAGTTTGGCGATTTCCGTATCCAGCATGCCGATCTCGTCGCCGAGCATTTCGTGCAACGCGTCGGCGGCCGATTTATCGATTTTGGTTTTGTGCCGCGCGGCAACATAGCCGGTCAGAAACTTCCGCCGAGTCGCGGCCGTCACACCTGCTTTGGAATCGGTCGAGTTGCCGCACGCGACCAGCATGTGGTCCTTCATAATCGCTTTATAGATTCGCGTGTTCGAGGCGAGCGATTCGAGATCCAAAATCAGCCGTGACGCCGATCCGGGCTTAGCCAAGTACTTTTCAAGTTCCGGGCGATGGTCGCTGACAAATTTGTCGGCACCGCGAACCATGATGGTTCGCTTGCCGCCGCCCATGTCAAACAGCGATGCCGTGGCCAGGTCGTCGCGAAGGTCAGCCCACTTCGTTGTCTCGCCATCGAACTGAGTCACGTCGCCGCCAGCGGCCAGTGCTTGCATCGACCAGGACCGCAGGCTGGCATCGGCACCAAACACGGCGACCACATCGGGAACCGACGTGGGCGGAGCGGGCAGCATTTCGAAAGCATGAATCAGCGTCATGCCGGCCAGGATACCAAAGCAACCGAGCTGGCAAAATGACGGCGACAAAAGCTGGCAGTTAGGCCAACAGTCGTCTAACGCCGGGCCGCGATGCGTTTATCCAGCACTGTGTTGATCAAACGCTACTTGAACGACGCATCGGGTTCGACGCCCGAGATCGATTGGAAGCCGCGAATTCTTGCTCGCGGTGCTAGGCCTTGGGCGTCGATCGGTTTGTCCAGAATGTACGTGCCCACATTGCCCGCTTGGTCGGTTGCGTCGAGACGCAAGTAGAACTGGCGTGGCAATTGAGGGTCGGCGGGCCAGACGTAGTCGCCGTCATTGGCTAGACCAGCGGCGATTGTGGTCCAGGGGCCGTCGATCTTGGGGCTGAACGATAGGGCGACCGGACGAGCCATCAGGTTCGGATCGCTGCACTCGTAAAGGATTACCAAGGCCCCGATGCGGTCGCCTTCGCCATACCGGGCGCCCGTGATTCGGACATCCGGTGCTTGTTTGTCGACCACGACGACGATGTCTGGCGATTCACCGGGCAAGGGTCGTGGACTGGCCAAGCCATTGTTGCCGACGACGACGATCCGATAACCGAAGACACCTTCTTCGCGAGTTTCAATATCGAACGGGCTCGCTCGGTCCGGGTCACTGCCCCACAGCTTCCACGAACGGCCTTCGTCGACGCTGCCGTACAGTTCGATGGCTTCGACGCCTTGGCTGCCGACGGCTTCCAATTCGTACGCCAAACTAAAACGCAGACCATCGCTGTAGCGAACCGGCACACGTGACGCCAGCGACTTTGCCGACGGTGTTGGCGATTCAGGTGCACGCGGCTCAATTGAATTAGGGCGAGCGCTTCGGTACTCAGTTGTTTTGGGGGCGAGACTCGGTTTCGGATTCGGCGAGTCGACGCGGCGCGGTGGCAACGCACTCTTTTCCGACAAGGGCCTCAGGGCTTCGGACAACGTTCGTTCGGGCAGCGGCGCAGGGATCGATTCAGGTGTGGCCGCAGGCGTTTTCGTCGCCAACGGGTCCGCTTGGCCGGCCGGCGCCGGAACCGACTCGGGCGAACTTGGGTTTGCCGGTGACGATAGTCCCAGTCCGTTGCTGATCTGTTCAGGTGACGCCGGTGGCGGCAAAGTACTTTGCGTTTGTTTGGGTGCTGGCAACGCGTAGATTGACGGTGCATCAAACGGAACCGCGGATCCGTTCGGAGCTGGCAATGATTCGATGCCGGCTTGCTGTTTCGGCGCCGGAAAACTGAACAGGCCATCGGTCATGCTGGCTGGTTCGGGTGGCGGGATCAGTTCGGGTGCCGACTGTGACGGCAGCGCGCCGAATCCTTTGGAGAGTTGGTCCTGTGGCGTCGCGGGGAACGCTGCGCCGCGAAAATTTCCAAGGTTGCGTTGATTCGGCAAAGCGACGGCGGGGGCATAGCCATGGGCCGTCGAGTGCAGTTGGTTTCGTTGATTCTGGTTCCGTTGATTTTGGACGCGTTGATGGCGGTCCAAGGCGATCACTGGGCCGGACGCCGCTTGAGCATCCGTTGCATCCGATTCGCTTAGACGGAACGGTGTTTGGCGAGCATCGATGCCGCCGCCGGGGCGCATCGCATAGCGGTTTTCAGGTGGTGCTTCGGCGATACGCGGCAGCAGGACCAGTTTGTTCGCTGCGCTTTGGTTCCCGGCGCCGTCGGTGACGATCAACTGCAGCGACAACTGTTGCCAGTCTTCGTTGGGCTTGAAACTCATTCGGCCATCATTCGGAAGTGCGGTGATATCCACATCTTGCCAAGTACGCACCGTTTCGGTGACATATCGAAGCTGCATCGACTTCAGTGGCGTGGCATCTTGGATGACCAACTGGACATCGATGCGGCCATCTCCGTCCGCTTCGGCCAGGACTTCGCAGTACGGCTTGGACGTGTCGACAAAGACTTTCAATTGGGGCGAAACGGTGCTGGCCAATTGCGTCATGCTGGACTGATTGGTTGTTCTCGTCGCGAACCAAAACTCGCCGTCTTGATCGGCCGTGAATTCGAATTGGCGAGCGTCCGCTTCAGTAGGCCGTTTTGATTCGATCAGTTTCCATGGATCCGAGGGGCCGCGGCTGACGAACAACTGGACTTCGACAGCGGACGAGCCGCTGGAATCCACGGTGTAGGGGATCGTGAAAGTCCGCGAACCCAGCACAAAGCTGTCGCGGCTGGGGGCTTCTGGCCCAGGATTCTCACCAACGAGCTGCGAATTCTGCTCGGTTACCGAACCGCTCACCTCGACAGCCCACCCGGTGTGGATCATCGTGGTCGGCTGGCAGCACGCTGCGGCCAGGGCGGCAATCAGCTTCGCTTTCTTGGCGATTTGCATCTTGTCGGCCATGCTTTGCATCTTGTCGGCCATGCCCCGTGTGAGAAACACTGTGTTGATATGATTCGTTGAAAACTTGGCCCGCTGCTTCCGCTCGGTGCGAAGTGGCATCCGCTCGATGCGAATTTGGGCCTGCGGGATTGTCGTTGGACACAATCCCTCTGTCTCGGATTCGACAATTCGACCACCATTTCTTGAAGAAAAAGATCTTTAAGGAATCCTCTCCTTTCTTTTGCAAAATTCATGACCGCCAACGTTTACCACTACGACGTCATCGTGATCGGCGCCGGCCATGCCGGAACCGAAGCCGCTGCTGCTGCGGCTCGCTTGGGGGCCAAGACGGCTCTGCTAACCACCAATCTGGACACCGTTGGACAGATGTCATGCAACCCTGCGATCGGCGGAGTCGCGAAGGGGCAAATTGTCCGCGAGGTCGACGCGATGGGTGGCCTGATGGGGGAAGCAATCGATGCCACGGGAATCCAGTTTCGGATGCTGAATTTGCGCAAAGGCCCGGCCATGCACAGCCCGCGTGCGCAAGCCGACAAACGCGCGTATCAATCGCACATCAAAATGCGAATCGAATCTCAAGACAACTTGGACCTGCGTCAAGAAACCGTCGAAGATTTGATCACCGAGTCGGTCGACGGACGGACACGCATTGTCGGCATCAAGGTCCGCGGTGATGCGGTCTACCGAGCCGGCGCGGTGGTGTTGACCACCGGAACGTTCTTGCAAGCGATCATGCACACCGGTGAATCACAAACGGCCGGCGGCAGGGGAGGGGAGGGCACCACGTCGGGCATCAGTGGCGCGCTGAATCGCCTGAAATTCGAAGTCGATCGTTTCAAGACCGGCACGCCGGCGCGAGTGAACGCGCGAACGATTGATTATTCCAAACTCGATGAACAGCCCGGTGACGATGACCCCCAACCGTTTTCGTTCTTGACGGGAAAGTTGAACGTCGAACAAGTGCCGTGTCACATCACTTATACCAACGACGCCGTTCACGAATTGGTCCGCGCGAACTTGGATCGCGCGCCAATCTACAGCGGCCAAATCAAATCGCAAGGTCCGCGTTATTGTCCTTCGATCGAAGACAAGGTCGTACGGTTTGCCGAGAAGACGCAGCACCAATTGTTCTTGGAACCCGAAGGACACAATACGCAAGAAGTTTACGTCAACGGGATCTCAACGAGTTTGCCGCGCGACGTTCAGGACCGGATGTTTCGCGAGATTGTGGGACTCGAGAACGCTTCGATCATGCGTTACGGATATGCCGTCGAATACGACTACTGCCCGCCGACTCAGCTATGGCCGCACATGGAAGCCAAGACGGTTGATGGTTTGTACTTTGCCGGTCAAATCAACGGCACAACGGGTTACGAAGAAGCCGCCGGCCAGGGGTTGCTTGCCGGTACAAACGCGGCGCTAAAGGTTGCCGGAAAGTCGACCTGGGTGCCAACGCGGGATCAAGCATATATCGGCGTGTTGGTGGATGACCTGGTCACCGCTGGAACGGACGAGCCGTACCGGATGTTTACCAGTCGCGCCGAGTATCGGTTGCTGTTGCGGCAAGACAATGCCGACCGCCGACTGACCGCCGACGCGGATAAGCTGGGTCTAATCACCGCTCATCGCCGTGATACGTTTGCTGAAAAGCTGGTTCAGATCGACAAAGCCATTGCGATCTTGAAAGAGGCGCGAATTGAACGGACGGCGGGCGATGTCTATTTGCGACGTCCCGAAATTGACTGGCCGGCGATCTGTGCTTTGATTCCAGAACTTAATTCGATCGATTCGTCAGCCGCCGAGCAGGTTTTGCACGACGTGAAGTACGCCGGGTACATCAACCGTCAAAAAATGGATGTCGAAAAACAACATCGACTGGCGGGTAAAAAGATTCCAGCGTCATTTGACTACCAAAAAATCTCGTCGTTGCGAAACGAAGCACGGGAAAAATTGTCGAAGGTGCGCCCGTTGTCACTCGACCAAGCCAAACGAATCAGCGGCATCACACCGGCGGATATCGCACTGGTGATGGCGCACTTGGATCACTGAATTCGCTGCGTTTCAGTTTTGGTAGCGAAACTCGCCAACGGTTGAGCGATCAGATCGCCTGGCTTTCGCTACGGCAAACCGCGGGCAGGGGGCAAGCAAATTGAAAAATCTTTTGCGTAGTTCGCGGCGTTTGCGGTAAGTCCATTGTTTTCGGCGACTTACGGCGTAGAAATCGACCTTGACCCGCTGGGCTGAATCGATAGAATTCGGCGATGAGGCAAGCTTGGCAAGGCAGAGAGGCTCGGAGCTTCTTGTCGCCTGCGTTCTTCGCGTAGTCTGTTGCGTCCCGCGTAAGTAATTGCGGCAGCGTGGTAGTCGAGGGAAGAGCGGCAAGTTTGCTAGATGAGGGCTTGCGGTGAATGGATGGTCTGAATTGGACGCACTGGATGCGTTGACCCCCATCCCACCGATTGTCCGCTTCGGTTAGGCGATCGGATTCTGGCATGCGTTGCAAGAATCATGAGAGACGGACCGAAGCCAAGATTCATTCTGAAAAACGGCTAGTCATGCAGGGAGGATGGTTTCTGCCATGACCACTAAAACGGTCTTCACGACAGGCGAAGCGGCCAAGATTTGTAAAGTCAGTCAACAGACGATCATTCGTTGTTTCGACAACGGATCGTTGAAAGGCTTTCGTGTCCCCGGAAGTAAGTTCCGTCGGATTCCTCGCGAACAGCTTTATCTGTTCATGAGGGACAACGGCATTCCCACCGATGCACTCGAAAACGGCAAGAAGAAATTGTTGATCGTCGACGATGACCAAGACTTGGTCGACTTGATGAAAGACGGATTTGAACGCGACGGACGGTTCGAAATTCGCACAGCCAACAACGGCTTTGACGCCGGTATGGGCGTGAAAGAATTTCGGCCTGACTTGGTCGTGCTTGACGTCATGCTTCCCGACATCAACGGCAAGGAAGTTTGTCAACGCGTTCGCAACGATCCCACAATGGACATGGTCAAGATCCTGTGCATTTCGGGGATGGTCGAACACAGCAAAGTCGATGCCCTGCGAGTTGCCGGCGCTAATGATTTCATGCAAAAGCCGTTCTCGATTGACGATTTGGTCAGCCGGGCGTGCGATTTGTTAGAAATCGATCGAGGCGTGGTCAACTGATCATCGTGGTAAAGTCTTCGTCGCCACAGAAATATTGATAGGACGAGCCCGATGGGTTTGTTGCCCTGTTTGCGACGCGGTTCGGACCGCTGGTGGTTGCCGCGAAGCGCCGATGTAACCGATGTGATTGGCCGGATCTTGCTGCGACATCGTCGTGGCTCCGGTGCATCACGTGGAAAACTGCGCGACGGAGTTCATCGTCACGCGGATGCGAATGCCGATGCGGCATTTCGCTGGCAAGTGGCACAGGCCATTGCGGCCGACCCACCGCTGTTGATTTTCACGGCGCTCGGTTGGCCTGATGAACAGGCCGACCCGAGTGATCTGGCAGATTGGTTGATCGATCACGCGACATCACGTTTTGCCAGCGGAGATGCGTTCATGGGTGCGCCGCTGATCACGGATGCGTTGCAGGCGCAGTGGCGAAAACTGAGATCGCATTTTCTAACGTTACCGATTGATCGTTGGATGGACGATGCGGCGTTATGGTTGGAACTGGCCGGACCAAAGGTGTCCGGGACGTGGCAGCAGCAGTGGCCAAGGGTGATATCGCACACCAACGGTGCGGTGGCTGATCAGCCTGCGACGACCGATGACATGCTGGGTCAGTTGGCGCGGACGATGCAGCAGGCCCAGTCGTACGAAGAATCGTTCGACCGAGTGCTTCGCAAAAGCAAACTGGGGGCCATCAAACAGTTGGCGTACGGGCTTAGTCACGAGATCAACAATCCGCTTGCGAATATCTCAACTCGTGCTCAACAACTGCAGCGAGGTGAGTCGGACCCAGGGCGTGTGGCGACCTTGCAGCGCATCGTCGACCAGGTCTATCGGGCTCACGAGATGATTTCGGATCTGATGTTCTATGCCAATCCACCGTCGGCGATCCGGTCACGGTGTGATCTGAATCAAGTGCTGGGCCGGGTGGCGGATTCATTCCGCGACGAAGCAACGCGTCAATCGATTCGGCTGGAAGTTTCCACGCCGGATCAGCCAACCGAAGTCGTGGTGGATGAAAACATGATGGTCGAGGCAACGGCGGCATTGGTCCGCAATGCAATCGATGCAGTGGGCTGCCAGGGTACGGTTGTCATTTCGTTGGTGCGTGAATCGGGCCGGATCATGATTCATGTCGCCGATAGCGGGCCCGGCTTGTCCGACAATGCCAGGAAGCATGCATTCGACCCGTATTTTAGTGGTCGCGAAGCAGGTCGAGGATTGGGTTTGGGGCTTTGCCGTGCCTACCGTGTTGCTCGCCTTCACCTAGGCGACGTTACACTGGCGGGTGGTCCGATCGGATGCGTGGCAACAATCACGCTGAACGATTTTTCAGCCTAAAACGCTGATGTCCCGGTAACGAAACTCGCCACGAGTATCGGCCTGAAAATTTTTATTGCGAGTCTGTCGTGAACGATCCGTTTTTCTTGTTGCTGTTGTTCGGCATTCCTGCGATCAGTGGTTTGGTGTCGCGGCAAATGCGCAAGCGATTTGTTCAGTTTTCAAGCGACCCGATGCCATTGACGGGCCAGCAAGCAGCCGAGCGAATGTTGTTCGAAAATGGCATCACGGACGTCCAAGTCATCTCGACACCGGGGAAACTGACGGACCATTACGATCCTCGCAACAAGACAGTGAATCTGAGCCAAGTCGTTTTCTCTGAGTCCAACGTCGCGGCCGTCGCCGTAGCGACGCACGAGTGCGGGCACGCGGTGCAAGATGCGACGGGATACGTGATGTTGTCGCTGCGTTCAAAGATGGTGCCGATGTTGAAGGTCAGCAACATTGCGTTACCGGTCTTGGCGTTTGGCGGCGCAGCGGTTTCACAGATGGCGGGCAATCATGGGACTGCGATTTTGTGTTTCTTCGCGCTCGGTCTGCCCGCCTTGTTCAGCCTGATCACGTTGCCCGTTGAGTTCAACGCCAGCCGCCGCGCGCTCAACTGGATGGAAGACGTCGGCATTGCCAAAGGCGATCAATACCGATCAGCTCGTAAGGCATTGTTTTGGGCGGCGATGACATACGTGGTGGCCGCGCTCGGTGCGATTGTCCAAGCGTTGTACTTTGCAAAAATTCTTCTAGGCCGCGGTCGCCGTTAGGTCTGGGTAGCGAAACTCGCTGAGAGTATTGTCGATTAAAACGGCCGGAACGCGCTAGCTTCCGGTTCTGCGACGTTAACCGTGTGCTAGCGCCCGACGGCTGATCGTTGTTTTTGGACCAACGCATAAATCGACAAACCGTTGAGAGTTTTCTAGATTACTGCCTGGCGAGCGGCATTTTCATGTCGAACAGTTCTTGAAAGAACAGTTGCATTGCCAGCCATGAACGTTGGTCGGCTTGTTCATTGTAGGCGGCGCCTTTGGAGTTATCGTTGCCGGCCATGGGCTGGGTGAACGAGTGGACGGCGCCGGAGTAGGCGTCCATTTGCCAGTTGACATTGGCCGCATTGAGTTCGGCGATGAAGGCTTGGATGTCCGCCAGCGGGACAAACGGGTCATCGGCACCGTGGCAAACCAAGATTTTGGCGGTGATGTTTTTGCCGTCTTCGGGGCTGGGCGAATCGAGCCCGCCGTGAAAGCTGACCACGCCAGCGACATCGGCACCACTGCGGGCAAGTTCTAGGACTCCGGTACCACCAAAGCAGTACCCGATCGAGGCGACTCGTTTGGAATCAACGTTATCGCGATCAAGCAGTTGAGCAAGTCCCAGATTCAGTCGTCGGCGATAGAGATCGCGATCCTGCTTGTACTTGCCAGCCATCGCGCCGGCTTCGCCCTGGTTGGCCGGACGAACACCTTGTCCGTAGATGTCCAGCGCCAGCGCGACCAAGCCCAGGTCGGCCAATTGTTTGCAGCGTCCCTTTTCGTAGTCCGTTAGCCCCATCCACTGGTGAACGACCAACACGCCGGGGGCATTGTCGGTGATCTTATCGGGATCCCAGGCGACGAAGCCTTCCAGTGTGACGTCGCCATCTTGGTAGACAACTGTTTCGGTTTGAACTTCGGCGATGGCTTCGTTGCCGGTTAGGAAATTGCCAGCTAGAAACAGAGTCGACGCGACGAGCAGGAATCGGGACACAGTGCGTTGCATGGGGGCCTCGCTAAGAAGAGTGGGGCAGGGTCGGGTTTGTATTTTTGCATTGTAGGCGGTCGCGAGCCGGTGACGAGTGACAGTCGAACGTCGGATTTTTCGTGATTGCCAGCCGCCGTATTGCGGCACACGCCGCGAGTTTCGTCGATTTGGTCTGCCCGCTGGTCGTTGGGGCTTGGATGACCGATAATTTCGAGCGATAGCTCACAGACGTTACCCCAATCATTGACCAACATGCTTGATTCGGCACTCGAAATCCTACGTCTTCAATCCGCGGGCGAAGCGACGGCGGTTGAGATCGCTGGCGCTGCTTTGGACGCGATCGAAGCGTCGCAACCGACCATCAACGCTTTCACCCATGTGGACCGCGAAGCGGCTCTAGCGGCGGCAGCGGTCGTTGATGCGAAACGGGCCGCCGGCGGTAAATTGGGCCCGTTGGCGGGTGTTCCAGTAGCGGTCAAAGATGTGCTTTGCACTCACGATATGCCGACGACTTGTTCGTCGAAGATGCTGAAGGATTTTCGTCCACCGTATGACGCCGGCGTGGTCGAACGACTGCGAGCCGCCGATGCGGTGATCGTCGGTAAGACGAACATGGACGAGTTCGCGATGGGCGCAAGTACTGAAAGCAGTGCGTTTGGCGTCACACGAAATCCTTGGGACACGACTCGCATCCCCGGCGGCAGCAGCGGCGGCGCGGCGGCCTGTGTGGCCGCAGGAACGGTGCCGCTTTCGCTTGGCACCGATACGGGCGGATCGATTCGCCAGCCGGCTGCGATGTGCGGTGTCACAGGACTAAAGCCGACCTACGGCCGCGTCAGCCGATACGGTTTGGTCGCCTTTGCCAGCAGTCTGGATCAAGTCGGCCCAATCGCTTGGTCGGTACCCGACGTGGCGCTGATGTTGCAGGCGATCGCCGGTTACGACCGTCGTGATTCGACGTCGCTAGATATCGACATCTCGCATTACACCGACGTGCTCAGTTCCACCGATTTGCGTGGCTTGAAAATTGGCATCTTGCGCGAGTCGATGGACCGGGACGGCGTCGAAGACTCGGTTCGCCAAGCAACGCTGGACGCGGCGGGTGTCTTCGAATCGATCGGTGCCGAAATCGTTGAAATCGATTTGCCGCACACGGATTATTGGGTGCCGACGTACTATGTGATCGCGCCGAGTGAGGCGAGCAGCAACTTGTCGCGTTACGACGGTGCTCATTTCGGTCACCGGTCAACCGATTTAACCAACAGCGACAAGCTTGGTCCGTTGGTAACGACGTACTGCCGCAGTCGGGCCGAAGGGTTCGGTGATGAAGTCAAGCGGCGAATCATGGTTGGCACGTATGCGCTGAGCGAAGGTTACGCGGACCAGTACTACAGTCAGGCGCTGAAAGTGCGGCGTTTGATCAAGGGCGACTATGACGCTGCGTTTAGCCAAGTCGATTTGTTGCTGGGCCCAGTGACACCGACGCCCGCGTTTCCGCTGGGATCAAAAATCGATGATCCGATCCAGATGTACTTGTGTGACTTGTTCACCGTTGGTGCGAACTTGGCGGGTGTGCCGGCGATTTCGTTGCCCGCAGGCGTGGACGCGTCGGGATTGCCGGTCGCGGTTCAATTGCAAGCACCGGTGTTGGAAGAGTCGCGATTGTTGTTTGCCGGTGCGGCATTCCAAACGGCAACCGATCACCACAAACGACGACCGCAGTGATTGCTCGTCAACCACAACATCGGCTTCCACGACATCGGCGCATGAACTCGGCGAATGACATCGGCTAATCAGAAGTCGGCTAATCAAAAACAATAGATCTAACATGACACTCAACAGCGGCTATCCCACAACGACCGTGATCGGCTTGGAAGTTCACGTCCAACTGAAAACCGACACAAAACTGTTCTGCGGCTGCAGCACTGAATTCGGGGCCCCACCTAACACTCAGGTTTGTCCGGTGTGTTTGGGGTTCCCCGGCGCGTTGCCAGTGATGAACGACGCTGCGATTGAATTATCG
>JBAUHR010000588.1:0-16284 GCA_049680385.1 Rubripirellula sp. | reverse complement strand
CGGATCGAACGCGTCGCCCGCATAAAATCGGTTTGCCGCCTGAAAGTCTGGACCTTCATACCAAAACGGCCCCGACGCGATGTCGGTGATCCCATCGCGATTGAAGTCGCCCGTGGTCGCGGACTCGCTAAAGAACTGCGACGAAAGTTGCCGCGTCTCCCAAGTCACCACGTCCGGGTCGGCCGCAGCTAACAACCCAGACAAAACGCACGAAAAAACGACCCAAGCCAGTGAGAACAGTCGGCGCATTGAAATACAGTGGTTGAAGGAACGGAATCCCATAGTCTATCTGACACAATATGGGGCTGCAGCAAGATGTTCGCATCAACACGTCCGACCGACGGTGCCGACCCTTCCGCTCATTTCTGATCGTCCGCCAGACGCTTCACTTTCAAGTTGCGGTACGTCAGTACGGTGCCATCGTGCTCGATAACGGTACCGATTGCGATCGTCAGTTCGGCCTCGGGATCATAGCCGGCCAGTTTGTATTTCTTGACCAATTCGCGGTAATCCAGCCACACGTTGATTTCACCCTGGTCGAATCGGATTTCAAACGGCACGACGATGGATTTGGGAACGAACCGGCGTTCGTTCGTGCTCAGTTCGCCGATTGGGCCATAGCTCATCCACTGGGACGCATGGTTGTAAACGAACGAGTACTTTCGATCGCGGCCTTCGTACAAATAGACGCCGGCCATTCCATGTGATGCGCGACCGCCGCCGCGAGCGATCTCGCCCGTCAACACCCATCGCTGGCCAAAATCGGCTTGGCAAATCGTCACCAAACCGTTGCGATTGGACTCACCCGATTCACCACGCAGCGCGCCGGTGTGACGACTGATCCACTTTCCCGATAGCACCGACCAACCGGCAAGATCTTTCTCCGGAAGCAAGCTGACCTCTTCACCGCTGGCGAACTGTATCAACCACTTCGCCGCCTGCAAGTCCGATCGCAGCGAGCTGGTCACTTGGGGTCGCAACCCGTCTTGTTTCAACAGCGATTCGATCAACACCATCGCGTTGCCGTAGTCCGTCTTTTGCGTCGCCTCGTCGATCGCGGCGATCGCATCACGCTTGGGACCAACGTTGCGGAAGACTTTCGAAATCACGGCATCATGACTAAGCGGAAATCGGCTGAGCGTTTCTTCGTTCAGTTCGCCATCGAGTTCGTTGATTTGATCTTTCGCCAGTTCATAACGCTCGTCCAAAAAAGCGAACCCGGCCAACACCGTATGCCACCACGGCGATTCACAGTCCTGTTGTTGATACTGATCGATGTACTTGCGGCAAACCGATTCGACTTCGTCAAAGACTTCGTTTTCACGCAAAAAACCATCGCCCTCGTCATTCTGGAAGTCATGCAAGATCCTCCAAAGCGATTCGCACAACATGTACGGAACGTCGGTGTCGAAGCGTTCGGTCGAAGCCGCCAACCGTCCGAGCTGTAACATCTGTTCGTGCGTTCCATGCCAGCGCGGTCTCAGCCCACTGAACATGCGGTGATAGGCCGACGAATAGTCAAGCTGTGCATCGATGGCACGCTGGAACCACTCCTGCATCGCTTCGTGCGGGTTTTCGGAAGCACCCATGGATACCGTGATCATGCCGGTCGCCGCATGTGGACGCTCGGGGCAGATTTTCCAAGCCCGTTTGAAGCAATTTTCGGCACGCTTCAAATGCTCCGCGAACCCTTCCCAGTCTGAATCACTGACGTTGTAGCCCCAACCGCCGCCGCGTTCGGCCCATGCTTTGTCGAGGTGTAGTTCGCCACCGATCACATTGACCAACCACGGTGATTCTTTCTCGAACTTCTTGGCCGTAAAGAAGTAGTTGCCTCGGATTTTGAGCGGCATCGTGTGAAAGAACCTCAACACCGAATCAACGACCGGCAACGATTCGGGATTCGACGAGTCGTCCTGGACGATCATCTGTAACGAGTGACGCCAACATTCGTCAAACTACTTTTTGGCCTTCTTGCTTTCACCATCTTTGGCTTCATAGAATTTGCGAAGCCGGTCGGCCGCCGCGAAGCAGCGAATCGCGGGATAGCGCCGCACCACGATCAACGGATACGACTCTTCGATCATTTGCATCGCTTTGCCGCGGTCCGAATCCGAAGCATCACCTTCGCTCATCATGACGGCCCGACAGTAACGAACCAGCGGATCTTCGCATCCGAGTTCCATGACGTTCTCGCCCTTGCTGGCCAGCTTTGCCGAGCAAAGATTCCCACCAGTTCGCGAAAAGTACTTGGCCATATCGTCAAGAAAATCAACCGCCGCATCATCCCACTTTTCGTTTCGAGCACCAACTTCCTGATAAGCATCGACCAAAGTCCGACGGTTGAACTTGTAACGGTGTTGACGCAGATCGACGCTGGTCACCACATCATCGCCCGTTGGCATTTGGATAAGAAGCTTGGCTGATCTCGAGTTGGTCAGTAACGTGATCAAATCTTGACCGATAGCATCACTGAATCCAGCCGACGCGACAACGAATCCAATCAGGAAAGTCAGATGACGGAGGCAATGGTTGAGCATGAAAACGCTACTCGTAAAGTCTGGGAATCGGTCGGGCTGTGGTTGCAGAGGCAGCCGGCCATGGTACGACGATCGGAACATTTTAACGAACCATGCGAGCTGGATCCACATTGGCGGATCTTGCTGCAGTGCCCGAGGCCGTACGGCCCACAGCTCACTAAGAATCACGCGAACAACAAATGACGATTCTACATGCAGCGGAAGTCGCCAACGGATTGTCGCCTTAGCCAGATTTCCGCCACGAATTGCACGAATCTCCACGAATCGTCTTGCACCGATTCGTACCCGTTCGTGCGATTCGTGGCAGCATAACGATTCCGATGAACGAAACTCCTGACGAGCTCAACTACGCCAGTTGTTGTTCACGTGATCCTAAATCAACGTATCGTTACTCACGCAAATACCGATCGGCGGATCCGACCAGCGCCGACCGGTCTTCGTCATGCAATTCGTCATGCAATTCGTCCTCGAAACACTGCAGCCGATGGATCAAGTCATCGTGCGAAAACGCAATCGCGGAATCTTCGTGGTTCGCTTTGAACGACTGACGCAAGAAAAAAACGACGTACGCGCCCAAGTCCGCCTTTAAGAGGCGGATCGTCGGCGAGGAATCCAAGAACGCAGAGATGGCATCGAGGGTCATGCGTCAGATTCTAATCCGCCGCCAGGGATCTGTTGGGCGAGTCGCTGGTTACTATTTTCGACCGACACGGCCGGCATTTGGAAAATGGGCAGCGACGTCGATAACGTCACAACCGACACAACCGTTCGCCGCTGGCATCAGGACAGCGCGATTATGGCGATCGACGTGGAAGTCTCGCCTGCTGGCCCACCGATACGGATGTCTATGGAAACCCGACGAAACGTTTTGAAGTCGACCGCGGCCATGGTTGCCGGCGCTACCTGTTCGATGGCCTCGCCTCGCGTCAAAGCTGATTTTGCGCCGATCCGGTCGTTACCGGTGATCGTTGACCGCAGGCGGACCGGGACGAGTGAATTCAAGAAGCGAGCGATCGCCGATCATGCCGAAAACATGAAACCCCTGGGCGGATCGCTCGCACGTCATGGGCAGGCGTTATTCCACCAAAGTCGCAACGCCGCAACCGGCCCCTGGGACTTTGACATCATCGTGATTGGATCGGGCTACGGCGCGTCGATTTGTGCAGCCCGTTTGGCGATGGCGAAGCAATCTGGTGTCCGCTTGGCGGTCCTAGAACGTGGGCGCGAATGGATCCCCGGAACCTTTGCCGATACGTTTGCCGGCGCGATGAAGCAATCACGCTACCAAATGCTCGGCCCGAACAAAAAGACGATCGACAATCCGATCGGATTGTTCAATGCGATGCAAAATGACGAAGTGAACGTCTTGTCGGGCAACGGCTTGGGTGGTTCGTCGTTGATCAACGCCAATGTCGCGATTCGCCCCGATGCGGATTGCTTCAACCAAACGGACTGGCCCGCAGCGCTGCGTGACCGACGCGTGCTGGATCCGTTCTACGAACGCGCTAGCTGGGAACTGGACGCCCGTGTCGAATCGATCGATGCCAGTCCGAAAATGCGAAGCCAACGGTTGGCGGCCAAGCGACTGGAAGGATGTGGCGTCAAATTCGAACCGGCTGCTTTGACGGTGACTCGCAGCAACAAGAACAACACAGCCGCGATCATCAATCGCCAAGGTTTACGACAACGGGGATGCATCGATTGCGGCGACTGCACGGCGGGTTGTAACGTCGGTGCCAAGAATACGTTGGCGATGAACTACCTGCCGCTCGCGAGACGATACGGTGCTGAAATCTACACGCACACCGAAGTGGTTCGGATCGAGAAAATTTGCGATCACTATCAAATTCACTTCAACAACTTTCACCCGGACCGCGAAGGCAAACTTTGCACACGTTCAGGAACCATCACTTCACGGATGGTGATCGTTGGCGCGGGCAGTATCGGCAGTAACGAAATCTTGCTGCGCAGCCGATCGGCTGGCCTGCCCGTTTCCGATCGCATTGGCCATCGCTGGACCACCAACGGTGACGCGGTTGGCTTTGTTCGCAAGAGCGATCACTTGACCAACATTGGCGGCTTCAGTGCGTTCGCCAAAGACGGTTGCTCGGTCGGCCCGACCATCCAAACAAATCTGACCTACCCTGACCGTCCTCACTTGTCACAACGAGTATTGATCCAAGACGGCAGCGTGTCGCGATCGTACGCCAACGTCTTAGGCCTGTTGATGCAAGACATGGATCTAGACCAAACGTTGGTGATGCTTGGAATGGGACACGACGGAACCGCAGGACGAGTGGTGCTGGGCGACGATGGGCTGGGCAGCGTGAAGTGGCCCGGCTTGAAAGACAGTCCCTATCGAAAACTGATTCGCCGCGAATTCGCCAAAGTCGCCGCCGCCCATGGTGGTAAATACAAGTACTTGAAAATTTTCGGCGACAACTTAATCACCGTTCACCCGTTAGGCGGATGCGGGATGGCCGATGATCCGAGAAATGGCGTCGTCGATGATCGCGGACGAGTTTTCGACGTATCGCGAGGCGGCCAACGGGACGCAGCCACCGGCTTCGAAACGCCGTCCGTCCACACCGGACTTTACATCGCGGACGGGTCGATCATTCCCACCTCGATCGGATGCAATCCGCTGATGACAATCTCGGCATTGGCCGAACGCATCGCCGAGCAAATCTCGGGCGACCCAGCCCATGCAGATTTGTTTGCTTGATTAAGCCGCGTGTCGCTATGTCCAATAATGCGAGATCTTTCTGCGCAAAAAGTTTGCACTTCGCCGTAGTTGATCAATGCCATCGACGCCGTCTTCGATGCTGATCCAACCGTCGAAACCTTTGCTTTTCAGTTCCCTAAAGATCGCATCGTAGTCGTTTAGCCCTTGGCCGATCTCGCCATGACTGAGCCGCTTTGCGTATCCTGGCGATCCGCCTTCTTCGCGTCGTAGGTCTTCGATGGTGCCTTCCAACAAATAGCGATCGCTCGCGTGCATCGTGACGACGCGATCCGAAACACGCTTGAGCAATTCGATCGGATCATCACCAGCAAGAAACGCGTTGCTGGGGTCGTAGTTCACACCGAAGTTGGGATGATCGATCGCAGCAACGAGATCACAGAACACATCCATCGCCTGAGCAAACTCGGGGTACTCCCAGAAATCATCCTTGTAGTGATTTTCGAGAATCAGCGTGATGTTTCTTTCTTGCGCGTACGGCAAACAAGCCTTGATGCTTTCGGCGGCCAAACGGACGCCTTCGGGAATCGTCAATTCGGGGCGGCGCTGGCCACTGAGGACTCGGCAATAGTTTCCACCGAGCGCGTCGGTCATGTCGATCCAACATTTTTGCTTGGCGATTTCGCGAGTTCGAAAGGCCGCGTCCGGATGCGTGAAATCGGGCGAACAACAGAGCATCGGAATGGACATGCCGAGATCTTCGACCTGCCGGCGGAAATCTGGCCACTTCGTTTCGTCATCCATTTCGATGAAGCCCGCGTAAAACTCTAAACCCTGGACATCCAACGTCGCCGCCAGCTCAAACCATTCGGCAAGTTTCATTGTGCCGTCTTTGCAAAGGGCTTGCATGTAAGCTTTGGGAAACGCAGCAAGTTTTGGCACGGTTTGGGTCCTTATCGTTTGCGTTAACAATGAATCTTGAAGTCAGAGGCTCAAATCGGTTTCAGCACTGACTTCACAACCTCGCCCTTGTGCATTTTTTCAAAAGCGTCGTGCCACTGATCGATGGGCCAAACACCACCAATGATCGGCTTGACGTCCAACTGACCACTGGTCAACAACGCCAGCACACGTTCCCAGATTGGCCAGTTGTGACTAAAGCTTCCTTGCAGAGTGACGTTTTTTTGCACCAACGGATCAAGATTGAATCCCAGCGGTTGCGGCCCCCAACCGACCTTGCTGATCCAGCCCGCCGGTCGCACGATGTCGATCGCTATCTCTAATGTCGCACTAGCACCTGCTGCGTCGATCACACCATCGCAACCCAGTCCGTCACGCTGGCGTGCCCACTCGATCGGATTCCCAACGATCCCTTCACATCCGTAGTGCTCGCTTGCAATCGCCAGCCGATGACGATCCGATTGAAGACCAACCAACGCGACTTCGGCGCCGCATAGGCGTGCCATCGCTGCGCACAGAATGCCAATCGTTCCCGGACCGAGAACGACGACGCGATCACCCGGTTCGATCCGAGCGTTACGAACAACCGCGTTGTAAGCCACACAGCAGGGTTCGGTCAGACAAGCGTGTTCAAACGCAAGCGAGTCGGGAACCGCGTGCAAGATCCGCGACGGAACACGCACATATTTCGTCATCGCTCCATCGACACCGTATCCAAACCCTTTCCGAGTGGGATCGAGGTTGTACAGCCCACGACGCGACATTGGATTTCGCTGGTCAATGATCGCTGCGGTCTCGCTGACGACGCGGTCACCTTCCTTCCAACCATCGACCGCCGAACCTGTCTCGACAATGTGCCCCCCAAACTCGTGCCCCAGCACAACCGGATAGTTCACCGGCCACGAATGATCGGATGTCCATTGATGCAAGTCACTGCCGCACACGCCGACGTTGGCGACTTCTAGCAGTACATCGTCGGCACCAATCACTGGCTTATCGATCTCACGAATTTCGACGCTACCCTTGTCGGGGGCAAAATTCACAACAGCGGCTGATCTCATGTTTTAACCTACGTCTTGTGAGTGAACGGCATCACAGATCATGCGCAGTGAAGCTTCCAGATCACCATCAGCCGTTTTGAATGCGTCTGCGTCGATGGTCAGCGGAGCCCCCAAGACCACCAGCGGTGCACCGTACTGTGGACAAGCAATCGCTTGTTCTAACGAAAGTCCGCCAACGGCTTGAACGGGAATCTTGACAGCATCTACAACTTGCCGAAGCTGATCCAGCGGGCTTGGCATCCGCCGTCCACTTGCCGCGATGCCGCGCCGCTCGTCATACCCGATGTGGTGTACCACAAAATCACAACCAAGATCTTCCAACCACTTCGCGCCCGCCACCCTATCCTCACAAACCATGTTGTCGCCCATCACTTTGCAACCAAAATCGGCTCCCGCTTTCACAACACAGCGAATCGTTTCCTCGTGGGCTCGAGCCATCACAACGACATGAGTCGCACCGGCTTTCGCCATCATCTCGGCCTCTAGGTATCCACCGTCCATCGTCTTCAAGTCTGCGACGATCGGCGTATCAGGAAACGCCTCGCGCAGTGCACGGACGCCATGCAATCCTTCCGCAAGAATCAGTGGTGTGCCCGCTTCCAACCAATCCACACCCGCTCGCATTGCCAAGCGGGCTGTATCGAGAGCTTCGTCGATATTCGTCAAGTCAAGCGAAATTTGAACAATGGGTCGCATGTGGAATCCTATCGACGCTAGATTTATTGTTCCTGCCTTCCTCTACTTACGTGTAAAGAGTTTAACAGCATCGACCTGGGAAAGGTTTTTGCCATCGATGCGATGTAATTCCGCAACCGTTGGCAAACCGGCGTGTAGCATCGCAAGTCACGCCAGGCTTGGCATCCACCTCATTGACCAGATTGGCTAGACAAGAACCTGCCAAGCGTCGGAGACAACCCAAGATTTCGAGCACACATCCGCTACCACGCCTATTGATTTCCTGTTCCAAGACATTGCAAGAAGCCGGCTACAACTTACAGGACGGTTGCGGTGAAACTAGATTCGGCTCCGAAACGCGATCTTCCTAACAGGTTGATCACGCATACCATGTCGGCCCGATGGGCGTCGTTTCGGAACGTGTCGGATCAACCGCGGTCTTCGCTTTGACGACAACCCACGCGGTCTTCGCTGTGATAAAAAAACGCAGCGACTTAGAAACGAGGTTTCATTGCAATCACAGTGATTCCGAAGCTCGCCCGAAAACGGTACGTAGAAATAAAAAGAACGCTGGGTACGATCGTATCCAGCGTTCCATTGAGCGACTTTTCGTTACGAAGACTACTCCTTCGGCAAGATCACCGAATCGATGACGTGAATCACGCCGTTGGCACAAGGAATGTCGGCCTTGATCACAGTTGCCTTGTCCAGCATGACTTTGCCTTCTACGACCTTGATTGCGACGGCCGAGCCTTGGACGGTTTTAGCCTCGGTCAGCTTTACGACATCTTTTGCCATCACTTTGCCGGCGACAACGTGATACTTCAAGATAGCGACAAGCTTCGCCTTGTTCTCTGGCAACAGCAACGATTCCAGCGTGCCTTTTGGCAACTTTGCGAACGCGTCGTCGGTGGGAGCAAACACGGTGAACGGGCCTTCGCCCGACAGAGTTTCGACCAACCCACCTGCCTTAACTGCAGCAACAAGCGTCTTGAAACTGTCGCTTTCGACAGCGACTTCGACGATCGTCTTTTCAGCAGTGGGGCTATCGGCTTGGACGTTGGTGGTTGATCCAACAAAGGTCAAAACGGTGGCAGCAAGTGCGATTGCAAACTTCTTCATCTTTTCTACTTCCTAGGAGAGGTTCGACGAGCTTCACAAGAGAAGCGTCGTCAGGGGAAAGGTTGTTTCGGCTAAGTCAATCAGTCGATGACTGCTCGGGTTCAGTTCGAGCGAAAGACTGTAGCGAGCAGGTCAAGGGGCATCCGCACAAAAAAACGAACGCGCCCTCGAATTGCGTCAGATGACTGACTGAACTCTCAGCCAATCGCCCGGACTCGAATGCTACGCACGCCCTTGAAGAAGCTCAGACTCAACCGTCGCCAACTGAAACGAGTTCTTCATGATTGTCTTGCCATCAACCAATATTTTGGCAGCAAAGTCGAACAAGTTTGCCGTGTGGTCGACTAGCTTGACTTGGGTTTGCAGGGTTTCGCCGGGTTTGGCAAAACCGCGAAATCTTGCGCCCTTTACTCTCACCAAAACGCCGAGTGCAAACTTGTTGAAGTGTGGATCATGCGTGTCGTAGTGTTGCATCGGATTGTAGTTTGCTGCGATTAAGACGCCCGCCGATTGCGTACTCAACTCTTGCATCATTGCGCCTGGAAAAACGGCAGCGCCCGGAAAGTGTCCTTGAAGATAGAATTCGTCACCGCCGATCCTCTTTTCCGTTTGAACTTCGTCTTTAGAAATCGAAACGATCCGATCCACTAACAAGTAAGGCGATCGGTGGTGGAGGTAATCTTCAACACGGTCGAAACGGTGTTCGTAGTACGTCATGAATGTCTCTTTCGTAGAATCTCGCCGACCTAACTGATTCCAAGGATCCAACCTTCGAGTTCAGCGCGGGCACGTTCATCATCGTTTAGGGGTGGGTTGAAATAGCGATTCAAGAAACCGCTTCGAGAAGTCTCACTGAGCCACTTCGCGACACTGTACGCATCTTGTTGATCGCACGTGCGCCCCTGATGCGGGTAGCGACTCTTAAAAATTGATGGGTAGATCTCGGCAATGACCGACTTGCCGTCCGGAGGATTCCAGCCATCAAACGGCCAAAAATGGAGTTGATCGGCTAGCTCGATCTTTAGCTGATAGAGCCACGGAATGCCCGCGTGCGTCGACATCGCGACGCTCCCTTGAACGTCAAACTGAAACACGGACTTAGCCGAACTTGACCATTGTTCAGTTAGCCGAAATTCTTTGTTCGTTCCTGTTCGTTTTGTCACCTGACGGTGATTCCTTTCCCGAATTTGTCTGACTTGAACGTGATCTTGATGCGTCGGCCAGTGCTCGACAAAGTCGGCCAAGAAATCAGGCCAAGTATCAAGACCGTATCGTTGCAGGTAACTGATCGGAAATGAAAAACCGTGATCAATTCCAGCGATAACGCGTTTGCCTTGCTTCACTTGGTCGGCCAACCACAAAGCGATTTCGCGTCGACACCAATGTCGAGTTGATTTATCAGAGGATGCGGGTGAAGAAACAATCGACGGTTCTTCACCGCGATACGCAGCGTAAACCTGCAATGTTTTGCTGCGCGTCAAAGGTGTCTTCGCACCCGAGTAATCGATTCCGACACACAGATCGAATTTCATTGCAAAACTTTAACTTCGTGGTGGATCATCGCTTCGGCCCTCGATCGAAATGCTGCTAGCTGAGGTGAATCGGAAAACGCGTCAGAAAAGCTCGATTTGCCGGTCTCTTTGAAAATCACTTGCCGCGTCCGCATTGATCGCTCCCATGATTCGTCCTGCCATTGCCATGCCGCTCAAGAAGGCACCTTCCACTCGCGGCCCGCCACACCAATCACCGCAAGCACCAATGCTCTGTTCAGCGTCGAACAAACAATCAGTGGCGAGTGGATTCTTCGGAATTGCGAATCGCCAGCGATGAATGACCGAGTGCCTTGGCTCGACCTTTGAGCGTCCCGTCGCTCGAAAGAATTCGTCAATCAAGAACGACCTGATTTCATCGGGCGAATCTTCAATGTGCGCCTCGGTCCACTCGGCGTCCGCATGCACCACCCAAGTCTCGCAATCGCCACCCCGACCCGGTTTGCTGCTGTTGCGGGCAATCCAAGACAGCGGCGACTGCTGAACAAAGGCTCCGTCAAATCCAAGATTCAACGATCTCTCGAACGCCAACATCAACGCCCAGCATCCGTCCATCTTGACACCCCTCGCGCGATCGGCCAGACCTGGGGCTTCTACTAACAGAGACGCCGCTTGGTGCGATGGAACGGCAACGACTACCACATCAAATTCATCGAAGCCGGATCCTGCATCCGTTGTGAGCCGCCATTTGTTATTCGTTCGCGTTACAGCGGTGATCTGAGTATCCAAAAACATCGACAGGTCCGATGCAAGGTGCTTGCCAAGCGAACTCATTCCAGGGACTGCCAGATAGCGGTCGCCACCCGATTTGTCAGAATCGACGACGCATTTTTCAATGGCAACGATCCGACCATCCCATGGTTGAACGACCCCATCCTCAACCCATGATTCGACGTACCGCTTGAAGCGAACATCACGAGCGGTGAAGTACTGAGCACCATGGTCAAAAGTGACCGCGTCTTCGAGCCTACGTGTCGACATGCGGCCACTCACTCCACGGCTCTTGTCAAAAACACTGACATCGCAGCCGTGATCTGCAAGCGTTCGAGCACAAATCAGCCCCGAAATCCCGGCCCCGACCACCGCGACTTTGGGAACCGAATCCCAGGGTGACCGCGTAACTTTGCGTTTGTAGGCGACCGGATCGAGTCGCTTGGCATGCTGATCGGTTGTACGAGTTCGAACGCTACCGAACACAGGCTGAACCGGTTTGAATGGACGATCAAATTGCCCCAAACACCACAGAATCCCACCATAGGATGCAGGATCTCGCCCGTCCAAGGCGTAGCGATGATTCAAATCGATCAAGCGAGCAAGTGCACGCTTCGCGTCGCGGGTCCAGTTCAGTACAGCCTTGCCCCAAGTCATTCGAACGTTGTTGTGTAATTCACCATGCATGATCAGCGAACGCTGAGCGGCGTCCCAGATTGAATCCCCCGTCCGACCGCGAGCCATCGTTTCCCAGGACATCAAGTCGCGACGATCACTCTCGTGTTCGCGCAGTGTCTCGCGAGCCCAGTTTGGAATCGACGAGACTCTGCCGTGATCGCGGCGATAGTGACAAAACGCGTAGGCCAGTTCTCGCCAAATCAACAACTCGTCCAGAAACTTTTCCGCGCCGGCCGTCTCGACTGCCGCTGCTTCGCGGGCAATTCGAGTAGGCGACACCATGCCGTAGTGAAGGTAGGCCGACATCCGGCTGACGCCGTCAACTAGCGGATCGTTGCGTTGACGGGCATAGTTTGTCAGCCCTTTGGTCTTGAAGTCTTGCCAACGCTGATAGCCTGCGATGGCCCCGCCGATCGTATGGGGCACGGGCCCCACCGAGTGATCGATTTCACATTGACCAGCCAAACGGGCGATGTCGCAGTCCTGCAAATCAAGAGACTCAAACGGCAAATCAATCGATGATTGAATGTCGGTTCGCAGCACAGAGTCATCGTGCGTCAGCGAAACTCGCTGGGCATACATGGCTTTGGTTGCATCACGGTATTCATAAGCTCGGTCGTAACCACGCCCGACCAACTGCATGGGCACAACGCACGCCGTATCGACCAACATCATCGCACCAGGAATCGCACGGCTTAGCGAAACCGCCCAGCGTCGCAGCGGTTCGGTCGGCATATCTTCGGTGACCACGACCGATGCGCATCGCGCGAGCGTCTTCAAATGCGGATCACGATGGCCGGGCCGTTCAACGTGCACAACGTAAGGTATGTTTCGATTGGCCAGTTCCAATTGCACATCGCGCGCCCCTTGCAGCACGAACGTGTGGTGTCGATCGGACGCATACGGGTACCGTTTGGAAAGTCCCTGGTACACCAACAACGGCACGTCCAACTGATTCGCAAGCTCGATCGCGACATTAAGTGCTGGATTCTCGTCCACCCGGATTGCTGTCCGCATCCAATAGAGGACAAATTGCCCCCGGCCGAGCACCGGCTTCGAGTTGAGCAATCGCGTCCGTTCCAACAGCCCCGCGGGAAGCGACTGACAGAGATCCGCAATGCCCCGGTCGGCATCATCATCCTGTTCAGCAATACCCATCCTGTCTCTCGAACGAACCAACGTGTTGAAAATGAACCCCGGTCAGTATAGAGATGCGGCAAGTCGCGGATGAAACGACCGATCCGATTGTCGACATCAAATCGCAATCATGGAATCGCTCGATCCACCTGTTGCCCTCGCGATACCATCTTTTGCCTCTACAGGAACAAGCGAAGCCAAAGACAAAATGATCCTGCTAATTTTTCCAAACCAACTGTTCAAGAGGCATCCCGGTCTCGAACTCGACCCTTCGCGTGTGATCCTGTTTGAGGATCCACTGTTTTTTCGCGACCATCGCTACGCGCTGCGTTTTCACAAGCAAAAACTGTGGTTGCACCGCGCCAGCATGAAACGGTACGCGGCTGATCTTCAAGATCAAGGCTACCAAGTCCAGTACGTCGACTACGGCGCCACGCTGGCTGATCAACTAGCGACATCGATCAAGGCAGATGGCGGGAAAGACAATACGCTGTGCTACATCGATCCGACGGACTTTGTTTTGCAAAAGCGGCTTGACAAAATCTGCAAGAATCTGGGCATCGAGGGACGAATGCTGCCTAACCCAGGGTTCCTGAATTCCCCGGAACAAAACCGGGAATACCGCGCCGGCAAGAAACGTTGGTTCATGGCCGACTTCTACAAGTGGCAGCGTCAGCGTTTGGACATCCTGATGGACGGCGACCAACCGCAGGGCGACCAATGGAGCTTTGACGACAAGAACCGAAAGAAGATTCCGAAAAAACGGCTCGACACCATTCCAGAGTTGCTGACGTTTGAATGGGATCAGGTCGACGATGAAGCCCGAACGTACGTCGCAAAAAACTTTTCGGACCATCCAGGCAGCCTCGACCAACTTTACTATCCAACGTCACATGGGGCTGCAAAGAAGTGGCTTGAACACTTCCTAACTCATCGCTTCGACCATTTCGGGGACTACGAAGATGCGATCGCTAAGGGTGAGTCGTGGCTGTGGCACAGTGTGCTGACGCCGGCTTTGAACGTCGGCCTGCTAACGCCTGACGAAGTAGTTGACGCTTCGCTTACCTATGCCGACAAGCACTCCGTTCCACTTAATTCGCTGGAAGGTTTCTTGCGGCAAATCATTGGCTGGCGAGAGTTTATGCGGGCGACCTATGAAGATCTTGGTGTTCCCATGCGAACAACCAATCGCTGGCAACACCATCGAGCCATGCCAGAGTGCTTCTATGATGCAACAACCGGCATCGCCCCGATCGACGACACCATCCGGCGGATTCTAGACACGGGTTATTGCCATCACATCGAGCGATTGATGGTACTTGGTGGTTTCATGTTCCTATGCGAAATCGATCCCGACGACATCTATGATTGGTTCATGGAAATGTTCATCGACAGTTACGACTGGGTGATGGTTCCGAACGTTTATGCGATGAGCCAAAACGCGGACGGTGGCAAAATTACCACCAAGCCGTACTTTTCTGGTTCGTCATACATCCGCAAGATGAGTCACTACAAGCAGGAACCCTGGTGCGAGATTTGGGATGGTTTGTATTGGCGATGGATTTGGAACCACGTCGACGAATTGAGCAAGAATCCTAGGTGGGCAATGATGTGCAGCATGGCCAAGAAGATGGACCCAGCCAAGCGAGAGCAACACTTGACAGTGGCGGAAAAATTCTTGTCGGACCTTTGAAGCCCCCAGCCAAGACAGCCTTCGAGGTCGTGAAGTTATTAAGTCGTTATTTCGTAAGCGGTTGCTTCACTCTCTCTTTGGCGGATTCTACGACTGAGCCGTGTTTCCCTGAATTAGAAATTCAGTGCCGCGAGCGACCCTGCGATGGGAAGGTAAAAGGCAGGGGTTGTGAACGCGCACGAATGAACGCCTTAACAACCGCACGACCTCCTTGAAGGGTGCGGCAATCTGCGTTTTCAGGCATCGGCTTGATTCGCGGAACAGACGCCTTCGCGCAAAGACGCATCCTTCGTCAAGCACTTCTGCGTCAATTCATACAGCGCCAGTCGCTCGGATCCGAGGTTGATGGCATGATGTTCGTGCAAGTAACTGGCCACCTCGGCATCGGCGATTCCAAAGCCTCGCAAAACCTTGCGAATGTCCTCCCAAGTTGGCAACCAAACCATGATCTCTTTGAACCGAGGCACGCCGCCCACCGCTCGCATGAAATACGAATAGTTCAAGACGAAATACACCTTTTCTTGAAAGGGCGACGACTGTTTGCAAAACCCGGTCTCGTCAAACACGTAATGCCCGGCTTGCGGTTCCCAAGCCAAACCGCTCTCTCGAAGTCGTTTGGCCGCCGAAATTTCTTCATTCGTAAAATGCACCCGTCAACTCACTTTCAGTTTTCAAACGGCTTAACCAGCAGGGAACACCAGCGGTTCGCTTGATAATGTAGGGAACTGGCAACTCCGGTGAACGAGGTTTGCAAACCGTTGCCGTAGCGTGTCGGAGACGAGATAGACGCGGATCAGACATTCGGAAATCGGCCGTGGCATGGGTGTACGGTTTCACACGTTTCACGCTAAATGTTGCTGCTGCGATTGACACCGCAGGATAATCAAAACTACGGATAGGAACTCTCTTGTGCCGCAACCATTTTGCGGCAAACGTCGAAGGATGCCGATGCGTTTCGCTTTCAATCTTTGGGTACTGCTTGCCGCAGGAGTTTGCGGCGGACAAGAAATCGAGTTACCCGCCAGCAGCACCGAAATTCCGACGATCCAGCTTGCTGCGTTCGACGGGTGCGATTCCGATGAAATCGAATTGTCTCGGTTCAAGAAACAGGCACTGCAAAGCATCGCTGTTTCGGCGGGTTACATGGCGGACGCCGACGGCAACGGATTCAACGGTTCGTACTTGGACGCATCGATCGGAAGCGGTATCCCGCTGGGCAGTTTCGACAACATTGTCGGCGTGAGACCCCGATTCCGAGTCGACTGGTTCGATGCGGCGCCGACGATCGACATTCCGAGTGAGCTGTATCAGTTCGAGCTGCAGTTCTTCTATCGCCGCCCCATTAGCGAACGGTTGTCTGCGATGGCAATCGTCAGCCCGTCGATCCGCAGTGATCTGACGACCAGCGACAACGCCTTCCGTGTCTTTGCGCTTGCGTTGTTGAACTGGCAGTGCATTCCCGACCGATTAACAC
>JBAUHR010000587.1:0-2084 GCA_049680385.1 Rubripirellula sp. | reverse complement strand
CGTCGTTGCTAAGTTTTCCGGAAAGGATTTCGGCTTCGGTGATCTTGGACAAAAAGACGGTGTGCTGGCCGATCTCTCCACGCCCTTGGTCGTAGACGATGTAGATGGCGTCATCTTTGCCAACGGTCACCGACGGATAGCTGATTTGACCATCGTCGCACAAAAGCATTTTGTGGGGAAAGGTTTTGCCGTCGTCGTCACTCAAGTAAGCCGTCATGCGGGTACGTGAGGTCTTGTGTTTTTTTAGCTCGTGTTGCAGTCCGTTTTCGTCTGTAAAGCAAAACGTTTTCTTTCCGTTGCCGACTTTCGTTTGGACATCGTTTGCGATCAGCAAGACTCGTCCCGACGGAAGCGTTTTCAGGACGCACTTGGTGTTGATTGAGAATTGCATCGGGTAGTAGCCACCCAATTTCCAGGACTGTCCGCCGTCATAGGACTCGGCATATTTCTGGCCATTTTTGGCACGATAGAACGTGAACAGGCTGCCGTCTTTGCGGATGATCGGCATTTGTTCGGCGAAGCCTGCGTCATTGTCCGCGGGGAACTGAGAAACAAAGATCGGCGTGCCGTCGACCGCTTCTTTTAGAAAACGAATTCTGACTTCGTTTGGCTTGCCGACCAATTTGAAGTCGTCCATCGGACGCAGGATCGTGCCGTCTGGGAAAATGAGCGGTTTCATGATGGAGACGTTCTTATTGCCCAACAGGCGTGGCGTACTCCAGTCAGGGTACTCGCGTTCTGGGTCGAGCATGGTGAACTCCCACGCGGATGACGCGAAGTCGTCTTTGCCTTTGAAATCAATGTTTCGCATGCCAATGAAGCGGATCTTCCCCTGGGGATCTTTCCACAACATCGGGTCCGATGCTCCGCCACCAAGCAGTTCGCTCGGGTCAAAGACATAGACTTCCTTCCACGTTTTTCCGTCGTCCGCAGAGGTCGAGATGACCGAAAATTGACCGTCATGGAATGGTGCTCGTTCGGCTTGCGTGTTGGAGCCAAACCAGGTCGCCCAAAGTCTGCCGCCTTCGGAGATTTCAACCTGCGGGCATCCTTGAAAGACGCGCAAGTTGACGCGATGCCTGTGAAAGGGTGGTTGTCCTGGGTAATTGATTTTGATCAGCGACGGAGGTGTCTTGCCCGTGATACCGTAGGGAAACGTCTGCGACACGTCGTCCGGCGGCGGCATGGTCGTGTCACCCAAAACGGATGCGGGATCCACGGTTTGGGCGTTGACTGCCACGTTGCAGATCGACAGCAGGCATCCCGTTAGCAGGGCGAAGTAGATCGAAGGGACACGCATGAGGATTGTCTCGGATCAAGTTTGTTTTGACGGCGAACGCTGGGTTGACCTGTTCAGCAAATCACGATCGCTACACCCAAGACGGCTCCCAACCTTTTCGATAAGGCTTGGTGGTCCACTTTTGTGCTTCGGCATGGTTAGTGATCCTGAGCGAGTGGGCGTCCCAAACGAGTTCTTGATCGGGGAACCGAATGCCGATGGTTCCCAGTAAAACGGTTTCGGTCAGCGGTCCCGCGTAGTCAAAATGCGACGTGGTTTTGCCGTTGCCCAAGCAGGCGTCTGCCCACTGGGTGTAGTGATCGACGCCTTCGATGATGGGCAGTTCGTTTGCGGGAAAATTTTCTTCGGGGAACAGTTTCGGCATCGCGACGTGCGGTATGACTAACGAGCCCTTTTCGCCAACGAGCACCGACCCGGCTTTGGGAAGTTCATAGCCGGCGGGAATGTCTCCCAGCTTTTCTCGCGGCGGCAACACGCCTGCAGCGTCGTACCAAGTCACGCTGAGTGTCGAATCCAGCGTGTACTCGGTCCCCGGGAACTCGTAATGCACCGTCGCGCGATCGGTCCAAGAGTCTGGCAGGAGGGCCGGCGCCTGGACGGTCAGTTTGGTGGGCGAAGTGAGGTTCAGTGATTTAAAAACCGGATCCAAAATGTGGCATCCGAAATCGCCAAGTTGTCCTGTTCCGTATGCTTGCCAGCCACGCCAGTTGAAGGCGTGGTAGATGCCTAGCTTGAACGGACGCTCCGGTGCAACGCCTTGCCACAAGTCCCAGCGAACATGGGC
>JBAUHR010000586.1:0-1718 GCA_049680385.1 Rubripirellula sp. | reverse complement strand
CTGTTTGTTGACGATGTGGAAGACGAGCATCTTTCCGCGTTCGAAAGAACGCGGCTTCGTTGAAGCACGAAGACCCATGATGCCGTGAGAATCTGCATGGTCTTTCCGCGTTCGAAAGAACGCGGCTTCGTTGAAGCTTTCTGCATCATCGAGGATCATAATCATGGCAAAACGATCTTTCCGCGTTCGAAAGAACGCGGCTTCGTTGAAGCTCGTCGGGCTTAGTGATCACGGAGTGCGACCAAGGCTTTCCGCGTTCGAAGGAACGCGGCTTCGTTGGAGGTGACGATCTCCAGTGCAGCAACCGGTAGCAAGTACGTCTCGGGAGCACGGTTCGCTTCAGCGGTCCGCGATCACTCGGGAATCGAGAACAGCCTTCATTGGCAATTGGATGTGACCTTCGGCGAAGACCAGAGTCGCATTCGAAAAGGTCACGCCGACGAGAACTTCAGCACGCTTCGCAGGACGCCGCTGAGCCTTCTCAAGAATGAGAAGACAGCCAAATAGAGAGCGAAGAACAAACGGCAAAATCAGGTTGGGATGGTGACTACTTTGCAAAAGTCGTGTTCGCAACGTGACCAACGGTGCAATCGCCCTGGTGGCCGATGTGGTCACGAATGACTCTCGCATCTTGAGGCCACTGAAAATCCAGCACTCGGCCACATCCGGACTGAACATTCAGCAACCCCAACAACGATTTGATCAACGTGATTTGCCAGAACCGTTCGGCCCCAGCAAACCGGTGACACCCGTAGGAGTTTTCAGCGACAGGTTGCTGAGCGATTCAATCGTTCCATATCGTTTGCTGACAAAATCGATTTCGATGATGGGTCGACGGTCTTCCAAAGTCAGATTCCTTCGGCCACGTCAGAGACAGCCGCAACAAACGTGGTTCGCACCGATCCGTTGCTGGTTTTGATCGACATTCGTGCCGCTGGTTCAGCATTGCGATCGCCCAATCGGAACGGGGAATCCGCTTTGACGACCTTGCCATTCGCATAGATTTTTCCGTTGCTTGTCCGAGCGGTCACGTCAGCTGAACCGCCACGAAGGTCAACTTCGACCGTCCCATTGCTGGTCTGGATTGAGTGGTCACCCGGCGCCAATTGCCCGGCCAAGGTCACCGCCCCATTGCTAGTGATTGCGTTCACACGGGTAAGCAAGTCGCCTTCGATGACGATTTTTCCATTTGACGATTTCGCTTCGATCGTGCCGGCAACGTTCACGATTCCAACGCCGCCGTTACTCGTTTGGGCTAGTACGTCGCCCTGAATATTCTCGACACCGATGACGCCATTCTTCGTTTGCAGATCCAGACTTAGCGCCGGCGGCATTGTGACGAGCATTGTCACGCCGCCCTGAATGCCGTTCGGGACGACTGCGCGAATCTCGGCAGTGCCCTGATTGTCAACATGGTCGATTCTGATTTGTTCGACGTTCTCACGAGCTTCTTCGATCGAGTGACCACGTGCCGTATAAGTTGCTTCGACTTGAATCTCGTCGACATCGCCGCCGACACATCGGATACTGCCATTAACCGCCCGAATCAGGCACTTGCCGGACGCCGGAACGGGAACGCTAAGGTTTTCTTTGCGACTGGCACTTTTCATCCCGAAACTTGCAACAAATCCGCATCCAACACACGCCGCGACACAGACTCCGATGACAACAGGAAACGTACTTGTTTACCGTGCCGTGATGGGTAGTGGCAGGGCTAG
>JBAUHR010000585.1:0-11311 GCA_049680385.1 Rubripirellula sp. | reverse complement strand
ACCAGGAGGTTGCACTTTAGTGTTCCCATCAAGTAACGCAAACGTCGTGCCACAACGCGGGTAGCCAGTGGTCAGGCGTTTCCCCTCGGTTCGCTTACCTAACATTTATCTGCACCCGATTTCGTCCACTCAAATACTTTCAATGGAGGAATATTCAGTGCGATCACCTCGCACTTCGATGGTCCAAACAATGGCGTAACATACTGCTTAATGTCAGACCGCACTTGATAGGCGATGAATGTTCCGCCCGGAGCCAGCGAGGTGTGAATCGATTGAGCAATCATCTTCGCGACGGAATTCGGAAGCACACTAAAGGGGATTCCCGAGACAATCACATTAGGTTGTCCGAATCCGTGCTTCGCTAGACAATCGATCAGATCAACCGCGTCACCGATTTCGAGCGACAAACGAGGATCAATAATTTCATTCAACGCCTCGCCAAAAGCCGGCATCTTCTCAATCGCTAGCAACCGACTGTCTGGTTGCATCTCTGCCAACAACGCGGCCGTTGTTCCACCAGCGCCGGGACCGAGTTCCAGTACTGACGATGCTTTGCGAATGCAATCGCGATCAGCAATATGCTCTGTCAAATACGGCGAGCTCGGGCAAATCGTCGCAACATCTCCAGGCCGTTTCCACCATGCCCGCATGACGAAGAACGCTCGCTTGGCGAACGACGGTGCGACTGGTTTTTCAATCGAGAATGACATGGTCTGGTGGTTCTTTCTTCGGTAACGAAACTCGCCAACGGTTTGTTGATCTAATTTGTTGATCTGGTCGTTCAACCGTTAGCCGAAGGCGTACGTATTTCAACTCGCGTACGCCCAAGGCTAACGGTTAAACGATCAGATCGCGCTGCAGTACTAAATCGACGAAACTCGCCAAGAGTTTTGGTCTGGGCTTGTTTCTGGATGTCTCGGTTTTCTGGATGTCTCGGCGACTTCCGCTAGGTTGGTTTAGCTCATATCTGGTCGGCGAATGTTTTCCACGACACGCACTGCGTTATCTTCCGGTTGGATCCCCGCTCCGTAGCGGACCGCGTAGACCTTCGTCGCCTCGGCACCAAGCAGCACGATTGTCGCGGAGTAGTAAACCCAAACCAGAATCACGGCAAGCGACGCCGCGGCAGCCCCAAGTTGTGCCCCTGGCTCGCTGTACGAAAAGTAAACTTGCATCGCAAATCGCCCTGCAAGAAACAGCGTTGTTGTGATCCCCGCTCCGACAAGCACATCGCCCAGTTTGACCTCTGCATCGGGCATGAACTTGAAAATCGCGGCAAAGACGGTAAATACAACCGCCGCCTGGACAACGTAATTGATCGAGCCAGCGACTCCACTGCTGATACCGATGGCCTCGCCGATTTGTTCTCCGGCGCTCGAGAGCACAGACGAAACAACGATCGAAACTAAAAGCAGGAAACCAAGCCCCAGGATCATTGCAAACGACATCACGCGTTTGCCAAGCATGGTTAGAATGCCTGACGTTTCTGGGTCGGGCTTCACTCGCCAGACTCGGTTGAGCGAATCCTGCAACGCACCGACGACACCGGTTGCTCCAACAACGATCCCCGCGAAACTCAACAGCGTCTTCCACCAAGCACCGCCCGACTCGCGATTGTTCTCAAGGATCGTCGTGATGCCTTCCGCAGCAGCTTCGTTGCCCAGCATCTCGGTCGCTTGCTCTTCTAGAACAGCCTGCGCCTTCTCCTTCGCATCGTCGCTTTCGTACGCGACCGACAAGCCAAACGTCAGCACGGTCAAAAGAAGATACAGCAAGGGAGGCAAAGCAAACGCCGTGTAGTAGGCCAGCGCCGCAGCAAGCGTCGTGCAGCGATCTTTGGAGAAATCAGAGAATATCTGTTTAAGAAAATCCATCGGCTTAACTTGTGAGATTCGTGATGGCGAAAGTCGCCAAGACCTTCGGCAACAGGTTTCGCCGAAACTCTCAACGAGCTTCGCTGCGGCCCCGTTGGCAAACAAGGCTAGTTGAGAACGCAAATTCCATGCCGCGTCGATTTCGGTGCGGGCTAAAGTCATGACGACTTTGGCTAGGCCCTTGCTTCAATTCCACGGGCAATCAACCAGCAAGCAAGCGCCCACACCAAACCGGCTGTCCACCCAGCGAGCACATCGGTCGGATAATGAACACCCATATAAACGCGGCTAATTCCAACCAGCACGGTCAATCCAACGGCAACAGCGATGGCATAGACCCGCAACCAGAAATGGCGCATCACCGAAGCGAGAATGACAGCGAGCGTTAGATAGACGACTGCCGCCATCATTGAATGTCCACTCGGGAAACTGCTTGTGTATACATGCGAAAGATGCGGCACAAAGTCGGGGCGAGGTCGTGCGAACAGTGACTTCATCAATAAACTCGCAGCCATGCCGCTAAGCGTCGAGATTAATAGCACTGCCATCGTCCGGTACGCCCGATTGATCGCTAGAAAACCAGCGGATGATGCAATAGCGATCAACATGACCGCTATTCCACCAAGGGCCGTCAGGTCGCGGCCAGCTTCCTCCATCCAGGTTGGACCGATCGGATTCGCAGGGTCGTTTGCTTCCCGCAGACTGCGCACCGCCCAGCGATCAAACGTATCGGTGCTTCCCTCCAGCACTTCGTCGGTCAACTCGATGAATCCCCAAATCGCCAGCACCACGACCAACAGCCCAAGCAGCATCGCTGGCTCGCGACCGCGGAAGAACTGCACTAGCTGACGATGCCGTTGCTCAAAGAAACGTTTACTTGCTGTGTTCATTCATTCCGAGCAACGCAATTGATATGCCACTGCCTGGACATTCGTTGGCATGATAATCGCGTTCGTGGGAGATCGCGTTTGTGTGAGTCAGACCCGAAGCAATCATTACTCGAGGAAAGACACCATGGCTACCACGCTAATCACAGGAGCCTCCTCCGGTATCGGCTGGGAACTTGCAAAGCAATTCGCCGGAGGCGGCGATGACGTTGTGCT
Organism: Rubripirellula sp.; assembly: GCA_049680385.1. Classification (GTDB taxonomy): domain Bacteria; phylum Planctomycetota; class Planctomycetia; order Pirellulales; family Pirellulaceae; genus Rubripirellula. Next base: position 8,334 of record JBAUHR010000585.1, on the reverse strand, counting down.
CGTCGCTCGCAGTGAGGACAAGCTGAACGAATTAGCTGACGACGTCCGAAAGAACTACGGCGTAAACGCAACCGTCGTCGCTATGGATCTTGCCAAATTTGACGGGGTTGACGATCTTTGTAATCAACTTGAAAACCGATCCATCCAAGTTGACACGCTTGTCAACAACGCAGGATTCGGTGCGCTTGGCAAATTTGCAGATCTGTCCGCCGATCGTCAAACCGACATGCTAATGGTCAACGTTGTCGCTCTGACGCGGCTGACACGGATGCTGTTACCCGAAATGCTTCAGCGGGGTAAAGGCGGCGTCCTCAACGTCGGTTCGATCGCAGCCTATCAGGCCGGACCAAACATGTCGGTTTATTACGCTTCGAAAGCGTACGTTTTATCATTCACGGAAGGGCTTCGAGAGGAAGTAGCCGATTCGGGCGTCCACGTCACTTGCCTCGAACCTGGTGCAACCGAAACGGGATTCGGTGAGGACTCTGGTATGGGCAAACTTGACATGTTTTCTTCCGCGACGATGTCCGCAGAAACCGTCGCCCAAGCTGGCTACGAGGGTTACGTCAACAACGAAGACATCGTCATTCCTGGTTGGAAGAATCGTCTGATGGTGACCTCGACCAGCTTATTGCCACGGTTTGCAACCCGGAAGCTAATCGCCAAGTTACAAGGTGTCTGATCGCGAAAAGTGCCTGCAAGCGTCGCGGAAGCTTGCGAAACTTTACAGGTCCGATTCCGCGAGATCACGCAATCACGTCAAACGCGAATCACATCGACGGACTTCGTTTCGCGTTTATCCGGTCCGAGGCGTCTCTTGCAGTCCATCGCGGTAAGCATTGTGTTGTAGACGTCGACGCCTTCGGCACCGACGTCCATGATCTGGCCGGTTTTGAAGCGTCCGCTCGCGCCGCTGATGGCATGAAACACTCCCGACAACTCTCGCTTGACATCGTTATGGCGACCGTCGCCCGATTCTGTTGAGATAGTGATCAGGGCGTTGTCCAGGATCGTCTTGCCGTTGGCATCGACGGAATCCTTGTCGTCGAGGCGACGGAGGAAATACGCGATCTCACGCATCTTCATGTGCGCATGAGCACGCAAGGCCTCGTTCTTTTTCTTTTCGTTGAACTGATGCCACCACTCGTGGCTGCAGCCACCCGAGCCTGATTTCTTGTGCTGGGCTTCGTCGTCGAACTCAAATACGTTTCGACCATCGTATTGGTAGCTACCCTTCAAGCGAATCCGTTCGCCTGCGGCGAGAAACGTGAGCGCACCGAATCGAGTTCGATCCGTTTGAATGGCCAGCGCGTAAAGATCGGTCATCAATCGCCACTCGGTCGACAGTTCATCAAGTGTGATGTCGATGCCTTCGCCCCCTGGGTCAGCCGATCCGCCATGCAGCAACTTCGACTGGGCCGGCAGATTCGGTGCGCCGGCAACTTTGCCCTTCATCGCATACGCTCGTTGTTCGAACTCGCGAATCCGATCGAGATGTTCGGCGACGCGCGCCTTGGACGTATTGCCCAACGGCGAGTTTGCACCGGTGTAATACTTGTACTGATCGACGACCGTATCCAAGACGCTGCGTTTCAGTCTTGCGCGGCGTTCGTCGGGATTGTCATTGGCAACGTCGATCGCGCCGAACACCCGCTCGAACAAATCGCGTGGCTTCTCCTGCATCGTGGCAGCCACGGTTCCGTCGGCGTTGTAGCTGTGGACGTAGCGACCGATGCGGCTGCGGCGAAAGAACGTCCCCGCGACAAGCGTCGGCACCATTCCATTGGGCATGCCTTTGGGATAATGGTCGCGGCGGATCACTTGGTCGATCGATGCACCACCGGCTTTCGCTTCGCCATCCGGCGGTTCAGCGGTAAAAGCGGCGGTCGCCCCGTCGTAGTGTGCATTGATTCCGTTTTCATCAGCGCGGACTTGATCGACACCGCGCATGATCAACAGTTTCTTGCTGAGCGGTTTGAGCGGCTCGAGCACTCCGTCAAAACCTTCCTGTTGAAGTGGGGCCGGTATGCCGAGTCCAAAGAAGACATTGAAAGCGCGAACCGGAACCGTGGTTTGCTCGGCACCGATTGCCGGTGCCAGGATCATTTCTTCGAGCAGCGGCAGGCCGATCGTGACCGCTCCGGCGCCTTTGAGCAGGGTGCGGCGATTGATTGGTTTGTTTGTCATCATCGGTACTCGAAAAAAGTTGGTTGGTTTGCAGTTGAATATCGCGGACTATCTTCCGGATGACAATCGTTTTCCTGGGATCGGTCGTTCCTGTGTCCCGTCTGGTAATTGCCAGCCGACGGCCAAGCAGTCATCGACGGTCGCTTCGATTTGCAACGCTTCGATGTAGTACCGCTTCCCGGCCTCAAGCCGAATCGGTTTCGATTTTTGTTCGGGGTATTTGTCCCAATCATCCGGCCGAGTCCAACGGTCAAGTTTGACGATTCGCTGTTTATCAGCCGGATCGTCGCTGCTGCTGATCCACAGTTCGGCATGGTCATCGGCGGCAACCGAGAAGGTGTAGTCGCCGGTTTGTGGCGGATGAATGCAGCCTCGGATGCGAGTTCCGAAGTACTCCTTCCAGTTCACGGGCCCTTCGAAGCGAGTCACCCGGCTTGTTCCCGTTGGCTTGTCTGGAAAACCGGGGTGTTTCTTCAGTCCGCCGATTCCTTTGTCCTTCACGTCGTCCCAATACTCTCGCAGCAGGACTCCCGTTGGCTGGCCATTCTTTAATGCCACGGGATCTTCGCTGCAAAGAAACGCAACCAGATCTCGCAACTTTTCTGGCCCGAGTTTTTCAAACCCCGTCGGCATCAGCGACGCGCTACTGGCACGGATCGCATCGATTTCGTCACGGCGAATGAGATGCGGTTTGGCCTCGGCGTCGACCAAAGTAATCTGCTCGGCGTCTGCCGATTGGAACAGTCCCGTCAACGTTCGGCCATCGTCCGTCACGACGATGTAGCTGACGAAATCGGGATTGATTGCGGCATTGGGTTCGACGATGTCACGCAGCACAGCATCCGGATCGCGGTGTACTGTCACGGTCAGGTCGGCTGCAATCGTACCGCCTTGTCCACTGAATTGGTGGCATGTCGAACAGTTGGCTTCGCTGCCATAAAACAGAGCACGCCCCTTCACCGGATCACCCGCCAGCGACTTCAGCGTACCATCGAGCTCGTCTTGCGTTTCTGGTGGCAGCAGCGTCGGCGCCCAAGGAACAAACAAGTGTTCAAGCCGAAGCGGTCGCTCGTGCGGATCAAAGTCGGCATGATAGGAGACGTCGAAAAGCGGCGGCCCGGAATGGACGCCCGTCGCGAGTTCGATTTCCAGTGGCACCACTTCCGTTGGCAAAATCTGCTCACGGCCTCCACGCTCGGGCTGCGTCGGCGCAATGCGTTTTCCACGGAGTTCGAATTCAACCATCTGTCGTTGCTCGTTGGCTTGCGAGTCTTTGCGAAGCTCGCCGCATTGAACCGTGAACCCAACGTCACCTTCGAAACGCATTTTCACGACTTGTCCGGGCAACAGCAGTTGGGCCTGCAAACGCAGTCGTCCGGGTTCTCGGATCAGCTTCCTCAGTCGCTCGTGTTCTGCAGATCCGCGTGTGAAGTTGTCGTTCACGTTGGAATCGATGTGCGGCAGCCAGCCCGTCCATGTCGGTTCCGTGTCGCCATCGCGAGTCCACCGCGCGTTCACACCGCTAAGATCACAGGAAACTTCGGCTGGCTCGCCCAATGAACCAGCGGAAACTGACGGCGCCGAATTTAGTGAAGCGACGTTCGGTAGTGTGATGCCATAACGTGATCGCCAAGGTAACGGAGTGGTTGTTAGCGTTAGCGTCCGGCCGTCTTCGGAAAGACGTGTCGAGCTCACCTTCAACGGTTGGCGAACCGATTGCTTTTGAGCTTTTACGACGTCATAGCCTGGCCAAATCCATTCATGCTGGTCGCCTTCGTAAACGAATTCGCCCGCTTCGATCGTCGGCTGACCAAGTCGACTCGCATCAATCGGCGAATCGAATGCGACTTTGAACTCGAAGGGACTCGAAGGCCAGACGGCAACCGGCTGTGGCGCCGACCGATCATAGGAAATTTTGTAAAGCAACCCTTCGCCTGCTGGGCCGGAACCCCAATCGGGCCGACCACTGTGACAGGTCACAACCAGGTCTCCGGTTGGTGAAATCGCGACATCTGTCGGCAACCCTTCCATCGCCAAGAACTGAATCTGTTTGCCAACGTGCCCGGCACGAGTTTTTGCCAACGGAGTCCGCCAGAGCTTGCCGCGAGAGAACCCCGTTACGATCGCATCGCCCTCCCAGGATTTGGGGCCGAACGGTTTTCGTCCAACGCGTTGTTCATTGAACCGAAATCCGCAACTCGATTGATGCTGGGGCGAGAAATCGACGACGGATGGTTCGTCCACGATGTCGGGCAAGTACTGCGGATGGCGAAACGGAAAACCATAGTGGCGACCGGGAACGACGTGCAGTAACTCGTCACGAGGATTCCCGCCGGGGAACCATGTGTCGCCTTCCTGGTCGGTTGCAAATAGATCACCGTGTTGATTGAAGTCCAGGCCGATGATGAACCGAGTTCCCGTGACCAGGACTTCGCGAGACTTTCGATCCGGCGAAACTTTTAAAATGGTGCCGCGTTCGCTGTTGATGTCGTAATGTGACTTTCCGTCAGTCCCCAGTTTCCAAGCTTTGTTGTAGGACTCGCACCCGAGACTGAAGTACAGGTTGCCTTGGGCATCCAACGCGATCCCTGCAGCATCGTTTCGAGTATCGCCATTGTGGTCTTCTCTTTTCCATCCCGACACAATTGCTTCGCTACGATCCGCCTTTCCATCACCATCGGTGTCTTGCACCAACGCGATCTTTCCACGAACCGCAACGTACACTCCATCATCAGTTGGCAAAATTCCCACAGGCGTTAGTAGGTCGCCCGGTTTGTCCCAGAAAACTTCGGTCTTATCTTCAACTCCATCGGCATTGGTATCGGTCAGCACGTGAATTCGGCCGTCGTAACCAGCCGCGTACAGACGTCCGTCCGGTCCATATTCGAGGCTGTCGATGTTCGATAATTCAACCGGAATCCGCGTCACGCGAATGCCAGGCACCAGGGTTTGGAACTGCGGTTCGGCCGCGTTACACCATAGCAGTGGATCGATCATCAAGATCAGGAAGACTGCGAGCCTCGCTATTGCAACATTCACGTTCCCGCGTCTCTCCCGGAGGAAGCGTGAATGCATCGCATCAATACAGCCGTTCATTCGTTTGTCTCCGTGCGGGCTCGCTGAACCAGATCGCTCATGACGATTGCCGTCATCAAACTGGTATACGTGCCGCTGTTCTTATTTTTCTGAGCCGCTTTGTGAATGGACATCACATGCGATGCGTCTTCGGCAACCAGCGGACGTCCCAGCGCGAACTGAGTTACTTTCCACGTCAAGCTTTGTAGCACACGGTCGCTCTTGGCCAGCAAGTCCATCAGTTCGGACGACGACTTGTAAGCGATCGGCTTCGCGGTGCCTGGGATCAACACTTCGCCATCATCGCGGAGCTTATTGCCGTGTTCATCTTGCTCGTGATAGGCACCGATGCCGTCGAACTTTTCTAACCCGAACGCCAGCGGTTCAAATCGCGTGTGGCAAACGCCACATTTGTTGTCGGCGATACGACCTGCCGCGATCCCACGTTGCGTCAGGCCGGTTTTCGTTGGTGGCGGCACGGTGTTGACGCAAGACGGCGGTGCGTTGATGGTGCCTCGCAAAAGATCCTGCAACACAAACAAACCACGCGAAACCATCGACGCTTCATCACCGCCAATCGTCAACACACTTCCCTGTGTCAACAATCCACCACGCCAGGAAACGTTGCTAAGATCGTATCGCTCGTTTCTTTGCCCCGCCGGTTTTAATCCGTAGTGCCGCGCCAAAGCCGGTGTCGCAAAGGTCACTTGTGTATTGAGCAAGTCGGCCAGCGGACGATTCTGCGTCCACACGACTTCCTTGAAGTACGCGAGCGTTTCCTGTTGCATGTCGTTTGCTAATTTGGCGTCCCAGTTAGGAAATTTCTCAGCATTGGGACGCAAGTTGGCAAGTCGACTCAAGTTCAACCACTGCGAAACGAATTGCTCGGACCGTGCAATCGTTCGAGCATCTTTTAGCATTCGCTCGACTTGCTCGGCGACCTGATTCGGATCATTCAGTTCGCCCTTCTCGGCTGCCCGCAACAGTTCCTCATCGGGCGGTGCGCCCCACAAGATGTAACTCAAACGCGACGCCATCTCGTAGTCGTCAAGTGATCGCGAACTCCCGTCACCCTGTTGATGTTCGATGCGATACACGAATCGCGGCGATTGCAGCATGGCCTCGACGATATAGCTGATCGCTTCCTCGAAGTCGCCACCGGCACTGGCCACCGTCGTCGCAATGCCGCTGTATTTGTTGATCTCTTGTGCATCGAGTGGACCGCGTAGCAACCACTTTCCCATCGCCGCAACGTGATCACGCATCGTGTCGTCCGTCGAAAGCAATTTGCTCTGCGAAAATCGACTGGCAAATTTTAGGACGTCCATCCGGCTGACGACAATCTCGGCCAACTTGTTGTAGGCCTCGACATGCTTCAAGTCGATATTCAGATTGTAAGCCGTGTTGCTGAATCCATCGGCTCGCAGGTCCGGTGGCAGGATCTTGCGAGCTTCCTGTTCAACATCGACGCCGACGGCACTTTGCACCGTTGCGATGTATTCGGGAACCGTCAGTCGTTGCAGCCAAACTTCGCCCGCATGTCCTTCGTTCAAATAGATCGCCGGGTCGATTACCTCAACCGGCCAAGCCGCACCTGCGTCGAGCCATTTTTGCAGCGACGCTTTTTCGTCAGCCGACAACGGCGGTCGGTCCTTGGGCATCTCGTTCGACGACACTAAATCCCACAATGAACTTTCGGAAGCACTTCCCTGGACGATCATTTTCCCGCTCTCGCCGCCAACAAAGGCTGCGGTCTTGCGTGATAGATCGAGCTCACCTTTCTTGATTGCCGAGTCATGGCATTCAAGGCAGTGTTTGGCGAACAGCGGCGCGACATGCCGATTGAACAACAAATGGTTGGCTTGGGCGATCTTCTCACTCGCCGTTTGCGCGGGTCCGGATTGACTGCCGGCTGCAAAGTTACGTTTGACGTCGTCGCTTGAAAATGCTCGGTCATAGATCGCGACAAAGTGTAGTTCGCCAATCCAGGGACGTTCACCTGTCGCCTCGTTCGCCAAGAACAATCGGTGTTGAGGGTCCCAGTTCCTGAAATTGCCCTTCACCTTTTTGTTGACTGTTTGTTTTCCATCGACGTACACAACCGCTTTGCCATTGGCATCGCGTGTGAACACAACATGAGTCAATTTCGTGCGGAGCGATCCCTTGGGGCTGCTTGTCGATGGAAGCCCATTGTTGTCGCTTCCGGTCGCCCGCAGCCGAACGTCATAGAAATCCTTGTCCTGCCCTAGAGTGATGTTGCGATTGCTTGTGTCCGACGAGACCGAAACGATTCGAGCTGGTCCGGATTGGGATTGATTGGCTGGCATGAGCCACGCTTCAACGCTGATCGCATTCGACTTCCTTACAGCATCAACGATCTTCCGAGCTGGTTTCGCCGCTGCGATCGATGACTTTGCTTCGATCACCAACGCCTCGCCCGTCCAACGCACACGACTCGGCTTAGCGATTACCAAGTCCAGCGGTTTGCCAATGCCACTGCGATCATGAACGGTGTTCCCGTCCCGCTCGGTAAAGTCATATCGAACCAACAATCCTCGCTCGACGCGATCTGCCGCCGAGGCGTCCAATTGAACCAGCAGCAATCCACTGAACGTTAAGAGTCCTGCCAACCACGCTGTGTTCTTCATGCGTTCTGTCATCATTCGGTTAAGTTTAAGCTGCGGTTGCACCAGTCAGCGTCGCTGAATTTCGCGTTAGCGATTCCGGATTGATCGAGGAGACGTCGATGGTGATTCTGGAGTCTTCGTTTTGGACTTGTTCTTCCGAACGCCAGGTTTCTGTTTTTGCGGCGTGTAGTTTGCAAGCAGTTCTTGCATCTCCTTTACGATCTCGGGATAGTCGTCGTACAGGTTCTGCGTTTGGCTCACATCCGATTCAAGATTATAGAGCTGAGCCGGTGGCGCATCGGCTTTGTATTTCCCGTTTTCGAAATCGCTATTCACACTTCCGACAAATGACGCACATACAGGCCCGCCGGCGCCATGCGAACCAGGCGGGCCTTTGAAACCGCCAGCGCCACGCGCACCGATATAGATCCACTTACCCTTGCGA
>JBAUHR010000584.1:0-3038 GCA_049680385.1 Rubripirellula sp. | reverse complement strand
TTCCCTCACCACCACAGTTTCTCGCCCACACCGGTTGGCAAGGACGCCAACCCACACTCGCAAGGAAGCGACCACCCCAGCAAAACCACCGCCACTCCCCAACGCACCGGAGTCGCAGCACTCGATTAAGTTCAACGACGGCGATCACCCAGTCGCCGCCAAAAAACTATGATTCAAATTCGCGGCTGATCGGCGACTTGGGTGCATCGCTTTGTTCTGCCATTTCCTTGAGCATTGTTTCGACAGCCTTGGCGTTTTGGATTCGGAGGAAACCAAGTTCCTGCATTTGCTTGTCCCCATCGGAATCCTTCCACGCGTTTCGTGTGATTATAACGTCGCCAGTTCCATCTTTGTGCTCCCTGGGAAAAACGTCCTTCAAGTTTTCGGGGAGATAGCTCCGAATCGTCGAAGTTCGACCGCCATCGATTGTGATGGCGCGACGTTCCGTGATCAGATAGACGGTTTTCAATTGTTTGCGATAGGCCCAATAGGGAGACGATAGCATTCCAATACCGATCAGGAAGAACGGAATTCCAAACAGCGGAAAGAAGTCGAACCCTTGATTGAATTGGGGAATCTTGAAACCGGCTGCGCCTGCCATCCAGAAAACAGAGAACGCAGTCCAAGGGATCGCAAAAAGGAACGCGCCCGCAGCAGGCCCCGAAAAGTACCGAGGTTTCGGCATTGCACTCCAAACGACTCTTTCATCACGATCAAGTTCGCGTGAGATCAAGTCTTGCAAGTCTAGTGGTATGTTTGGATCGAGCATGTCTTTGTGGCAGAACGTTGGTGATCACCGAGTACCGCCAATGTGAACTCCATTTGAAAACGCCCGATGCGGTACTTCGGTGCATCACACTGGTTATCCGCCGTCATGGGGTTCCGAACGCAGCGGAAGCTTGGTTGCCGTCGATCGGAACGATATAGAACCATTGACCGTTAAAGTTGAATCGCTGCCAGCCTTGTGGCGCACTACCCTGCCGCGGTTGCATGGGCGTTAAAGGCGTCGAGTAGGTGGGCGGTTGCGTGGAATACGAATTGGGGTTTGGCGGAATCACTTGTGTCGGTGATTGGGGCAAATGGCCGTTTGGCGGTGTGGTCGCTTGAGGTGTGACGGGACGTAGCGGAGTCTGCCGAGTTTCAAGCTCGGCAATGCGACGCTCAAGCTGGCCTAACCGCTCAAGAAGTTGTGAGAGATCGGGTTGTTTCGCAACAGGTTTCGACGTTGGTTCATCCGCAATGCAATATCCGGGTAAAGCCAGAAGGCATGCGATGGCGAGCAAGCGATTCATGTTCATGATTCCGTTCGTGGAGTGTTGGCGTGAAGGCTTTTAGTCGGATTTCCGCTCGCCTTGGATCCGTCATCTGCGAAGAGGCAACCATCGCGGTGGGATGTCATAGTAGATCGGCGTCTCGGTGAAGAAAGGCCCGCGAATTTCGGCAACCTTCACTTGCGGTTTTTCAAGCAGATCAATGTGGGGAGTGATCATCAAGTACAGCAATACCAGAGTCGCGGACATTTCAACTTCCTTCCATGGTAATCGAGCGTATAGCAACGGGAGCATAGTCTGTATCAGCATCGTGCGTCAATTCGAGCTGCGACGGCGACAAGCTTGCGTTTCGCACATCACGCTGCCATCAGTCGGATAACGTCCGCCGTCACCGAGGACGGCGGTTTGATTTTCTATTTGTAAAAACTTGATGCCGTCCTTCGCGTGCACGGCATGGTTCTGTCCTTTTCCGCAGGTTGAACACAGAGTGAGTGATCAAGTTGTTTCTCTTGGAAATGCTCTAGCAAAAATCGCCGCAGCAAAACCAAGTGACTGGTCGAATCGCATTGCCGAATAGACATGCAAGTCGCCCTGTTTGCGTTCACTTCGCGACGGATCCAATTTCCTTCGGCTCGTGGTCGTTTATGACAGACCAAATTTTGCCTGTCTCGGCGTCAACGATATACGCTCCGTGCATTGACGCATGCCCGGGAGACGCCGAATTGCTCCACGAAGAGATTTGGTATCGCCCACTTGCCAGCTGGGTTTTATCGGATTCCTGCGCATTCGTGTTCGATGACGACGTCGCAAGATAGATTGCAGCGAAGGTGCATAGAGCAATCGGTGCAATCAGTGCTTTGGCGATTCGTTGCATCAGTTTAATCCTTAACTTGGCGTAGCGTTTTAGTTTTAAGTTCAGTGACAGAACGGTTGAATTCACCGAGGACGCACGGTGGACATTGATTTGGTAAAAAACGGCGCCGCGTCCTTCGGTGCAATTCTTGGTTCTGCTAGTTTCTCTGGGTACAGGATAGAATAAGCACGTATCTGATCGTACCACGTGGCATACGTTTCACGAACCATCTTTCCGTACTCGCTATCGTCTTGGTGTTTTATCATTCGGGCCCTGGCCTCACGCTTAAACAGCTCTGTCTTGAGCAGCAAGTAGCGTGAATACAGGGGCGCGTTCTCGGTGGTAGCGTGAGGCAGCGGGTAGCGGAGGAAAAAGCGGTTTGTCCGCGCAAGTCGTTCGTATTCGTAGTCTAGGATCGCGTCGGCAAATTCGTCACGATCTATATGTACCACCGTTGCCAGATGTCGCAGTTCAGCGACAGTCCTAGGGTGCATCAAGTTGTGCAACTCGAAAACGAGCGAGTACCACTTGTCTCGGCCAGTCATAGTTTGGGAGCCGGAGACCCGAACTAATGAGGGAGTGCGTGCGGTGCCTGGCACGTGCTGTGCCATCCCGCCGTCCGGCTCCGTGCTGTCCCAGGCAACTGTCTCGCCCGCAACGCCGAAGTCTAGTCGTCGAATTACCCATCTGGTTACGACGTCGTCTTTGGGCAAGATACCCGCCATGCTGGGTCGGTCATTTAGGATCTTCGCCAGCTGACGCTCACCGTGGCTAAACGAAAGTTCTTGTCCAGTCGTAGATGCAGCTGATATGAGCAATAAGAGGCAGCAAGTCAGATGTCGCATATTCGATTCCGGCGCAATCCATTAGCAGAACGGTACGGATCACCGAGTACGGCGATTTGATTTTCCATT
>JBAUHR010000583.1:0-18176 GCA_049680385.1 Rubripirellula sp. | reverse complement strand
GCAACAAATCGCCGATCCCGTTCGTCCCATGCCGCCGAAGCAGTGTACATAAACGGGGCGATTGGCGGCGAGCGAAAGGTCGATCGCATCCAGAATGCTTCGCATCCGATCGACTGAGGTTGTGCCGCCGTCGGGAATCGGAAAACGGAGATGGGCGATCCGATCGTTTTCCTGGTCCGCGAGTCGGCGGAGTTCGTCGTCGTAGCGAACGAAGGGCACGCCGGAATTATTCGTCTCGTTCTCTTCTTGCAAATTGATGAACGTCCGCATGCCAGCGTCATATAGCGACTCAATCCGCTGGCGATGATTGGCTGGATCCGGGCGACCCGGATAAGCACCGGCAAGCAACAGGTCGTCGACAACCCAATACGTGCGGTTACAAGGCGTCGGCTTGGATGGGTGGGTGAACGTGTGGGGGATACTCAATCGAAGTCTCCAATGAAACGCGGTAGACTGACAAGCCTGCACGCGGCCAGATAGAAAAGGAAAACGTCATGACGTGGTTCACAAAGCTTACCGGAATCGAGGAAGAATCGCCCGGGCAGGTTCGCCGAGAATTATCCATCGAAGGCGATCAGATCGTTTGTCCCGACGGAAAGCGGTTTACGTTCGGACGTTTGGAAACACCGAAGCTGTCGGAACTTCGCCAAGTAGTCTCGCAGCTTGACGTTCGGGCGAATCCATCGACGATACGCGAACACGTTGGCGACATCCGCCAGTTGCACGCCGACCCGGCCAATGCCAACGCTTTGTTCCAAGTCGCGTCACAATTCAACCTGTTGGAAATGACCGGGCCAACGGTCACACCCGAACGTGGCGTCGGCATCTATGAGAACGACCCAACGCAAGGCCCGGCGTGCGCGATCGCGTGCGGAGCCGGGACGATCTATCGCAACTACTTTGCACCGGTCAGCGACCGCATCGGCCAATCTGCTGACCATCAAATCGACTGCTCCGCCGACCTCGGACAAGAACTCGGCAACCAAAACGGCCAACTTTGGCAGATGCAAAACGGTTACCTTTTCCCGTCCGATGACGGCCTTCGCCGCATCACGGATCGTCTGCAATCGGCAAGCGAATCGGAACGGGACGAACGTCGCGGCGAGTTGCGAATCGGCCTTCAATGGCAAGCCGACGTGACGCTGCCACATTCCGAACATCGCGTCAGCCAAGCGTACTGCTCAGCGTTGCCGGTCGCCTACGGTCGCCAGCGAGTCGAACTTTGGACGGACTTTGCGAAGCTAATCCTCGACGCCGCCTACGAAGCAACACTACTGGCGGCCGTCATCAACGCGTCACGCACCGGCGTCAACATCGTTCACCTCACACTGCTCGGCGGCGGCGTGTTTGGCAACGATGACGCTTGGATTTTGGGCGCAATCGAAAGAGCGTTCTTGAAGACGAAGTCGCATGGACTGGATGTAAGAATCGTCTCATACCGACAACCAAAGGCTGTCGTTGCTGGTCTCATCCAACGGATAAACGAAACTTGATTAAAGCCGCCGGGATACGTCATTCGCTGCGACGGGCTCGATCCCAAACGCTACCCACGTCGGGGGCTTCTTCGGTTGGGGCGTTCTTGCCCTTCCGCTCATCGAAGCTGATCGAGTCCAGGTACAACCGCTCAACCTTCGCCCGCGCCCAGTCTGTCGTACGAAGGAATTTCAGGCTGCTGTTGATGGTCGGTTCGTAGTTGAAGCAATGGATGTTGATCCGTTCCCCCAACCGCTCCCAGCCGTACTCCGCGACCAGGTATTCCAGCATCGCCTTGAGCGTGACGCCATGCAGCGGGTTGTTGGGCTGGGGTTGATTCATAGCTATCTCGGGGACTCTCGAACTCTCTCTCTGACGGCCGATTTTCGTTAACTGGGCTGCCCATGTTAACCCAGAGACTTCGAGAGTTTCGGTCGTCCTGTCCGGGCCAGACGGCGGGAAAAGAATGGTTAGGCACGGTGGCCTGACCGTCCAAGACGCGGGCAAAAAAACACGCTGCGAGCCGAAACCCCGCAAAACGCGGGGCGAAACGCAAAAAGGCCGATGCGGGTGCATCGGCCTTTGGCGTTAAGTGGTGGGCAGCAGCATTTCGCTACTGTCCACGAAGGCTCCCCGTACACGACCCTATTCGTTACTAAACCCAAAACTCCTCTGTTTGTCAAGTTCAGAGATAGCTTGGGTTTGCATGTTACCCGTCCCGTTCGGCCTCACGCCGATCGTGTGTGACAGGTTCTAACTTTGGCACGCTTAAAAGTTCTCTGATTCGCATGTCACACTCGATCGCGAGGGTGGTCGTGTGTGAACCTGAGCGGTCGCCAACGCAGTCATGGCGGCATCGACGACTGGGCTGCCGTGGTGTCGAGCGGCTGAGAAACGGTTCGGATTGTTCTCAGGATGCCGGTGTGGAACGCGCTAGTTCGGTCGCGTTGGTCGCCGATGCGTCGTCAGTGAATTGCGATAATCGGATCCCGGCGTAGGCTCATCGCTTCGGCGGGGTACAAATACTCTGCCACTCCGATTGTCCCCAGATTTGCAAGGCTTTTGCTCGCACGATGGCGAACATTGTTCACCCGCTTTTGACACTCTTGGCGTCGCTGACGCGGCAGGAATTGGCCCAGCAGATTCGTTACCTGAAAGCGGAGAACGAGATCCTTCGGTCCAAGTTACCCAGCCGCATCACGTTGGACAATCATGAAAGAAACACGCTGGTCAAACACGGCAAAAAGCTTGGTGGCAAGATCAAAGACCTGATAACGATCGTGTCGTATTCCACGTTTCGACGCTGGGTTCGGAAGATGGAGGACAACACGCCGGTGCCAGCACAGAAGTCCGCGAAGAAGGGAGCGGGGCGGCCGAAAATCGAGGAAGACGTTCACGATACGATCCTTCGGATCCGCAAAGAGACCGGGTTCGGGTACACGAAAATCCTGCAAGAGCTGCGGCGGATGGGCGTTCACGTTTCTCGACAAACGGTCAAGAACGTAATCGTCGATGCCGGATTCGCACCAACGCCGGGCGACCACCCAGACACTTGGCACAAGTTTCTCAAACGCCACGCTGACACGTTGTGGCAATGCGATTTCGCGTGCAAGAAGAAGTGGACGCTCAAAGAATTGGTTGACGTTTACTTCATGGTTTTCATTCAAATCGGAACGCGGCAGATTTGGATCTCGCCGTGTACGGAGAAGCCAACTGGCGATTGGACAACGCAGCAAGGTCGCAACTTTCTGATGCACATCGACGACAACGAACTGAAGTGTGAGATCCTGATGCGGGACCGCGACCGCAAATACGTCGACTCGTTCGACGAGGTGTTTTGGTCATCGGATTGCAAAGCCAAGCTGACACCAATCCGTTCACCAAACTTGCAGGCCCACGTCGAACGGGTGATTCAAACGATCAAACACGAGGTGCTCAATGCTTTCTGCATTGTGACGAACGCACATCTCGACGGAATCCTACGGACCACAGAAAGTTGGTACAACAAGCGACGCGGCCACTCGTCTCGCGATCACCTGCCACCGATCCGCGACGAGGCGGTCACGTTGCCAACTAAGTTCAGCAAAGACAGAATTGTCTGCGACTCAGAGCTTGGCGGACATTTGCTCTCGTACCGTCAGGTGGCTTAGCGTTGCCCGCGTATCATGCTCAAGTGAAAAAGGTTTCGAGCATGCGCAACTTGAGCGGAACAAGGAATGGACCGGTTCAACGCATAAGTAGTCAATTTTCGATGGAGGTCACACTGAACCTTTCCCGAGCGAAATCTGTCGGGAATGAGTCGAATCGTTACGTCCGCATCGTTGCTTATTAGTCAAAAGATAGATTTTGGTCAATCAACCCATACGACAGCATACGGTCCCGAAGGTTTACCTAAAGAGGTTTCCATTAGTCGAGGATCGGCTCTTTGAATTCCGCCCGGAGGAGGCCAGGTGGTTCGGAGTCTCGGCTGCAAACGCTTCAGTCCGAAAGCACGCGTATACCTATAACGAGCAGGATGGAACGCGTAGCTACGTAGTTGAGGAATCATTGTCAAAACTTGAGTCCATGGCAGACGCGGCCTTGAAACGCTTGGATGAGCTCGGTCCGTCGGGCCTGCAGGGTCAAGAGCGTCTAATAATTGCCAACTTCATTGCGGTCCAACACTACCGAACCAACAAGATGAAGGAAGTTGCCGATACGGCGGAATCGATGCTGAGAACTGCAACAGTCCAAGAAAGACTGCTCGATGAATCGCTGCCTGAGATCATCGACGATTACTCTGAAGCGGAAATCGCGGAGTATCGCCAGTCAATTCGCGATGGAACCGCCAAGTTTGGAGAGGGGCAGTTCTTCGTTCGGCATTTCATGGGCAATGTGTCCAAGCCCGTCCGCGACTATGTTTTTAACATGGATTGGAGGACCGAACGAATCGTGGCATCTTCCCATGGCTATTTCATCACAAGCGATACGCCTTTCGCTGTGCGCCGGCGTGGAAAACTGATCGACGATCGCATCGTTCCGCTCAGGGAAACTGATTCGGAGTTCTATTTCCCGGTGTCGAACCGAACGATGCTCATCGGATCTAACGATGGTGGCAGGGACCGCAAGCTGAAAAGCCAGCTAAGAATTGATGAACTCAATAAGATCATTCTTGCGAATTGTCACCAGTCGATCTACTCGCCCTTGGAAGACGAAAGGCTGGCAATGCTGCATGCCACTTTGGACGGATTCAAAATACCAGCCCCGGTTCCGTTCATCGAAAAATAGCCCCATTGTCGTCAGGCAAGAACGATTGATGGGCGGGTCTTTGGAAGCAATTCAGTCCCACTTTGCTTCGAGCGCGACTTTAGCCATGCAGACTTTGACGCGGAACGCCGACGAACGCTTACTTTCTCTTCCGTTTGGTCGCCCTTTTTTTGGGCTTCGACAGTTCGCTCGGTGTCAGACGGTCTCCAGAAACGAGGCAGACAATCACGTGCCGAGGCTCGGATTCGTCCTTTGGTGTCAACTGCATAGGGCGGATCGCGTCGGCTAGGTGGAGCGTTTGACCGCCACGGTTGGTTTGGTCGAGAACTAGCATGAATCCTAGACGTGCCGATGTGCTCTGGTACTGGAAGGTCTGGGCCGAGTATTTTTTCGTGAGATCGTCGAATGTGCATTTTCGGTTCTCGCGTTTGACTTCGACCACCATTTGCTCTGCGTTAAAATGAAGGAAGACATCGGCGCGCCCACCACCAACGTTCGTGACTTCAATCTTTGCCCCAACAGCAAACGGTCGGAATAACGTCATGAAGTCGTCTTGTAATTTGTGCTCCTTAGCTCGCACGCCACCACTGTTTTGGAAAAGATATTCAACCTCCGGCGCATCCCCTTTTGTCACGTTTAACCGGCTGTCAACAAACCGAATTAGCCAAAGCAAAGTCGTGTCAAAAAGCGTTCTCACGTCCGCTGATTGATAGTCGGGATGGTCTTTCACCGCCTCGACGCATCGAACGAGGACATTGCATTGCACTTCGTTCAAGTTTCTGAGGTGAAGTGACATCGCGTTTTGGACGATTCCCAAAACTAGCTTTTGCGTTTTGAAAGACGAAGAAAGGTCTATGAGTGCGGTGCCAATTTTCTCGCGTTCTGTTCGCCTGAGAGTTGTCGTCGATGTGCTCCCCGCATGCATTTCGCCTTCAACGCGAGCCACAAGATTCGACACCTCACCGGCGATCGGTGAATCTTTGTTCCGACGCAGCCATTCGTGGAGGTTGGCCACGTGTGATGGCCTAGCAGCGAGATTTCCAATCAGACGCGGTTGCACGAGCGCCTCGACGCCGCCCACCTCATCTCGTTTCAACAGACATCGACTGGCGTCGAAAACCGGTGCAACCGCTGCTTCGATCACCCCCCTCGCGTCGTACCAACCGTCCCGCTCTATTTCAGCGTCAACTTCTTGAAGCGTTCGGCCGAATTCTTTCCATAGGATGACTTCGGTTGTACGTGAACCAAGCCAGAGAGGATTAGCTGAGGTTCGATGATAGGCGTGCAACGCGGATAAAGCGACGTCCATTTTTTCGACGATGAGCGTCGCGGAGTTGGACAACTCTCCCTCGTGGAAATCCCGAAGCGTTCTGCACGCGAGTTGATAGAGCGTCGCCTCGGACTGAACCGATGCGTATTTGCTGGCGGCAAGAAAGTACCTCTCGGCTTGCTCAAGTTCCTGCCGTGCTTCGGCCGAAGGATCAACGCCCGTATCGGAGCGAAGCATCCGACCAAAATGATGCATTCCCAACTCGAGGTTGGCCTCCTCGACACAGCTTTCATGGGAGAGATGCTCAACTAAAATCCCATGAAGTTCGTCGCACGCCCAATGGCAGTTGCAGACACCGACGATCTTCACAAATCGTTTGGCGAGAAAATCGAGGGACGACGCGTCGAATCGTGTCAGAACGTCGATCAATCGAAAACGGTTGGCTGGAATGCTGATCGTCAGGCGAACGCAGCCATCGAGCAAAGCAGTGCGGGCCAAGCCATCTAACGCGGTATCGGCGGCGCGGTCGGCGTAGATAGCAAACAATTTGTCGGCAAAATCGGTGACGACACCAGATTGGGCGTCGAGAATATCAATGCATTGCTGGATTGTCGGCCCGTGCGTCGCATTCTGCATAATTGCCATCGCGAAGTGCTGCCAATCCTGTGGCCACATGCCGTCAACTTCAACAGCAAGCGAATCGAAGATCTCCGGGACGAATCTTGATTCTGCGAGGCCGTCGCGAGCGTCAAAGATCCGCTGAAAACCTCCGATCGAATTGAGCGTCGGCCGTCGACCAATTTCCAAATCACCAGCGATGAGTTGTTCGATTTCGTTCATGGCACGCTCCCGACTACCAGAGATAGTTGCTCCCTAGTGCTTGAACGCGTTGCTTATCTGGAATGTGTTTGCGAATCACTGAAGAAGATCTTGATCCGATGAAGACCTGAAGATGATCAATCTCCTCGGCAATTTCAGCGAGACCCGAGATGATCTGCTCCAAGTCCTTCGAGACAACCTCTTGTGCTCCCGGCGAGTCGATCACCAACAACCCTGGATAGCGACCGACGTTCTCCTCTTCGCCTACCGCGATCATGGCCAGCAGCGTTGCCACCTTGAGCCGCAGGCGTTCGCCATCGGTCAGTTTGCTGTAGGACGTCGGTGAACCGCTCTTTATGACTGACAAATTCAAACCGCCATTCAACGCCACGCTATCAAGTTGGGTCATGCCGAATCGTTGGGCATACTCGCAGATACGAATCGAGATCAATTCGAGCAGTTTGGTTTGATGCTCCTTCATTCGAGAACGAGTCTTATCCTCAATGATCTTCAAGACTCCGGCATCGGTCGGGACCGTCGACGCTTCAGGGACGGTCATTGAAAGTTCGTCAACTCTTGCATTCAGTTCAGCCACGTCCGTCAGCAACTGCCCACGTTTGCTCGGCCGGGCCAGTCGCTTCGCAAGCGTCGACTGCCTCTTCGTAGCTGATTCAATCGCCTTCTCAATTTCAGCGAGCTCGGTGTTCAGGTCCTTCAATCGCTTCTTTGCTGCCTTTTGTCCCTTCTTGGATGCTTTGAGCTGTTTCGTCAGCTTCTCCTTCACCTCCGCTTCGTCGATATCCGAATGAACCTGTTTGCCACAGACAGCGCAAGAGTTCTTTGATTGCTCCTGGCGTTTCCGTTCAGTCGAAATCACGGTCTCGCAACGCGGGCAGTTCCTAGGGTCGAGGGCGCGAAACACCGTTTGCGATGAACTTTCCTCCTCGTGCTGGCGGAGGGATTTGCGATCTTCGCTGACGGCGGATTCAGTGTCCTCGAGATCACTCACCGCCTGCCGAAGCTGACGGCGAACTGCGATTTCGTG
Organism: Rubripirellula sp.; assembly: GCA_049680385.1. Lineage (GTDB taxonomy): Bacteria > Planctomycetota > Planctomycetia > Pirellulales > Pirellulaceae > Rubripirellula. The sequence goes on along the minus strand of JBAUHR010000583.1, from coordinate 10,323 downwards.
ATTTGCTGCTTCTTGAAGGGCCTCACTGCAAGCTTTCATGTCAGCCTGTAACGACGGCGTGATGGCGGTCTTTGCCAGCCGAGATTCTTTGTCTGCCAACTCCTCTCGAAGTTCACTCAACCGACGCTCAGTTACATCCTTGGCGTCGTTGTGCATTTGGTCACTTGCTGACTGCTTACGCTGCTCTTCTTTGAGTGCCGCACTTGCCGCAGCGAGCGTCGTTACCCACGGAATCCCGAGGAATAACTGCAGCAGGCGGACCGGAACGCCACTACTCGGTGACAACTCGCCAATGATGGTTTCGTACTTGGTGCCGATGAACATTGCTGAACACATCGCAGGCCAGCCGTGCAACGTCGTGGTCGAACTTGCGTTCTGTGTCCGATGAACAGCGAACTTATCGAACCCTAATTGCTTCATGAAGAAGTTCGACATTGCCGTCTCAAATTCTTCGTCGTCGTTGAAACTATGAAATTTTCGCGAACGCCCCGATTCGTAGATGCGTGTTAGAGTTCCTGAGACCGATTCGCCTAGCTCAACTCGAAGTTGATAGTCCTGTTCGTCGATTTGGAAATCGAGTTCAACGGTTCGTAACCATCCATGCACATCGGCTTGAACTGTCTGCGACAAGCTGCCGCGCAGGCAACCTCGGATCACTTGGATGACCGTTGACTTGCCTCGAAAGTTTTCGCCAGACAGGATTCCCCAGAGTCCAGGACCGAGTCCATCCCAATTGAAGTCAATCGGGAACTCTTTCTCGCCAATGTTCTTTGTACCGGTAAACCGCAAGCGATCTAGAGAAAGGTGCTTCGGTGCCGATGCGATTGGCATGGGTTCGATGCGGTAGCGGGCAAGCACGGTTTCGATCTCGCTGACTTCGAGATTCGCCTTGTCAGCAATTTCTGAGATCCAGTCTTGAATGGCTGATTTGCGGCTCATGCTGCCGTGCTCCCAACGGGACGCTTTAACCGCGATTCCAAGCGTTTCTTGACGTCCGCTTCGATAGAGGGGATTTCTCCGCCTAGCAACGTTTTTGCATAGTCAACACGTTCATATTGCCGCTTCTTCAACGCTGATCCGCCGCGTCCATCTGCGATCATAGAGACCAGATTGGCTCGATCCCGAAACCAAGTCAGAATGGGTTCGTCTTTGACGATTTGAACGCACAAGTCAAATGCCTCTTGGTGGATCAAAAAGTCTGTCTCAATGACACGATCAACGTCCTTCCGACCGCCAATCCCGATCAGGCCAGCGGAAACGAGGATTGCTAACGCGTCATCGTGTTTCTCATACGCTCCATAGCGATATCGAATCATCGCCAAACGTCGTTGATCCGGCTCACCGTCGATGAAGATCTGCTCAGCCATGGCCAACATGGCATCGTCACTCGTCTTGTCGTGCCGCTCGATTAATTCATCGGCAAGATAGTCTGGGTATCGCATCCAAAAGTCCCAGGCGTTCAGTTTGGTTTCGCCAGCGAATACCGCAATCTCCCCTTTGGTCTTGATTCGCGGAGGTTCGCTGCCAGATGTCAGCACGAAAAGCAATCTCGTCGCGTCGATGTAGTAGGGGCGATTGGTAATTGTCCGGTCCTCTGGAGGTGCTGCGTCAACGATGACCGCGAAACTTGCAGCCGATCAAAGTTTGCCTGGCCTCGGTTTAATGGGATACGTTGCTCTTGATCAAACGGTCGCGTCGACAGCGGATTCAATCGCGTCGAGCGATCGCTTGTCCATTGCAGCGAGCTTCCGAAATAACTCCGGCCGTTGCTGAATGCGTCTGCGAATCGACGCCGGAACCTTGTCGGCCAGCAGCAACAATTCGTCTTCGTCGGCCTTCAACTCGCTCGCGAGTTTGTGGATAAATTTTTCCGATGGATAGTCACCGAAGTGAAGCTTGCCGTTCTCTACCTTGCTGATGTAGGAAACACTCACTTTCATTCGGTCGGCTAGGTATTGCTGCGTGAAGTCATGCCGTAACCGCAAGTGCTTCACACGCTCTCCAAACTGCATTGATCTGCTCGCTATCGATTGGTTTCAGTGCGACCCTGATTGTTGTGCAGGCGGACAAAGCGTAAGCTACAAGCACTTTCAGGTCAACATGCGGCGAAGGTGATTGGCCAGCCACGTCATAGAATGAGTTTCCGACGGAAATGAGTCATTAGAGCAACGACGAGCAGACTCGTTACTACCTGTTTGTCGGTGAAGGACCAGTTAAGGCTGCGAACGTTTTCTTTGACGTCGCCGAGGAATCAGCCGCCGCGGATTTGGTCGCCATGCTTCAAGAAGAGTTTGGGGATGACAGCGACGAGGTATTTGGGTTTGAAGCGATCGGACCTAATCGGCTTCGAGACAGCATTCGCCTCGACGAGATATTGGCAGAGCTATGTATGTACGACGATCCAGATCCTGGTGTCTATGAAGTAAGCCCCTCACAAGATTTGTTGCTTCGTTCGGAATTGGGCAGACGGGCGGGGCGATGGTACTCCGCACTTCTCCAGCAACGCGTAAATGATCGGCGTGCAGCGTCGGAAGAAAATAGAAAGCCCGCGGCGACGACACCCGATCATCCGCTCGACGCCGTCTACCGATTGCTTCAAAAGCACCGGCTGATGTTTCTCTATTTTGCTGTTCCGGGCCAAGGCAATCCGCTCGCAGGCGATGAACGCTCTCTCCGTATTCAAGATCACTATCTCCCAAAGATTCCGCCGGACAAGATCGACGCCGATGGAGAATTCTTGTTCACGTACAAACGGTCCCTGGAAATCTACGCACAGGCCGCCATCGCGAAGTTTGGCAGCGAGGAAGACTTGCCGCGGCACATGCTACCGGACGGAACGATTGTCGAGATTGAAGGTAGTTCCGCTCCCTACTGGGAGATTGACGAAGTTGCGTGCGCTCACCTGGAGGAATCAGCTGACGAAGTCTTGGAGGCTTGTCGCCATCTTCACACGACCGACGTGAATTCTGTGTTTGCATCAGCAATCGCCCAAGTTTCGTCCGTACTCCGCGACAAGAATTGCACTAAATGGTATGCGTCGAAGCTTGTTTCATGGACCTACTTGCCACGTTTGGATGAAACGCTTGAGTCATTGCGATCAATGCGTGTCGGCGTAACACCAGATATCGAACGAGCGACAGAACAGGACAACGACGAAACGGCAACCGAAACCGTCAAGGACGGGGAAGAAGAATCGCTTGATCCAGAGTCTATTCCGGAGATGTCTGCTGAAGACCAGCGTAACTCTGGAGTCATGTTCCTGCTGCTGCTGGCGCAGGCATACTACAAGATGCTTGAGTCCACCGTTTCGATGGCGGGTTGGTTCACTTACCTCGACCTGCAATTGAACCATTCCTATTTCTGGACGATTCGAACAATCAGCAACCTACTGTCAAAGAACGAACAGCTTCATGACTTCCCCGTCTCTTTTGAACCGATCCTCCCTGACCTTTACCCTGCCACGATCGGTGACTTGGAATGGAGCGAGATGATCGCACCCGCAGCGGAGGAGTTTTTGGCGACGGTGCAGAAGTACGCGTTAGAGAAAGGCTGCTACGAACCAGAGGAAGGAACACCAGCCTGGATCTTTCTTGAGATGTTTCGTCCTTCAATCAACGGGGCGATTGAACAAGCCGAAGCCTACAATAAGCGAATGAAGGAAGCACAACGGAACGTTCTTGAGGATAAAGATGAGCATCAATCAGGCTCAGAAACTTCGCCACCCGAAACCCACGCCGCAGCGGAGCCGGCCAAAGCCGCACATGGCTTTGATCAGTTGGAGGGCGTAACTTGGTCTGCGATCGAAATTCGATTCGCTGATGGGGAGACTGTTTCCATCGGAGTCGGCGACCAACGCAAACGATTTTTGTTTTCCGATATGGGCATGGTCAACAAGCGAACCAAGAAGCCCACAAAGCAATGGGAACTGCTGAGGACTTTTGCCGAAGCACGTGGCACCCTGCGTTGGGCGGATAGAGGTGCAAGCCGAAGCAATCAGAAGCAGAAGGAATTACTGAACGCGTGCCTCAAAGAGTTCTTTGGAATCAGCAGTGATCCAATTCAGCTGACGCCTGAGAAAGACGGCTGGATGACCGAGTTTCGACTGCTGCCAGATTGATCGAGCCTTCTGTCCTGAGATTCGCCCTCGCCGACCAATCAATTCAATGCGCACAACCCGCAGCCCTTCGCTACATAGTTGGGATTACCGGACGTTCAGGCTACCCCGCGGTCGCTACAACCCCTGCTACTGTTGCCCGCCGCGGCTTCGCAAGGACGCGTTCAGTCGCCCGTTCAAGTGCACGACAAACGTGCTGTGTGAGCGAAAACGCTGCAGGCGGCTACTGTCGCGTTGATGATCCGCCCAAAGTGACAGATAGTCATTGAGTCACTTAACATCGCAGTCGTCGGTTCGAGTCCGACGCCCACAACTTCTCGGAACGATCAAAGTCGTTTCCGACCCTGATGTGAACAAAAGGTCGACATGGCTCCCATGTCGGCCTTTTTTCGTTTCTACGCCGTATTTCGCGGTGTTTGCGAATTCACCGACGCCCGGCCGAGGTCTTCGTTTCTCTGGCCGCGTCATGACTTGGGTTATGGGATCGGCGGTGATTTGGCCTCTCTGGGCCGGATTTCTTTGTTTCTTCGTTTCTCTGCTGGTCCGGGTTAAGGAATGTCTTAATCGCCCAGACGGTTCCGACGTGAAAAGGGTTTGCCCCTGCAAAACGCTGGGTTTTTGAAATGACGGTTTTTGCTGCCCCCTAAGAAGAGCCGGTCTCTTGCGAGACTGGCCGAGAGCACTGGGTAATGCGGTTTAGAGAAACCAAGAATGGTGCCGCTGCTAGAACGCTGGCGGTGTGATGCCTTTGGCTTTTAAGGCAGCGAGGTATTTGTCTGGCTCGGCGGCTAGCTTTTTGGCGCAGCCGGGGCAGCAGATGTAGACGGCTTTTCCGTTGACGTTCACTTTGCCGGGGACGCCCATGCCACCGAGTGGTTCGTCCATCACGGGGCACGTTTTCTGGATAGCGATCGCGTTGGCGTCAGCGAGTGTCGACTGGAAGACGCCTTCGCGGACCTGTTCACCTTTGGCGGTGTAATACTTGGTTAAATACTGCTCGGGCGATGCTTCGACTTTCTTGGTGCAGCCGGCACAGCAGACGAACAGCGACTTGTCGCCGATCGTGATCTTGGGTGGCTTGCCCATTGAACCGAGCGGTTGGCCGCTAACGGGGCACGTGGCTTGAAGGCTGATGAGCAGTTCATCGGATAGTTTTCCGCTGGAGCGTTTTCCCATCGCGTGGAAGACCAGCGGTTCGCTGCCGACGTTCGTGATCTGAACGTTCATGTGCAACGGCTGATCGGCGACCTTGGATAGATCCACGCCGACTCCGATAGCGAGGTTCTTCAGCGTCTTGAGTTCGTAGCTGTATTCCTTGTCGCTTTCGCCAACACGCAGTTTTAAGGTGCCAGTCGCATCTGGCGGTGCGATCGGTTGGTCGTTCTTGCCAAGGATCATGAACATGATGCCTTTGTCCGCGATCACGGTTTCAACACGACGCTCGCCAACCGTTTGCACGGTGCCACCGTGTGGGCCAGTGGTCGCGTCGGCGGCATGGCCGGCGTGCTGGTGAGCTGCATGGTCGTGCCCGGCGTGGTCGTGCGGTGCGGCCGCATCTTGGGCAGACACGAACTGGGGTGCTGCCAACAGAGCGGCAGTGCATACGGTTGCGAAGAATTGACGTCTCATGGAATGTTCCGTTGAGGAGGGAATTGAGAGAAAGGCGATCCGTCGTGGGTTAGCTGGTGTGGTGGTACAGGTGGAAGACAGCCGATCCGTACTCGTAAATCAGGGATTGCTCGAAGTACTCGTCGTCGGTCAACAACTCTGGGAACCGGAATTCGTCGATGATCAAACAGAGGTCTCGCGGATGTTCTTTTAGCGACGCCCGGATCATTTCGAGGAAACGTTCGGTCACGGGGTAGTCGAACGGTGAGTACAGAAAGAAGACGGTTTCGTTCCCGGCCATCTGATAGTCGAGAATATTGGTGCAGATGACTTTGATCGAATCGGCGTTGGGGCAGACCTTGCCGAACGCCTCGACGTTTCGCTCTGCGATCCGGCACAAAGCGGGCGAGATTTCCAAGCCGAGGACTTGATCGAACCCGTGTTCCGCCGCGAGCAACAAGACTCGACCTTTTCCGCAACCAACGTCGACGAACACGCCTTCGCCGGGCAGGTCGACCCTGTCCATGATCTTGCGAAAGTATCGCGCGCGCGTTGGCTTGTATTTGTCAGCGTGCTGTTTGTCTTCTTCGCTGATGTCCAGGTCGTTGATCGCGACCTCGGTTCGGGTATCAAGCTCGTAGCGTCTATCGAACGTGTAATCGTCGATGACGCTCAGGACACTTTGCATCGTCGTTGTCGGTCTCGTGGAGAAAATCCGTTTCAGGAACTCGGTCGCTGCCATGGGGGCTTTCGTTGGTAAGGCTTTACTCGTTCGGGTTACTTCAGTTTTGCTAGGTACTTGTCCGGGTCGGCGAGCAGTTTCTCTTTGCAGCCGTCGCAGCAAATCCACACAGACTTGCCGTTCACATCGACCTTCTCGGGAGCTCCCATCGTGCCCAGCATCTCGTCGCTGACGGGGCACATGTGTTGGGCCATCGCGGACTTGTAGTCTTCCGCAGACAGCTCTTTCAGACCGGGCATCATCTTGGCCATTGGTGAATCGGCATCCATGGCGGCGTGGTCATGGTCGGCGTGTTAGCCGTGGTCGTGGGAATCGTGGTCATGATCCGAATGGTCGTCGGCTGTTTCGCTGGCTGGGGTCGTCGGCAGAGTGACGGGATCGGTCTCGGGCGTATTGCAGCCGTAGAGCCCCAAAACGAGCAGACCGCCGAGCAGGACGGGAAGCAATTTTGTCAAACGCATTTGATTTGCCTTTGCAGAGATTCGAGGGCGGATGTTTGGTGGAATGTGCGTTTGGATGCGTGAGGCGTGGCTTTCTTCACGACTTGCCGAAAGAATTATCTTTTTCTGCTGTAGCCGTGAAGAAACGGGATGGTCGAGCATCCAAAACCCTGAACACGAAACGTCCCCCTGAAGAGCGAGCGGGTCATGTCAACGAACGATTGCCAAACGGTGCAGCGTCATCTGTCGGCCTACCACGACGGTGAATTGTCGGCTGCGCAGAACGAAGCGATCGCGAAGCACGTCGGATACTGTTCCGCATGCGCGGCGGAACTGGCATCGTTCAAGTCACTCGGGTCGGCTTTTGACCAGTCACCCGTGCCGGCCAAGCCGTCGGACTTGTGGCAACGAATTGAACGTGAGCTTCCGGCACCAGCCCAGCCGGTCACGCTATCGCGACGGTTTACGACCTGGATTCGCGAGTCACCTTACGGAGCGGGCTTGGTGTCGATGGCGGCTTCGGTTTTGGTGCTGCTGGGTGCGGGGCTGTGGTATGGCGAAGAAAGAGGGGGAGTGAAGGAGATGGGGAGTGGGGGAGCGATGGCAATGCACTCGCATGACGGCGAAGAAGCGATGTCGGCGGAGCACATGGTCGAGTTCGCAGGCGTGATGAATGACTATTTACAGAAATTGCCTAGCGATCCTGACGCGGCGGAACAGATGCTGCTGTCGAAGTACGACGGCGAAACGGTCGATTCGGATGGTGCCGTGAAGTTGGTCGGTTACCGTCCGATCATCTCGGGAGGATTGCCAGAGGGCTATTCGCTCGCGTCGACCAGCGTCTTGAAGATGCCTTGTTGCACTTGCGTGAAGGCGGTCTGCAAACGTCGCGACGGTTCGACCTTGGTTCTGTTTGAACATGATGACGAAGAAGCCGCTTGGTTCGGCGATCGTCCCTCCACCATGGCGATGTGCGGCGACAAGGATTGCTGCCTCGTCGATCTTGATTACAGCATCGCGGCGACCTGGAAGCAAGGCACACGAAGTGTGACCGCCGTCGGCGTTCGCGACCAAGAGGAAGTGACGACGCTAGTGAATTGGTTGGATAAGTCTTAGAAAAATCTCATGAACGAACTGATCAAACGACACCGCGGAAAACTCTGGATTGCACAAGCGGTAGCGTTTGTGCTGCTAGGTGTGTTCGTTGCCACGTGGTTTGGTGGCGGGGAATCAGGCGAGTCGAAAGTCTCTGCGACTCCCGCTACTGGAGAGGTTCAATCCAAACCTTCGATTTGGACGTGTTCGATGCACCCTCAAATTCGTCGCGACGGTCCAGGGGCGTGTCCGATCTGCGGGATGGACTTGGTCCCGGTCAGAGAATCGGCCGATGGAGTTCGCACGGTTTCGATCAGTTCTGAAATCAAGAGCTTGATGAACGTGCAGGTCAGTCCCGTTCGCCGGCAATACGTGACGGCCGAGGTTCGCATGGTTGGCAAGGTCGACTACGACGAAACTCGCCTCGCACACATCACCGCTTGGGTGCCTGGTCGCTTGGAACGCATGTTCGTCGACTTCACTGGCGTCGAAGTCAACAAGGGCGATCACATGGTGCAAATCTACAGCGAGTCACTCTACACAGCTCAAGAAGAACTGCTGGCGGTGACCAAGCGTGATCGGCCGCTGAGTACGTCGAGATTCATCGAACCGCTCGATCTTGCCGAGTCTGCGCGTGAGAAGCTGCGTTTGCTCGGCCTGACGACGGAGCAGATTCAAACCATTGAACAACGCGGCAAGTCTTCCGAAACGGTCACGATTTACTCGCCCGCTGGCGGCGTGGTGGTTGCGAAGAATAAGCAAGAAGGCGATCGCGTTCAAACGGGCGACCGTATCTACACCGTCGCGGACTTAAAGGTCTTATGGGTTCAGATGGACGCTTACGAATCAGACTTGGCGTGGTTGCGTTACGGGCAAGATGTCGAGTTCACGACGGAAGCGTATCCAGGCGAAGTGTTCCGTGGCCGAATCGCGTTCATTGATCCAGTGCTAAACGAGGACACGCGGACGGTGAAGGTGCGAGTCAACGTGCCGAACGAGGATGGTCGCTTGAAACCCGAAATGTTCGTGCGAGCGGTCGTGCAGAGCAACATCGCGGCGGGCGGTCGAGTGCTCAACGCTTCGCTGGCGGGAAAGTGGATCAGCCCGATGCACCCGGAAATCATTAAAGACCAGCCAGGCGATTGTGACATTTGCGGTATGCCGTTGGTGCGAGCTGAGTCGCTCGGCTACGTGACGGCGGAGCCGACGAGTGCCGCGAAGCCGTTGATCGTGCCGGTGAAGGCGGTGTTGCTGACGGGAACGCGAGCGATCGTCTACGTTCAAGTTCCCGACGCTGACAAGCCGACTTACGAGGGTCGCGAGATTGTAATCGGTCCGCGAGCTGGAGACTTCTATTTGGTGAAGTCCGGACTCAAGGAAGGCGACTTGGTGGTAACCAACGGCAACTTCAAGCTCGACAGTGCGTTACAGATTTCAGCGAAGCCTTCGATGATGACGCCACAAGGTGGCGGCGGCGGTGGACACAATCACGGCGGCATGGAAATGCCGAAGGCAGACGAAGGCGTAACGATGGACGCGAGTCCGATGGAGTTGGTGCCAGCGGTACATGATGCGATGCAAGGCATTTTTGAGCAATACAAAACGATTCAGGAAAGGGTCGAGGCGGCAAACCTCGCAGAGATTCGTGCCGGCTACGACGAACTGGGTAAAGCTGTCGAGGCGGTGCCGACGGACTTGATCGGTCCTCAGATGCGACCGCAGTGGTTTGAGGTCGCGATGTTGCTTCGCAATGACGTGACCGAAGGTCGAGAGGTCCAATCCATGCGTGAAGCCGATCGGGTATTCACGTTGACTCGCCAGCACGTCAATCAGATGAAGGCTCAGTTTCCGTTGCCGATGTCGCATGACGATATGCGGATGCCAGCCATGGCGAACATGGACGCTCCGCCAGAAGTCGCCCGGCAACTCAGTGGTTTTGTCGCTCCCTACTTGCAGCTTAGTGAAGCACTCGCGGCCGACGATCTGGATGCAGCGAAGCAAGCCGTCGGACCATTGCATCGACGATTGGCTTCATTGCTGCCGATCGTCTCCGAATCCAAAGCGGTCGAAATGTGGAGCAAAGAAAAGCGAGACTTGTCCGAGATCATTGCAAGATTGCAGATGGCGAATGATCTCGCCGCCTTGCGCAGCGGGTTCGCGTTGCTGTCCGAACAGATGTTGAGTCTGGAGCGGATGTTCGGACTGCCGACTGACGAAACACTTTATGAGCTTCATTGTCCGATGGCCTTCGAGGGTCGCGGTGCGTCGTGGCTTCAATCCGATGACGCGGTTCGCAATCCGTACTACGGCGCTTCGATGCTGAA
>JBAUHR010000582.1:0-1594 GCA_049680385.1 Rubripirellula sp. | reverse complement strand
ATTCCGATGTCGATGACTCGCTGGCGGAAGACTCACTCTCGGATACTGATGACTGCGAACTGCTAGCCGGCAGTGTCGCTATTTTCTCCAACTTCGACGATGCCATGCGAGGCGTCGCCGCGATCACGCAAGCGACCGGATCGCAGCTTGAATCGCTTCGCAATACCGCCAAGAAACTCGGAGCAACCACCAGTTACTCCGCCAGTGAAGTCGCCTCGTTGATGACTGAGCTCGGGCGCGCCGGTTTCAAGCCGGAGCAGATCGAGAAGATGACGGCTGCCGTGATGAACATGGCCCGCGCGACTGGCACTGACGCGACTCAAGCGTCCGGCATCATGGCAGCGACCATCCGTCAATTCGGCATGGAAGCCGGCGAAGCGACACGGGTTGCCGATGGATTGACCGCCTCAGCGAACAAGTCTTTCAATACGGTGGAGTCTCTCGGCGAAGCCTTGTCGTACGCCGGCCCAGTCGCCGCCGATGCCAACATGAGCCTCGAAGAAACGCTCGCGATCCTTGGCACGCTCGGAAATATGGGCATCCAGGGATCATCGGCCGGCAATGCAATGCGTCGTTTGCTGACGATCAGTGCCGCCGAAAGCGAGAAGTTCAAAACCACCTTCGGTGTCACCACCAAAGACGCCAAGGGGAACGCTCGATCACTCGTCGACATTCTCGGCGAAGTTGCCGCTGCGACCGAGAAGATGGGAACGGCCGAAAAGGCTGAGAAACTGAACGAGGTGTTCGGACTGCTGGGCATCACCGCTGCCAGTTCGATCGGAAAGAGCGTGGCCGATACCCGCGAGTTGTATTCCGAACTGCAAAAGGCAGGCGGCATCGCAGGCAAGACTGCTGAGGAAATGGAAGGCGGACTTGGCGGAGCGTTCCGAATCCTGAAGTCATCCATCGAGGGAGTCGCGATCGCCATTGGTGAATCGCTGGAGGGCAGCGTCACGACGATGGTGCAAGCCTTCAGTCGCGCCGCGTCAGGGGTGATCGAGTGGATCAACAAGAATCAAAAAATCGTCAAGATTGCCGCTGCGAGTGCGATCGCGATCTTCACGATCGGAGCGGCATTGTTCGCTCTTGGTTCGTTCGCTGCCGTTGCGTCGTTCGCGGTTGGTGGACTCGCGACCATCTTTTCATTCATCGGCGGTGCAATCGGCGTCATCGTCTCAGCGGTCGGATTGCTGTTCACGCCGCTTGGCATTGTTGTCGCAGCGGTCGCCGCGCTCGGTGGATACTTTCTCTATTCGACTGGTATCGCTGGCCAGGCGGTCGAGTATCTCAAAGGTCTATTTGAAACACTCAAAGCCGACACGCTCGCCGCATTCGGTGCAATCGCCAATGCACTCGCTGCGGGTGACATCGCTGCGGCCACCGATGTGTTGTGGACGTACTTGAAACTGCAGTGGGTCAAAGGTTCGACCTACATCAACGGCGTCTGGGCGGACTTTACTCAATAGATCACTGACGTGTGGGCCGACTCCGCCTACGCGATCGGGGATGTTCTCATTGGTGCGTTGTCTGGGCTCGCCGGCGTCTGGAACAGCACGCTCGGATTCATGGCAGACGGTTGGACGATTCTCACGTC
>JBAUHR010000581.1:0-4404 GCA_049680385.1 Rubripirellula sp. | reverse complement strand
TGGACGGGCACCAAAGAGCAATGGCTGAAACACTACGACTACACAGTCGCGGCGGTTCGAGGCGTGTTGCCGGGCGCGGAGATCGGTCCAGGGAATGTCGTTGCACCGCTGAAGGCACGCAGGCAAGAGTCGTGGGCTCCGGCAATCATTAACCACTGTGCCGGCGGTACGAATCATGTCTCCGGCCAGACTGGATCTCCGCTCGATTTCTTCGGGTCGTCCTACTACACGACGGTGGGAAGGACCGACAAGAACTTTGATGACATCTTTAAGTTTCTGCGAAACAAGCTCGACAGCCGTCCGGAATTCTCAGGCATTCCCATCGAGATTCAGGAGTTCGGAATCCTGAGCGAAGGTGGGGAACGGATCATCGGTGACGGAACGGAATTCGGAGGATCGTGGTTCGCACACATGGCCGACAAGACCTATCAAAACCACATTCGCCGAGTGTATCAGTGGGATTGGAACACGAACAAAGGGCGCGACCTTCCGACCCCGATTACGCATGTGATGGACATGCTGGAGGAAATGGCGGGTGGAACTCGATTGTCGGCGGTAGCCTCTCAATCAAGTGAACAGGATCACCTTGGCTGCATCGCCGCGAAGAACGGCGATCGAATTGACCTGCTTGTGTTTCGTCACTTGGCCGAGCGGGCCAATGGGCAAAGCGTACCCGTCCGACTCACGCTCGATGGAAAATTGCTAGCGAGCAAAGACTGGACTCTCACGCGGGCCAACCTTATCGACGGCGACCATGCCGGGTTCATGGGCAAGCGAGATGCTGACGTGAAGAAAACACTCTCCAAATTCAGTGACCAGCCAAGGCCTGATGCGGTTGCCCTGAGAAGAGCCATGGCAGTCAACCGAAACGAGTATGAGTTGATGAGTAAGCTTCACTCGCTTGATCCGCTCCCGAAACCAACTCGCGACTCCTCGGGCCAGATGCATTTTGATCTGACGATGGACGGCCATACCGTGCTCTTTCTTCGGTTGGAGTGATTGCTATGCAAGGAATGTCTCTCGACAGCGTTAGCTCTTCTTTCGGCGTTGCATTTCTCGAAAGCTAAGCCGCTCTCGCCGGCGAACCGGCCCGACATCGGTTCCAAACAGCAACGCACCTTGCATCGACGCAGCGACGGCGCAGCCGACGAGGCAGTCGAGCCAGTGGTTGTCGGGTTGTTCGGGACGGGCTTTCCATTCGTCGACGGTTCGGCCGCGCCCTTCGGTGCGAACGAAGTACTCGGCGGTGACTTGTTCGGCGAACATGCGGTGTTGGTCGGGGCGATCACCGAAGATAGAAAGGCAACCGCGATCGCCCATGGCGACGGCGAGACGGGCGTGGGTGAAGGATTTCCACCAGTTTGTGTCGTAGATAACGTGGCGAATTGCTCGTTTACCGTGGACCGAGGGGACTCGCCAGTTCAACCCGACGCGATCGCCAGGCCGGCGTTTGTATTCGCTGAATGGATTCGATGATGCGCCGACAAAGCGCCCGTGGGACGGAAGAAGGATTGATGCGTGTAGGCTTTGCCGGCAGAACTGATAGACGACGTCGGTGGAGTGTCCCCAGTTCGCGTCGATCAGGCAGCGTTCGATCTTCATCGCCGCGCCATCATCGCGTTGCCATTCACGTCCCAGTAGATCAGCAGTCAGGTTGTCCATGCCTGCGTAGAGTGATCCCTCGAGTCCAGTGCCCTCCGTCGCCAAAGTGAATCTTGCATCGCGCAACGTAAAATGCGGCCGATTCTGGTCGGGGAAGGTTCCGTAGTCGACAACGTAGCCCGTGAAGTCGTCTTCCCATGCCGCGACGATGTAGAAAAGCAATTTGCCTTGCACGTCAATGAAAGCCGTAAGATGATTTGCAGCGATCGGGACGAGCTTTCGCTGCATGCCATTGAACTTCGCTGCTACCTGGTCGGCCGTCAGCTGGTCTGCGTCGACACGTTCTTCTGGCAACGGCTCGTTTTGATATTCGGCGAAGAATGCCGCTTCGTCTTGAAGTTTCAAGTTCATCGCGTGCTGGATAGCCGACAGCTCGTCGTGATTGAAACGTTCTTTCCAAGCGACGTCGGCACCTTCGTCCATTGCATCGCGGTTTTGCCGATAGAACTCGGTGCCGGTCGCGCCGCCGTCGCCAGCACGCAAACCTTCGGCACGGATTTCTGCGTAGCGTTCCCATAGCGTTTGATTCGTCGGAAATGAGTTCACCATTCGCGTTCTTGCACCATTCCATTCAGGGTGCTTATCGCGATCGAGAATGTTGTCAGCCATATCGCCGGGACGAATGACGGTGCATGGCATGATGCCAGAAATCTTTTTGCCTGGGCCGGCGAGTCCGAGTACCGCACCGGCAAGGATCGCTTCGCGATTGGCACATTGCGATAGCGAACGAGCCGACTCGTCCGTTTGCGGGTCATCGAGCACGACCAACGAAGGTCGAACCGTTCGTCCATCGGGCCGCTTGAACTTCATTCCACGAATGCGTCCGGTCAGGCCGGCAACCTTGATGATCGCACCGCTCGCTTTGCTGTCGGCGATCGTTGGCAGGACAACTTCTTTCGCCGTCCATCCAATTTGCGTGCGTTTGCCTTGATAGAGCTGCCCGTTGGCTCGGTTTGAGATTCCGTCCAGCGCCTGAATTGGAAAGCAGACCTCTGGGTAGTCGGCCAACAACGCTTCATTGGCATCGAGTTCCGTTTTGATCGAGTCTAGCATGTCGCAGGCGTGACCTTCGTCGCTGCCGATCAAGCAAACGAAATCGCGGTAGCCGTTGAGCACTGCCCAGATGCACGCGACCTCGGCGAGCGAGCTTTTGCCGCTACCCCGCGCCATCGCCAACGAGAACAATCCCCCGCGAACGACCGCTTCTTCGATTCGTTCAATCACTTTCAAGTGATCCGGCGACCATTGCAGATGAAACGTCAGCGAAAAATAGGCTTCGCAGAAGTATCGAAAACTACTGGCAGCCTTGGCTTTTCGCTTCGGATCTTCGATCACCGGCAGGTCACCGATGTCACGACCGGCCAATGCGATCGCTGCGTTGCGGGCGCGGGCCTTGTCTTTGACCTTGCCGTACGGATCTTCCTCGGCTGGCGGCTTTGGACGGTGGCGTTCTTCTACTAGCCAAGCGGTAAACTTCACGCTTCAATCCGTCGTCATCCACGATGCAGCGTAGAGCTTCGACGACAGCCGCCTCAATCGCCGGTGCGGGGATGGAGCCAGTACTGCACTGAGCGTGGCCACGCTTGATAGCAGTTTGACAAACGTAGTATCGGTACAACTTGCTCTTCTTCTTTGTCGGGCTGTGAGCCATCGCGTATCCACACGTTGGGCAAAACAGCATTCCTTTCAGCAACGCATTGTGTCGATTGATCAAACGCTTGCCGCTGCCCTGACCGTGTTCTTTGAGCATCTTTTGCACGGACTCAAAAACATCGGGCTCGATGATCGCTTCGTGAACGCCGTCGTACACGTTTTCCTTGTGACGTATCCTGCCGACGTACAAAACGTTGGTTAAAAGCGAATGAACCGAACACTTGTCGAACGTCCGACCGCCTTTGTGGCGTCCCTTGCGAGTCAGCCAGGTCTTGTTCGCCCATCCGAGTTCTTCGAGTTTCTCAACTACCGGCAACAACGAACGCAGCTTTAAGTAGTAGTCAAAGATTTCGCGGACCTTCGCTGCTTCGTCAGCATTTACGACCAACTTCGGACTCGTCTCCGACCGATCAACGTCGTACCCGAGAACCGGTTGTCCGCCACACCACAGCCCCTTTTGTCGCTGAGCGGCAATCTTGTCGCGGATACGTTCGCCGATGATGTCGCGTTCAAATTGAGCGAAAGAAAGTAGAATATTCAGCGTCAATCGGCCCATCGAATGAGTCGTGTTGAACTGTTGCGTCACCGAGACGAACGATACGCCGTTGGCATCAAATGTTTCCATCGCCCTGGCAAAGTCCAGCAACGAACGGCTGAGCCGGTCAACTTTGTAAACGACAACACAGTCGATCTCGCCGGCCTCGATGTCGCTCATCAATTGCTTGAACGCCGGCCGATCCAGGTTGCCGCCTGTGAAACCACCGTCATCGTACAGCTTGGGCAGGCACACCCAACCTTCCGATTTCTGGCTTGCGATGAACGCTTCGGCGGCACCTCGCTGTGAGTCGAGCGAGTTCAATTGCAAGTCCAATCGCTCGTCGGTCGACTTGCGAGTGTAGATCGCACAGCGAATGATAGGCTGGCTCGCTTCGGGTTTCTTGCTACTCATTTAGCCTGCCCCAGCTTGAAGAAATGGAACCCGTTACAGTGCGTTCCGGTGATCGCTCGAGCCACCGCGGTCAGCGACTTGTAACGCTCGCCGTCGTATTCAAACCCTTCGGTCAACACGAGCACGTGCAGAGCCTGGCC
>JBAUHR010000580.1:0-3068 GCA_049680385.1 Rubripirellula sp. | reverse complement strand
GATCACTCGGTTCGACAGATTCCCGTCCTGCTCAATGACTCGACATTGGTGCGTTGTCGGTTCCCAGGCATCCAAACTGGTCCAAACCGATTGCTGCGTGCGACGCTTCACCCAACTGCCGATGCAGTAGATGACCAACAAAATGCTGAACACCTCAAAGTAGACTGAACCGGTTCCTCGAAAATAGGTGATCAACGAGTAACCCATCGCTCCGCTACAGCCCAGAATGAACAGGCCATCGACAGATAGCGAACGACGCTGAAAGTTGGCAGCGACGCTGCGACCAAGTTGCGGAGCCAGCAGTCCCGCAACAATGAGCGTTGAGATCAACAGTCCGGTTTGAAAGTACGCACGGCTTTGCGACGACATTTCAGAAACGTTGGCGACCAACGTCGCAACCGTACTGTTCCCAGCGATGAAACCAGCCAACACCAGCAGGACAAGGTCGAGCGACGCTCGCGATGCCATTTGCTTTTGTGATAACGTCGATTTCGGTGACGCGTTGGCGTCTTGAATGTCTGCACCGCAGCAACTCATGGTGTTGCCTCGGAATCGTTCTCGGCGGCAGGTTCGGCCCCCGCGGACTCGTTCGATTTGTCATCGGATTCGTCCGCGTTCTGTTCCGCATCTTCCTTCGCTGACACATCGGCTGGCGGAAGATCCAACGACCGCAATTCCGTCGCGGTATAGGCGGATGCCCGGCTACCGATTGCCGATCGCGTCTGGGCGATGATGGACTCATCAACAGGCGATGCGTCGTTGTCCCAAGCGCCGCGGATGTAAGTGAGCACTGCAGCGATGTCGCGATCGCTGAGTTGTTTCCAGGCCGGCATTTGAGCGTTGTAAGTCGCGCCGCGCACTTCAATCGGACCGTTCAATCCACCCAGCAAGATCCGTGCAAGGATTCGCTCGTCTCCAAGGACCCAATCCGATTGATTCAATGGCGGATACTGCCCCGCGACGCCCTCTCCGCTGGCCTGGTGGCACGAGATACAGTTGTTGTAAATGCGTTTCCCCAACAAGACTGGATCAATCTTTCGCTCGGTCTTTTCACCTGCTTGCGACAGGTCCATCGAACGAAACGCATCGGGTCCATCGTAAACGTTCGCTTGGAAGTTCCCGTCATATTCGCTTAAATACCAGCCCGCCCACATTGCGAGAAAAACAAACGAAAGGAATAAAGTGATCGGCACTCGCTGCTGGCCTTCCGAAGGCTCAAACTGCTCGCGTAGCACCGCACGATGGATGTCCTGGATGTCGGGTGAATCGGGGTCTTGCTGTTCGTACGCCGAAAACTTTCGTTCAACATCGGTCGCTAATTGACGATCTTCGGATCGGTCTTCCGGATGGGTCATTGCACTTCCTCCACGTCAAAAGGCTGCTGGAGTGATTTCAAATACGCGACCAGATTCATCGCTTTCTTGTTCGGGACAATCCACGTTGGTTCCGATGCATACGATTCGGGCAATTTGAACTTCGGTGACCCCAGCGGAGGATCCGGTTCATCGCCAACCGTGGTTTCAAACATGAATTTAAACGGGGGCATGACGCTTCCCGGTGAAGTGATCTGCGGATCGTACAAGTGCAAGAAATGCCACTCCTCACTCGGTTGACGCACACCGATATTCGCAATGTCCGGGCCGGTCCGCATCGTGCCCAAGTACGGCGGGTCTTGCAGAATGTAGTCACGAGGAACCGACCGACGTTGCCCCCAGCCACGATCAATATCGGCTCCGAATCCCTCTGGGCGAACCTGCTGCGAATGACAATAGACACAACCCATCGCACGATAGACTTCTTTGCCCGGTGCTTCGCTGTACTCACCCAACGCGGCCGGGTAGACGGAAGTCGACCCATCGGCCGACATGACTTCTTTCGGCTGCATCTTTTCAAATTGCATGTCCGGAATCAGGACCAACCCGAACAGAGAAGCGATGACCGTCGCAAGGACGCCGGCCATGATGAGTGGTATGCGATTCATGATTCGGCCCCTTGGTTCAGTGTTTGGGTTGGTGTGGCGGCAAGAGAACTCGCTGAAGCCGCTTTGGCGGCCTCCTTGCGTGAGATGAATAGCGTTGGCTCGACCAACCATTCGCCCTCACGCCGCAGCATTTTCCAGACCAGAATCCCGAACGCGAAGTGACCAATCGTCATCAGCGTGCCTGCAATCGAACGCGACCACAGGTACGGGATCATTCGACCGACAATGTCCATGAACGGGATGTCTGGATTGTTCATCCAGGTTCCTTGCATCCAACCGCCGACACTCAACCCGATCCAATACATTGCGATGCCGATACCGCAGCACCAAAAATGCACCTTGATCAAACGGCTGCTGATCCATTCTCTTTCCACCAACCGCGGCATGATGTAGTACATCGAGCCAAAAGCGATCATCGTGAAGAACGAGTACACCCCCAGGTGAGCATGGGCAATCGTGTAGTGAGTGAAGTGGCCGGTTTCATTCACCGTTCGCAACGCAGTCAATGAACCTTGGATGCTGACCAGCGTGTACGACATCGCACCGAAAACGATAAAACGAAGCGTCGGACTGACACGCAACTTTGAAAAGTTGCCAACCATCGTCAGGTGGTGATTCACCGCTACTGTGATGACCGGAACAAACATCATCATGCTGCCGACCGTGCCGACGGTCACCAACCATGCGGGCAAAGGACCACCGATCAAATGGTGAGTTCCGGCCCAGTTATAAAACAACGCAAGCGTCCAGAAACCAATGATCGAAAGATAGTAGCTGTGAATCGGCCGCCCCAGGACCTTGGGGATGAAATAGTAAGCTGACGCGAGCCCGATCGGGGTCAGCCAGAGCCCCAGTACGTTGTGAGCGAACCACCAATTGGCGGTTCCCTTCGCAACGCCAACCGCGGCGGGTGAGTGAATCAGAATCGTCGCACCGATGTACAGGAACGGAAACCAAATCGTTGATCCAAACAGGTACCACTGGGATACATAAAGGTGCTTCTCTCGACGCTCGCGAAGCATTTTGATGGTCAGCGCGATGAGCACCAAGAACGTCGCTCCCAGTGGAATAGATATCCACCACGGGA
>JBAUHR010000579.1:0-18060 GCA_049680385.1 Rubripirellula sp. | reverse complement strand
GATCGTTAGCGTTTGCTCGCCGTATTGAGCCGAATCATGGACGCTAATTCCCCTAAGCTCTTCAGGCTATCGCAGAATCCGGTGTACTGCAGTTTTGATCGGACGTCGTCGTCGAGGGCACGTCCGCCGATTAACAGCGAAACGTCATCGCCAAGTCCTTCGGCTAGCCGATGTTCCTGGCTGACAAAGCTCACCCGATCTTCGATCGCCGATACGCTCAGCCAGACCATTTGGGGACTGCAGTCGCGGACGGCTTGAAGCAAACTGTCGATCGGAAGGTTGCTGCCAAGACTGGTGGCATTCCAGCCGATTTCTCGAAGCGAAAGTTCGATCAGTGCCGTCGGCAGTTGATACGGGTCGTTCGGAGGAGTCCCGCCGATCGCAATCGGAGCGGTGGCAGGGAGGCGCGGCAGTTCTGAACGCAACTCATTGATCAAGCGGATGCAGATATCGCAGCCACGCCGCTCTTGATAGGCATCAAGTTCATTGCATTGCCAAGCCTCGCCGAACCCGTGCATGGCGTCGGTAATGAAGTAGTCTGCGGTTTGGCCAAAGGCTTCTCCCGCGGCAAGTCGACTGCGTAGAACGCGGCGACAGGCTGCTTCGTCTCCCTTGGCAAGCGAGTCTCGAAAGGTTTGCTGGTCGGGATCCGCATTCCCTGGAACCGAAACTGGTTCGATGGTTTCAAACTTCGCGAGTCCGAGAGCTTCGGGGGCCAGTAGGGTCTGATTCGATGTCTGCAAGAAGTGCTGTAGGCCATCGAGCGTGATCCGGCGGTGTCCGCCCACGGTGCGGATGGTTGGGATGGCGCCCTGGTCACACCAGCGTTTTACCGACGATTCGCTCGCGTGAAGGGCATTTGCTAACTGTCGTGGCGAAAAGTGAGGCTGTTGGGCTGCCATGGAGTCTCTTCAGTGATGAACGTTTTGACCGTTATGAAGGTAGCCCATCACGGTTGAAAGACAAGGGTTTTGACCGTTATTCAACGGATTGGCTTCTATCTCGGTCGCTCCGTTAGAAGCCGAATCGGATTGAAAACGTGGCATTTTCCGGCATCCGCACCGTTTTTTTCGGTCAAACGGGCCAAAGTTTGTCAGAAATGTTCGCTTTAATGGTTGCTAACGGCCGAGATACTCGTTAAACCATATGGACGTTTCAATCGTTCAAAACGTCCGCTCTGTGGGATGGGATTATGACTGCAGTCAAAGATCAGACGCGAATTACAGTACCCACTCGCAGGTCCGGTTCGCCTGCCCGGGCTCCGAAGTGGATGGGGACAGACGAGCTATCGGCGGCGATGGCAGCGGCAAATGGAATTGTGCACGACCGGCGGGATTTATGCTCGACCGAACTAAAGCGAGCGACGAAGCAACGAATCGCTGAAACGATCGAGTTCATCTCGAACGAACGCTTCAGTGAGGCCGGTTTCGGTGATGAGCTTTTCGCTGAGTCGCTCGATCTGCAGGACCGAGATTCCGATTTGGGAGTATCCAGAGTTCGCAAAGCGAGTTTTGATTTACCGATTCACCTCGGTCGACTATGTGAGGCACCGTTGCTGACGCCCGATCAGGAGCGAAAGCTGTTCTGTCGGATGAACTTCCTGCGTCATCAGGCAGCGAAGTATCAGGGCATGTTGAACTCGCAACGTCCGTCGCGTGCGCGACTGGAACTGGTGGAGCGACTGCTTGCGTTGGCTGATTGGCACCGGGACCAAATTGTAGAAGCGAACTTGCGTCTCGTTTTCAGCATCGTCAAGAAGTTTGTGAATCAAACGAACTCGTTCGATGATTTGCTAAGCGACGGCATCATTGGAATGTTTCGAGCTGTCGACAAGTTTGACTTCGGACGTGGTTTCCGATTCAGTACTTACGCAACGCTTGTCATCCGGCGAAACGCTTACCGTTCCGTGATGACGACTCAGGAGGAACAGCAACAAGCCATCGGCGGGCTGCAGGACATGGAGGTCGAATTGACCGATGAACGCCATATGTCGGCGTTCAGTGAGAAGCGATGGCACCAATTAAGGGGCCGCTTGGCTGGAATGCTAAATGCTCTTGATCGACGCGAGAAATTTATCATTCGCGCTAGGTTTGCGTTGGGTTCGCACCGAAATATCAAGACGCTGCAAGCGATCGCGAACCGGCTCGGAATCTCGAAAGAGCGAGTTCGCCAACTGGAACTGCGTGCAACCAACAAGCTGATCGAGATGGCGGACGCCGAATCGACAGGCTCACGGGGTTGAGTGGAAGCGTCGAATGGAAGCACTGAATGAGGGCGTTTCAAAAAACTGCCGGCGCTACCAGTCTTTCGCCACTTGTCAAATTTCGAGTTGGCGCTTCAATCGTATGTCGCTCGTGCTGTAAGTCGAGCCGAACTCAATTCTCTAGAGAAATGCTCTGGCCATGAAATACGCACTTGATCGAAATTTTACGCGGATGGGACTAACTGGGTTTCTCGCAGTCGCAATCGCGGCTTCCGGCATGGCACCCGGTGCATCAGCCGAACCGGTGAAAAAGAACATTGTGGACACTGCGACAGAGGCAGGCTCTTTCAAAACGCTGACTGCCGCTCTTGGTGCTGCGGGCCTGACTGACGCTTTAAAGGGCGACGGACCGTTCACCGTGTTGGCGCCGACGGATGAGGCTTTTTCGTTGCTTCCTGCCGGCACGGTTGAGTCACTACTTAGGCCGGAAAACAAGCAGAAGCTGGTTGACATTCTGACGTATCATGTAATTCCGGGATCAGTACCAGCGAAGGAAGTTGTCAAGCTAAGCGGTTCGACAACTCTAAACGGTCAGCGAGTCAACATTGATTTTGCCGACGCCAGACTAAAAGTCGACGCAGCTAGCGTTGTTGCAAGCGACATCCTTTGCAGCAACGGTGTAATTCATGTCATCGACCAGGTGATCCTGCCTGCGAAAGACGACATTCCGACCACGGCAAGCAATGCACAGGCATTCTCGACACTGATCGCCGCTGCTAGGTCAGCCGGTCTTGTCGAAACACTTGCCGGTCAAGGTCCGTTTACTGTATTTGCACCCACCGATGAAGCTTTTGCGAAGCTACCCGATGGGACGGTTAGCTCGCTACTGCTTCCTGAGAACAACGCGAAGTTAGTCTCGATTCTGAAGTATCACGTTGTTGCCGGCCGAGTCTACTCAGAAGCTGCGCTTGCCGCGGGGAAGGCGAAGACGTTGGAAGGTGGCAGCGTTCGAATTGCCGCCGTCGGCGGGGCAGCCAAGGTCAACGATGCGAATCTGGTCAGCACGGACCTCGATGCCTCGAACGGGGTGATTCACGTCATCGATGCAGTGATGATGCCGCCGGTTCCGCAGTCTGCGACCGCGAATCCTCGTCAAATGATTGAGCAGGCGATTGGTCAAGGTGCTCCTCTTTACAACAGCGGGAACGTTGGCCAATGTGCTGCGGTCTACATGTCCACCGTCAACGATCTTGTCACCAACCATGCTCATCAAATGAGTTCGTCGACAAGAAACGCGTTGGAATCTGCGCTGTCGACCGCGCGGCACTCGTCAAGCCACGACAGTCAAGCCTGGACTCTCCGGCACGCACTGGATCATGCGTACAACAGCATGACGTTGGTTCAGTAAGCCGTGATAGACTAACTTGAGTTCGGTGGCTAGAGACTCGCGGACCCGCTGGCCGGCGGAGACGAGTTCTACTGCGAGTTGGCTTGCCACCGCAATACGATGTATTGCCCAACGATTCAAGTCTTGGCACTTTCCTGATAAACGCGGCGCGATACCGCGTGCCGAATTTTAGAAAAATCAATCATGCGAATCGCAGTCGTCGGATCGGGGATCAGCGGAAACCTTGCCGCGCGCATACTGTCCACGAAACACGATGTTGATCTGTACGAGGCATCATCGCACCTTGGCGGACACGCTCAGACGGTCGATGTCAAAGTCTACGATCGTGATGTGTCCGCCGACGTTGCCTTCATGGTTTTGAATCGGCGGACGTATCCTAACTTCTGCCGGATGCTTGAGCTTCTGGATGTCGAAACGCAGGAAAGCGACATGAGCCTGAGCGTTCGCTGCTGGCGGACGGGGCTCGAATATCAAGGCAGTTCGTTCAACGGGTTGTTCGCTCAGCGACGCAATCTTGTTCGTCCGTCCTTCTATCGGATGCTGTGGGACATTACCCGATTCAACCGAAAGGCGATCGAGTTTTGTGACTCGGGCGACGATCGAACTTCGCTCGGACAATTTCTTGATCGCATCGGCGTCGGGTTCGAATTCCGCGAACAGTATTTCGTTCCGATGTCGGCGGCGATCTGGTCAGCAGACCCCGCCTGCCTGTCCAGATTTCCGGCTAAGTTCATTTTAGGTTTTTGTCGCAACCACGGTTTGCTTCAACTGACCAACCGTCCTCAATGGTTGACGATCGCAAATCGTTCACGCAACTATGTCGAACCATTAATGCGCCCACTAGATGACCGCGTCTTTTTGAATTCACCAGTCCAAGAAGTTCGTCGAGTGGACGGCGGTGTTCGATTACGTTTGAATAACCGGGATGTCGATTACGATCACGTTGTCTTGGCGTGTCATGCCGATCAATCGTTGCAGATTCTAGCGGACGCTAACGAAGTCGAGCGAAACGTGTTGGCCGGTTTTCCTTATCAAGCCAATACGGCAATTCTGCATACCGACGAATCCGTTCTGCCGCGGCGACGTCATGCGTGGGCAAGTTGGAATTACCACATTCCTGCGAAACCTAGCAGTCGAGCGAGCGTCACGTATGACTTGAACCGACTTCAAAGTCTTGGGTTGCCTGGCCCGCTTTGTTTGACGCTCAATCCAAACTGCGATATCGACCCGAGCAAAATCGTCAAGCAGTTCGAATTTGAGCACCCGCTTTTCTCGCACGATTCCATCGTCTCGCAACAGAATTTTGGCAAGATCAATGGCGCACATCGAGTAAGCTTTTGCGGCGCGTACTGGGGGTATGGATTTCACGAAGATGGCGTGAACAGTGCTTTGGCAGTGACGCGGGAATTCGGACTGGACCTGGAAGTGCTCGCCGACCCCGTAAGTCATGTCGCCAATACCGTCACTCCGCTGGTCGAGGCCTAGCTCGGACGATGCAAAGCTGCCTTTATCGCGGACACGTTCGGCATCGACGCACGTCACCCGGTCATCAATTTCAGTATTCCACTTCCTGGGCCTACCTGGACCTGTCTGAAATTGACGATGTTATCCAATCAAGTTGGTGTCTGAGTGACCGCCGGTTCGCACCCGCTTCCTACCGACGAGTCGATCATTTTGGCGACTTGGGCTTGTCGATGGTCGACAATGTGTCCCAGTTCGTTCATCAACAGACGGGGCTGGCCCTAAACGGTCCCATTCGATTGTTAACGCAACTACGGCACTTCGGCGTCTATTTCAGTCCCATCAACATTTTCTACTGTTTTGACGAGCGTGAGTCGTTGGTCGCACAAGTTGCCGAAGTTAGCAACACGCCCTGGAACGAGCGTCACGTGTACGTGTTGTGGGACGGCAATCGACGGCCTGGTTCGACCGAACGTTACTCGCACGCCAAAGAATTTCATGTCTCTCCGTTTATGGGAATGGATTCGCAGTACGAGTGGCGAATTGCTCCGCCCGGTGAGACGCTGAATTTGTCGTTGGGTTGTGATCGCCAAGGCGATCGGATCTTCCAAGCCGATTTGCACCTAAAACGAATTGAAATGACTGACGGACAACTTGTTCGCAGCATGGTTCGGCGCCCCATTGCCGCTGCCCACATCATCAGCGCGATCTACTTTCAAGCTTTAAGACTTTGGATGAAGAAATGTCAGTTCTATCCCCACCCGCGAAGCGGCCAAAACACCAAGCAGCAGACAGCCCAGTCGGCACCGGATCAAGCGAACCGAAAAAATCTCGAACAGGGCTAACCGAACGAACGTTTCGGAACGCCGTATTGGCCAAACTGCGTGGCATCAAGAGTGGGCGAGTCACTGTTGTCGATGGCGAGACTTCCAATACGTTCGGTGATCAAGCCGCTGATCTTCACGCGACGATTCAAGTGCATGATGTGGTGTTTTATCGGAGCATTGCGCTTGGCGGCAGCATTGGGGCCGGCGAATCGTACCGCGACGGTCACTGGTCTTGTGACGACTTGGTCGCTTTGATTCGTGTCTTTGCCCGAAACATGCAAGCGTCGTCCGATCTCGGTGGTTTGGGGAATGCGTTGCTAGACGTCGGTCGCAAGGTTGCTCACCGATTCAACCGCAACACTCGCACGGGAAGCCGACGAAACATCGCTGCGCACTACGATCTCAGCAACGATTTCTATTCGTTGTTTTTAGATGAAACGATGACCTATTCCAGCGGCGTCTTTCCGTCGCCGGACAGTTCGCTTCGAGATGCATCGATTGAAAAGTACGATCGGATTTGTCGCAAGCTCAGGCTCACGTCGAGTGATGAATTGCTTGAGATCGGCACGGGATGGGGCGGCTTTGCTGAACATGCGGTGCGGCATTACGGTTGCCGGGTAACGACGACGACCATTTCAAAACAGCAGCACGACTTTGCTAAGCAGCGATTTGAAAGTCTGGGGATCAACCAACGGGTGACGCTATTGATGCAGGACTACCGAGATCTTACGGGCGAGTATGACAAGCTTGTGTCGATTGAAATGATCGAAGCCGTCGGACACGAGTACTTTGACACATTTTTTGCCAAGTGCTCAAGTTTGCTGAAGCCAGACGGGCTGTTCGCGATGCAGGCAATCACCATTCCAGACCAGCGCTATGATCGTTATCGGATGTCAGTTGACTTCATTCAAAAGTATATCTTTCCGGGCGGATGCTTACCTTCGCTGGGCGCTATGACGGGATCGGTCGGTCGAGCAACGGATTTTCAATTTCTGCATCTGGAAGACTTTGCGTTGCACTACGCGAGAACGCTGAAGTGTTGGCACGAAAACTTTCACCGAAACGCCAATTCAATTCGCGGTCTTGGCATGAGTGAATCGTTTCTAAGGTTGTGGGATTTTTACCTTTGCTACTGCGAAGGCGCTTTTCGCGAAAAGCAAATCGGTGTTTCCCAGATACTGCTTCAGAAACCCGGCAATCGTTTGGATCCGCAATTCCCATCGCTGGGGTCGATATAATGAAAGCGATCTTGATGACGCTGTGTTTCGTTGTGATTGCTTGCATGACCTGGGTGACGACCGTGGCTTCGCTTGATCGCAGTGTGCTTAACGCCGGTTCCGGTTTGTGGCCCGACCCATGGTTTCTTGCGACGTTGTTGGATGCGTATTTCGGATTCCTGACTTTCTTTGTTTGGGTTGCCTATAAAGAACCCACTTGGCTCGCTCGCGGAGCTTGGTTGGTCGCGATCATGATGCTTGGCAACTTTGCGATGTCGGGATACCTGTTGTGGCAGTTGTCGAAGATGGAAACGTTCTCGTGGAACGCTCTTTTGTTGCGCGAAGAAACTGCTGTTTGACTTACGTGGAAGTGTCGAGGAATAGATGATGTCGCTGATACAGTTGGCCGAGAAACGTTGGCTTCCCGATCCTGTGATCCGATTTGGAATGCGAAGGTTGCTGCGCGACCGCCTCGAACAAGAGAGGTCGCTCGCCGATGGTGGCTACGATCAGGCATTGGATCGGTTTGCCGATCGCCAACGTGAGAGTCTGGTCACGATCGAGACTCATCGTGCCAACGAACAACACTACGAAGTGCCGGCGGATTTCTTCGAGTTGGTGTTGGGCACACGACTAAAATACAGTTGCGGCTTGTGGGAAAGTCCGACAACGTCGTTGGACGAGTCGGAAGAAGCAATGCTGCGGCTGACGTGCGAACGTGCCGGAATCGAAAACGGAATGCGAGTCTTGGACCTCGGCTGCGGTTGGGGATCGCTTTCGCTTTGGATCGCGGAAAACTTCCCCGATTGCAAAGTCACGTCGCTTTCAAATTCATCCAGCCAAAAAGTGTTCATCGATCGGAAGTGCGAACAACGCAAATTGACCAACGTGAACGTCATCACGGCCGATGTCGGCAGTTTTGACACGGCGGAAAAATTTGACCGTGCGGTTTCGGTGGAAATGTTCGAACATGTCCGCAATCACGAAGACTTGCTCGGCCGGGTCGCGAGTTGGCTGGTTCCGAGTGGACAGTTGTTTGTACACATTTTCTGCCACCGCAACTTGGCCTACACGTTCGAAACCGAAGGCGAGCAGAACTGGATGGGCCGCCATTTCTTTTCTGGTGGAATCATGCCAGCCGAAGATTTGTTTTTGCGTTACCAAAGAGACTTGTCCGTCAAACAGCAGTGGTGGATTGATGGTCGCCAGTATGCAAGAACGTGTGAAGCATGGCTGTCTCGGCTTGACACGCAAATGCCCGCGGTGAAGCGAGCGTTGAGTGGATCAGGCAGCGACGAGTCGACGAAGGTATTGGTTCAGCGTTGGCGGATGTTTTTCATGGCGTGTGCGGAATTGTTCAAATATGACAGCGGCAGCCAGTGGGGCGTTGGTCATTACCTGTTCGACGTGAAGCAATTGTCGGGACAATCGAAATGAGCATCGTTCAAGTCTTGATGCTCAATGCTGCGTTAGTCTCGGTCGCTATGGTTGCGTTGTGGTTGGCCAGCTTGCGACTGAAGGACGCAAGCATCGTTGATATCTTTTGGGGGTTAGGTTTTGTGCTGATTGCTTGGGCGACGTTGGCTGTGACGACACAAGACCTGCGATCGATCCTGTTGGTGGCGATCACGACGATCTGGGGTGTTCGGCTGGCTGGTTACCTGGCGTGGCGAAACCATGGTAAGGGCGAAGACTCGCGTTATTCAGCGATGCGGAATCACCGCGGTGGTTCGTTTTGGTGGGTGAGCCTGTTTACCGTTTTTGGTTTGCAGGGTGCCGTGATGTGGCTGGTTTCGCTGCCTATCCAGGTAGGCGTCGGCGAGGCGAATCCGATGTCCGCTCTGAACTATGCCGGATTGATTGTCTGGGCGATTGGCTTTTTGTTCGAATCGATTGGTGACTTCCAGTTGGCAAAATTCAAGTCGAGGGCGGAAAACGAAGGCAAGGTGATGGATCAAGGCCTTTGGCGTTACACTCGGCACCCCAATTATTTCGGCAATTCGTTGATTTGGTGGGGGATCTTTGTCGTGTCAGTAACGTCGTCGACGTTTTGGCTGGTCATCAGTCCCGTTCTAATGACTTTCCTGCTGCTGAAAGTCTCGGGTGTCGCGTTGTTAGAAAAGAGCCTTGCGAACCGGTCGGCTGAATATCGCGACTACATCCGCCGGACCAACGCATTTTTCCCCGGGCCGCCGAAGCAAGATCAAGGCAGCGAACTTGCGTAACAACGCAATCGGTAGCAGCGTTCAAGTCAAACGCTTGCCACCGTTCTACACTAGGACGTAACCTTCTTATCTCGTGAGCCAAGTATGCGCAGTATCACTACGAAACAGAAAAAGTGCTTGGAGGTTGTCGGTGGGCGTCTGAGCTACGACGCACATTACTCGATGCCTGGTTTGGCGATGCAAATTTGCAGCCGTCAGACGAATGGCTGTCGGGACGGCGGTGGTGAAGTTCACTTCGTTTCGTCGTGTGCGTCAGGTAGGATCACTCGGATGATGATCGCCGACATCTGTGGATCCGAAGAGACGTTTCGGCGGCTGTCTTGCGAGATGCGTGATGGAGTGATTCGCAGCATCAACTCGATCTGGCAGAACAAAGTCGTCGAGAATGTCGGACACCAGTTTCGCGAGTTTGCCAAGCAAGGCGGCTGCGGAACTGCGACGGTCGCAACCTACTTTGCGCCGACGCGAAGTTTTGTGATGTGTAACATTGGGAATCCGCCACTACTTGTCTTCCGCGCTCGCGAGCAACGGTGGGAGGCCATACACGGTGAAACTCGGGTCGTTGAACGTGCGGGCGAGACGGTTGATGGTTTGTATGGTGAAAGTGAGTATCGGCACATCCGAACGAAACTTGAACCCGATGATACGATCGTCATGTACGGAAACGGATTTGCTCAGTCAGCGTTCCCGACTGGTGGGATCGTCGGACACACGCGATTGCTCGAGTCACTGCAGGAATCGCCGCATTCGAATCCGGAGTCCAGGGTTGAGCATTTGATAGGGTTGATCCGCGATAGCAGTGCTACGGAGGAAGAAAGCACGATCATCATTTGCCGCGTCACCAACACAGGGACTCGTTTGCGAGATAACCTGTTAGCACCGTTACGGATGTTTCAGCGTCCCGCGGATTCAACCGCGTTTGCATAGGCAGGGCACCGAATCGTTCACGCGAGTTGCTCGGGTTTGGTCGCGAACCCCAAGCCGTGACTCTCTTTTCGAAAGTGTGCGATTACTACAATGAACTTTACGACAACGATCTTTCGACGTTTCGTTGCTTGCACGGTGGTGTTTGTGTTTTCGTCGAGTGCATTGGGCGACAAGCCAATCGAACTGGCATACTCGCCTGCTTCGGTTGCGAATCCGTTGAAGGGATTGGTTCCGTATGCGAGTGACACGAATGTGCATTTCCCACATTCGATGGAATTTGGCTACGTCGGATTTTCTGATTTGGTGATAGGTTACGACGAGTTCAATTGGCAACCACTCGACAAGCTCTTGGACGAGGTCGCCGGGCGAGGGCATCAGGCGGTCTTTCGTATTTATTTGGAATATCCAGGGAAGACGAACGTCATTCCCCAGTTCCTGCTCGATGACGGATTGAAAGTTCACAAGTACCTCAACACGAACACTCAGCCGTTCCCGCCTGCAAAAATTGAGACGCCTGACTACGAGAATATGAACCTTCGCACTGCGTTGGGAAACTTTATCGCGGCGTTCGGAAAGCGGTATGACGGCGATGCTCGGATCGGATTCATTACTGCGGGGTTGTTGGGAACGTGGGGCGAGTGGCACACGTATCCGAGGGATGAACTGTTTGCTTCGAAGACCGTTCAGGCCGAAGTCATTGATGCCTATGCGAGTGCTTTTCGAATCACGCCGGTACTGCTGCGTTATCCGGCTGGCGACGACTCGTGGGGCAAAGCCTCGAATGCCGACCGACCGTTTGGATATCACGACGACTCTTTCGCTTGGGCGACGATCGACACCGGCAACGAGGAAGACAATTGGTTTTTCATGCCGGCCCTCCAACAAGCCGGTGCTGGCGCAATTGCTAAATGGAAAACGCATCCGATTGGCGGCGAGATCCGCCCTGAGGCTTGGGGCAAAGTGTTCGACGTGAATCCGGGTGACGAGAAGATTCAAGACTTTCGAAGCTGTGTCGACCAGACGCATGTGTCCTGGCTAATGGACACGGGTATGTTCGAAAAAGAGTCTTCCTCTGAGCGGTTAGACCGGGCGAAGGCTGAAGTGCGTCACATGGGCTACGAATTCCACGTACCAACGGTCAGCGTTGTCGTCGACGAAAAAGGGGAAACGCTGACGGTTGATTTGAAACTGGAAAATCGGGGTGTCGCACCGTTTTACTACTCATGGAAAGCCGAATACGGGTTGATATCTGAGGGGAAAGTGGTCAAGTCGTTGCAAGCGACGGGGGAACTCGCGGGGCTTTTGCCTGGGGCTCCGGCGCGACGATGGAGCGACACTTGGGATCTGTCGGACGTTCCAGCCGGGAACTACATGCTCGCTTTGCGAGTTCCCAATCCGTTGCCTGGCGGCCTTCCGCTGCGATTTGCCAACGCAACCCAAGACCGCGACATGGATGGTTGGTTATCATTGACGAGAGTTGATCGCAGCAGCTCGCGATGAATTCTTGTTTCACTGCCCCAACAAACCAAGTCCTTGGCACCATGCGTACCACACTTCTCTTTCTGTGTTGCTTGATTCATGGCATCGCATCGGCAGACCGGCCGAACATCATTCTTGTTTTCGCTGATGATCTTGGCTGGAAAGACGTTAGCTATCAGGGTAGTCGTCTGTGCGAAACACCCGCGCTTGATGCGCTGGCAAAGGAAGGAATGGTTTTCTCGAGTGCCTATGCCTCGGCTGGTAATTGTGCACCGAGCCGCGCTTGCCTGTTGTCCGGCAACTACACCCCACGACATCACGTCTATGCCGTCGGCAGCACGGATCGTGGGAACAAGAAACAGCAGCGTTTGATTTCAGTACCGAACCAAGGGGGACTTGCGAACGAAAACATCACGTTGGCTGACGAGCTAAAGTCGGCGGGGTACAAAACAGGTCACGTTGGGAAATGGCATCTCGATGGTCCGGGAGGTGCGAAACCTTCGGTGCAAGGTTTTGACCTGACTTTTGACTCATTCGGTGAGGGCGAACTTAAAGAGGGTTCGGAAGGAAACAGAGCTGGCCCGCCCGAAGATCCGAAGGGCGTATTCACGCTGACTCGCAAGGCAATTGAGTTCATTGAAACGAACAAGGAAGGCCCGTTCTTTTGTTACCTCGCTCATCACGCAATTCACGGTCCATTGCAGGGCCGG
The DNA here is from genome assembly GCA_049680385.1 of Rubripirellula sp. Taxonomy (GTDB): domain Bacteria; phylum Planctomycetota; class Planctomycetia; order Pirellulales; family Pirellulaceae; genus Rubripirellula. The sequence continues at coordinate 5,603 of JBAUHR010000579.1, read as the reverse complement.
CCAGAAACGGTGGCGATGTTACAGGAAAAGCATCCCGACATCAGTAAGGGCGATCTGATGTACGCCGCATGTACATATGACTTTGACGCTAGTGTCGGTATGCTTTTGGACAAGCTCAAAGAACTGAACCTTGACCAAAACACGCTTTTCGTTTTCACCAGCGACAACGGCGCGACTCAGCAGTCCTCGCAAGAACCGCTTCGCGGCAGCAAGGGCGGATACTACGAAGGCGGCATTCGCGAGCCAATGATCGTACGTTGGCCCGGTGTAACCAAACCCGACACTGTTTGTGACGTGCCGGTAATCAATGTTGATTTGATGCCGACCTTTTTAGCCGCTGCTGGTGCGTCGACCGACAAGACGCTTGATGGTGAAAGTTTGTTGCCGCTGCTCAGTGGTGAAGGAGACTTGAAGCGTCAGGCCGTTTTCTGGCACTTCCCCGGTTACCTGGATCGCCCTGTCATTCGCGGTCGTGAACTAGACGTTCAAACTGGCTTCCGAAGTCGGCCTGTCAGCGTCATTCGCAAGGGTGACTGGAAACTGCATTTGTTTCTCGAAGAATGGCAGCTCGACGGAGGCCGCGAAAAGCTCGCCACCAACCATGCCACCGAACTCTACAACCTAAAAGACGACATCGGCGAACGCACCGATTTGGCCACATCGAATACAGCCAAGCGAGATGAGTTGCTCGGCGATCTTCTCGCGTGGCATCAATCCGTCGGCGCTATCGTGCCTTCCGAACCGAATCCGAAATACGATCCGAACGCAGCGGCAAAGGCCAATGGAAAACGCAAAGGAAAGAAAAAGTAGCCGCGAACGCACACGTTTGGGATTGGAGCAAGCCAGAGTGTTTTTGCGACAGCTTGCTGGGTCCGGGAACATGGGTAACTGAGGTTTGTTTTTGTCGGACACTTCAAGAAGAACAAGAAGTCGATGAAAATGCGTCGCCATAGACTGCCATTGCCAAGCCCCACTCTCCCGACCACTCGCCTCACTGAGGTCGTGCGGTTGCAAAGTCCATATCTGTTCAAGCATTTGCAGCTCTAGCCCTTTACCTTCCCGCGGGAGGGTTCGTCGCGGACTTCTAATTCAGGGAAACACAGCTCCCTGAGCCGACGGAGGGAGAGTGAAGTAAACGCTTGCAAAATAGTGACTTAAGAACCGCACGACCTCATGGAGAGACGGGAGCGCGGTTCGGTTCATTGAAAGAATTGTCTGCCAAGATGGTACCGCGCAATTCACACTTCGAAGCGCGATAACGTTTAAGACTTTCGGCAACTATTGGGCCGCTTCCAAGTCTGGGCGTTGCGAGTTGGTTTCTGATTCTAGGATCGCTTTTAATTGAGCGACCTTTTCGGGGTGGTGAATGGCAAGATCGTTGCGTTCCTCGTTATCTTTCACGATGTCGTAAAGTTGGAAAGTGCCCTGCTTTCGATTCGCTTCCACCAATTTCAGGCCTTCGCGGGTGATCAAGGCACGACTGCCCATTTGCGAGAATTGGTTGTTGACGATCACGTAGTCATGTTGCTGGTTCTGTGGCAGGCCTAACAGCGTTGGCAGATAGGAGATTCCGTCTTTGCCAACGGGCGCTTCCCGGCCAACCAGTTCAGCGAGAGTCGCCAGGAAATCGTAGTGCGCGGCGAGCAAGTCGGTTTCGGTGCCAGCGCTGATTTTTCCAGGCCAGCGTGCGATCAATGGGCACTGCATGCCGCCCTGGTAAGCACTACGTTTTAGCCCCGCTCGGCCATGAGCACCATCGAAGACGTCGCCGCACTGGGACGTTCGCCATTTATTGTCGGTCAAGTTCGCGGGCTCGTCGGTCGTCAATCGTTGCTTCTTGTAGTTGTCTTTCGGACCGTAATAGAGTTCGTGGCCGTTGTCGGATGCAAACAAGACGATCGTGTTGTCGTCGATTCCTAATGTCTTTAGTTCTGCCATGATCAGTCCAACATGGTCATCAAGCATCTTGACCATCGACGCGTATTTTTTTTCGGCCAACGTCAAGGTTGGATGACTGGCAAAATCGGGATGCAGTTCCGGGATCGAGACTGGTCCGTGTGGCAATTGGGTTGGATGGTACAAAAAGAAAGGTTCGTCTTTGTGGTTGCGCAAGTACTTCAAAATGCCTTCGATAAAGACATTTTGTGAATAGGTTTCGCCGCCATAGCCAATGGGTTCGTCACCGCGTTCACTGGTCTTGCCACAGTCCGCCATCGTGTTGCCGGGCAACTCGAAACGCTCGCCGTTTCGCCATAGATAGGGTGGATAAAAACCGTGGCAGCGTTGGTGGTCGTAGTACCCTTCGTAGAAGTCCCATCCGAATCGTTTGACTCGTTCGTGCCAAGTTAGAAAACCAATGTCAAGTTTGCCAAATTGTGCGGTCGCATAACCTGCCTGCTGACCGATCTGGCCTAGAAACACTTCGTTGTCGGCGATCGGATTGGCATTCGCCTTCAATTTGGCAAGTGCTTTCTGATACTCGTCTTCGGTGATATTGCCTGCGTCACGGTAAATGGGCAGTCCCGCACGAGTTTGTCTCCAACCACCGATCCGGCCATCATGCATCCCCGTCAACAGTGTCCAGCGCGCCGGCGCACAGAATACACCGCCGTAGTAGTTGTTGAATTTCATGCCCTCGCGAGCAAGCTTGTCAATGTTGGGGGTTGTGACAATCAGTTGGCCGTAACACCCCAGCATTCCTGGGCCCAGATCGTCAGCGAAAATATAGATGACGTTGGGGCGTCTGTCGGCCGTTGCGGCCAAGAGGGAACTCAGAACGGTAAAGCTGAATAAGATCGCGGTCAGCATTCTAAACATTGGCGTTGGTACTTTCGGCAGCAGGTCTGGCAAGGTTGGATGTCTTTGGTTTTCGTCAATGGCGTTCACCACAATCGCGACGTCACGAACCAGTGTAGGTTCGCGGACGAGGCTGTGCGCGATTTAGGTTATGGGGTCGAACACGAGCGAATGACGAATCCTTCTCGCTTGATCTGCACTCACGCCAACGTGTTCTTGGTCTCGGCGGACGATTCGCTAGGAGGGCTTTATTTCGTAGCCCTCGCGTTGTTTGCGTTTGAGCATCGCATTGGCGTCGTCATCGTCGGTGAATCGTTCGATTGTGGGGCTCCATACGAGTTTGCGTTCTAGCCGCATGCTTAGATTCGCCAAGTGACATGCGATGGTGCTATTGCCGACGGAAACCACATCCGAAATCGGTGTCGCGCCGGACTTGATGCACTTGAACAGGTTACCCATGTGCGACTGCTTGACACCCTCCCACAGTGTGTCATCAAACTCGCCGAAACTGTTGTAGTTTTCGAGTTCCGTATCCGGTTGGCCATACGGGCCGCCGTAAAGCTGACCGGCCGCATCTCGAATCTTCGCATGCCACTTTGGATCTGCAATGATCTTGTTGACGATGTTGCCAACTAGCTTTCCGCGATTGACGAAAATACGTTCGCGGTCACCCTGCATAAGAATTCCATTGTTGTCCTTTCCGCCGTCCTCGAAAACGAGTTTCGTGCCGTTGGCAAATTTCATTGTTCCGTGATAGGTCTGGGCGGTGTTGAAGCAATTGTCTCGCGAATCAATTTCTCCGTCGCCTTCAATTTCAATCGGTCCTGTATCGATTGCGCCGAGTGCCCACTGAGCGATGTCGATATGGTGGGCGCCCCAGTCGGTCAGTTTGCCACCACTGTATTCGTACCACCAACGAAACGACGAATGGCAACGCTGAGGCATGTAAGGCACAAACGGTGTCTGCCCCAACCATCGATCCCAATCCAGTCCCGCGGGCACAGGCTTGGTATGAAAAGGACCGTTCTTGGGGCCTTGGCCCAGAAAGCATGTCGCCGTCAAGTTGTCACCGAGGATACCGCTTTGCGCGATTGCTACCGCTTCACGGAACCACTGGCAGCTTCGCTGTTGGTTTCCAACTTGCAAGATACTGGCGGATTCTGCGGCAACGCTGCGAAGAACTTTTACTTCGTCGATCGTCAACGTCATCGGTTTTTCGCCATAGACGTGCTTGCCAGCACGCAAAGCGTCAACGTAAACGGGCGTGTGCCAGTGGTCCGGCGTCGCACAGATAACGACGTCAATGTCATCTCGCGCAAGCATTTCGCGATGATCGGCGTAAATGTCCAGTTTGCGTTTGCCGTCGCCATTGAGTTCAGGGTTAGCCGCATAGCGTTCTGCGCGTGAACGATCGACATCACATAACGCTACGAAATCACCGTGCATGGATGCCAATCTCGCGTCATCGCGGCCCTTTCCTCCGCAACCGATCATCCCCAATCGCAAGCGGCTGTTTTTGTCTTCAGCAGCGCTGGACGAACTGGTCCAAGAATACGGAGTTGTCACACCTGCGGCGGTCGCGGACTGAAGAAACGTTCGTCTTGAAATGGTCATGGAATGATGCACTTTGGTTGTCGCATGAATGTTCTTGCGTCGGTTGCTTCAACGCTAGTTCACGACCGGCGCTAAGTAGATGTCTTTGAACCGAACGGAGGTGTGATCTCCTTGCAGGTAGATCGGGCCGGGTGCGGCCGGGTTGGTGTAGATCGCACCGGCAGTCGGGCCGATAACCGGTTGGTTGTCGATTACCTTCACACCATTGAGCACAACGGTAATGTGCCGATCGACGAGTGTAAGATCGTAGGTTTGCCAATGCCCCCCAGGGTTTCCGGCGTTGGCCGACGGAGCGATTCTGCCGAAGATCGCGCCGACGCCTTGCAGCCCTTGCATCCGGCTGTCGCGGTCGACGACTTGAGCCTCGTACATGCCGCGTAGATAGATTCCGCTGTTTCGAGCTTCTTCGACGAGGAATTCGATGTGCAGCCAGAAGTCTTCGAATTCAGCTTCCGTTCTTAAATTGGCGTAGGCGCCTGTCGGACTGAAGTCTGTTTTGGTGGTCGTGTTGACCAGCATTCCGTCGATCGCGCTCCATCCATTGGTCTTATTGGATTCATAAGTTTTCCAGCCGGACAAATCCTTGCCATTGAACAGCGAGATGGGGTGGCCAAAGCGGACCTTCGAAAGGTCCGGAGCGATTGACGGCATCGCCGGAATTTGCGTGCCCGTGAATGGGATGCGTTCTTCGGCGTTGCCATTTTGGGGCGTTCGTACGATCACACCGTCTAGCTTGCCATGGGTTAAGCCAACCTCGACCGTTTGGACAGCAGTGATCTGGCCACCTTTGTGATTGCGTTTTGGCTTGAGCGCGAACTTGATGCGTCCATCGACGACGTCGGTGACTTCGTAGGGACCATCGGGGCCGATGTAGACACGCATGAAAACCACGCCGCTTCCATCCTTTTCGGTGATGCTCATCCAAGCTGGTTGGCCCGACTGAAGATCAAGTGACCAATCGCCCAACAGTTCTGCCGGTACTGACTGTGCTTGTGCGCGTGAGGTCCAAGCGAAAGCCAGCAGGCCTAGTAGCGTGAACGAGAAAGCGAGAGAGTTTAGTTTCATGGTACTTGTTTACCGTGCCGTGATGGGTAGTGGCAGGGCTAGCGGCCTCGTCGTGGTCAGTTGACGGCGGATGAAGTCGAAAGGATCCGCTAATCGTTGCTTGCAAGTTTGCATCACGCTCATGATTC
>JBAUHR010000578.1:0-2206 GCA_049680385.1 Rubripirellula sp. | reverse complement strand
AGACAATATTGGGTTGTTCAGATTGACGGTCGGCAAACGCCTCTGCACTACAGAAAAGCACGACCAATAATAAAATTGAACTATTTCTATTCTTCATTTATTCCATTCCTTCGATCTTCCGCCTGTTATGCCGACCTTTCTTGCCCAGATTCATGGCCTGCTTCTGAACATCTAACGCCACGCGAGGTCGGCATCGGACATTCTACTTTACGGTGCTGAAGGCTTAAATCCCGCCACACCATCCGGCAGCGGCGGAACGTTGAGCACTTCCGCCAACTCCGGCTTGCAGTTCGACGTCGTTTCCGGACTCGATTCGCCGCCAGCGTCCACGCTCACGATCGACGCTTGGCTACTCGATCGACCGCCCATGACACCGTCGTTGACGATCTGCCATTTCTCCGTGTCACTGGACTCACTGAAATCGAACAGGCTAGTCATGGTTTGGGCATGAACGGAGGTGGATAGCGCTGCGACGATCGCGCCAAAGCAACAGAGGCGGAGGAATGGGGGCCTGGTTTTGGCTCGGTTTGCAGGGGTAGTGGATCTTGTTAAAGATCCTACGCGCTTGGGAAGGATCTTAAATAAGATCCACTACAATCACTGCTGCTGCGATTGCTGTTGCCGCTTCCACTCGTCAGTCAGCATTCCAGCATATCCCCAATTCTCGTCGTCCACTTCCTGGATGACGATATGAATGTGTTCAGGTTTCTTGCCGAGTTCTTCGACCAAAGCGTCGGTCATGCGGCGAACCAATCGCGATTTCTGGTCGCGAGTCGCCCCTTTGGTGATTTGAACGTTGACGTATGGCAAGGGAGAAATTGGCTTGGCTAGAGTTTAATGGCGGCTTTGCAGAAACGCTTGACAACCTTCGCATCGACATCGTCCATGCTCTTATACGTCAGGTGGCGACGGAACTTCCCACCGCCTTCGAGCAACCCATCCGGATCGTCGAGCGAAGCCCCTTGAGCGAACGACAGCTGCACGTGAGCCTTGTAGGGGAACACGCCGCAGAACTGTCCTTCCTTTTCCTCTGGCTTCAACGTGTAAAGCGTCCCACCATATTTCGCGACCTTCGACGCCTTCGGAACCGCCGCCATTACGAGCGAATCGAGCAGGTTTATCAGGTTCTGTTTATCTGCGTCAGTCATAGAATTTCTCGCTAAGCCAGCTTGGCTCCGTTGGGAATCGACTTGTCAGGGATCGCAAGGATGACCGATCCGTCATCGCGATAGAATCCCACGATCAGGAACTCGGACATGAACGTACCGATCTGCTTTGGCGGAATATTCACCACGCCGATGATTTGTCGGCCAACCAGTTCGTCTTTGCTGTAGTTCACGGTGATCTGAGCACTCGTGCGTTTCGTGCCCAGTTCCGACCCGAAGTCAGCCGTGACCTTGTATGCGGGCTTGCGTGCCTTGGGCAGTTTCGCGACTGCGGTGATCGTGCCCGCTCGCATGTCGAGGTTCTCAAACGCTTGCCATGGCGTGACGCCGGTTTGCATCCCCAGCTCGGCCAAGCACAAAGCGATCACTTCTTCCGCACCTCGCTCCCGAGTCTCCACCATCTTCGCCGACGAGACGCGATGGCATTGAGCACGTCGTTTGCCCGCGGTCCACTTCTCCCATACCGACATCGCAGCATCGTTCGCTTCGAGTGCAAACTGCAGTTCCTTCGGCACGACGACGGCTTCGGAGTCCGCGATGTCGAAGCTGACACTTGCCGTATCGCCGGGTGAGATACCACACAGCTTTTGCAGTTTCTTCGACACCATGAAGCACCACTTGCCCTTGTCGGGCATCAAACCGCATTCGATGCGAATCCCGTTGATTTCGCCGTCGATCCGCAGACGCTTCGACTTTCCGAAGTCCAACTGCGAAGCAATGTGCTTCGGCAAGTAGACCAGCGTCTCGGTGATCTTGACGTCGAAGTTGTAGGGATAGTCACTCATGGTGCATAAAAACCGCAGGCAATAAACTGTTTAACGGTGATTCTAGTCAACGCACACAGTTTGAATAATCCCCACAGTGAACCAGCAAGCGATCAACTCAGTCACATGTAGTTTGAAGCACACGCCGAATGCTTCATCGCCAATTACGTCAAAACCGAAATCCGAATCGAGACTTGAATGAACTCTTCCGACGGCATCCCCATCTGGCAGGTCGACGCGTTTGCCGATCGGCCCTTCACTGGCAACCCGGCTGCC
>JBAUHR010000577.1:0-1644 GCA_049680385.1 Rubripirellula sp. | reverse complement strand
CTGCCCTGACCGTCTGACGAGGATCCCCTGATCGGATTGATCGTTACGAACCGCCCATTTCGCCGGACCAGCATCGGTTTTGTGGTCCGATATCGAGACGCGTCATCATTGCGACCGCACCGATTCGGTTGGTGACCTAGGAATAAGAGATCTCCTTAGCCCCGTTCGATGCAATCATTTATGTCGAAGCCCAACCTCTCATCAGCCCGCCTGGGCCTGCGAATCGATCAAGCGAAGTGGTCGCTTGCGCTTCCTGATGGTGCGCGGCGGCTGATTGCATCCGGCGATTTTGACGGGCGAGACAACGAAACTCTGGTTCGTTGGCTCAGCGGCGAACCCGAGTTGTCGAAGCGATTGTTGCGGTGGTGCAACACGCCGATGTACAACCTTTCGCAGCCCTACCAGACGCTTGAGCAGGCCGCCAAGGTGATGGACCGCTGTGATTTGGCACGTCTTGCCGTGCTGGCGTGGGTTCGAGGTATGTTTCTGCCCGAGACTCAAATCGACGTTTACAGTCGCGAAGTTTTGTGGGCTCACTCGATCGCCGTTGGTTCCGTCGCCACTTTGATCGCACGGATGTGCAACGTTTGTGATCCGGGTTTGGTCTTCATTGCTGGCGCCCTGCACGACGTCGGACTTTGTGCCAGCGAGCGATTGGATCCCGAATCGTTTGCAGAAGTGGTCAGTCAGATTGACGAGCTTTCGCCGACTCACGAAGTCGAAAAAGACATTCTCGGTTGGGATCACTGTCAGTTGGGCGAAGCCATTCTGGGCCAGTGGGGATTGCCCGACGCCGTGACCATGTCGGCCCGCCATCACCACGCGCCCGAACGCGTGCTTGACTCGGAACATGCCGACACCATCGGCTGTGTGGCGATTGCCAACTACTTGTGCAGTCGCAGCGGTTGGGGGGCGACACCAGCGCACTCGATCGTCGCGCCTAGCGACCGTGTCTTTAAAAAGCTTGGGATCGACGCCGGGCTATTGACGGTACTGTGGACCCAGCTTTCCACAACGCTCGCTTCGGTCTCTGGTTTGCGGTAGCAAATCGCGTTCGATTGAAGCCCTTGTAATCTCCGTAAATATCGCAGTCGACTGACGTTTGCCGCATCTTGAAGGCTGTCACTGCGCTGCTGGCACGAGCGGCGAGAACAACCTTTTCAGAAAATTCTCTGGAATAGCTTCATTGCCTCTTGCGACCCGGAACAAGTCCCTCTATCTTTCCGCCTCGCTGACACGGGTTCGACATCTTCCGCAAGGAAACGATCGAAACCGTAACGCGAAATCGGCCAGCTTGGCCGCTGAGAAAACTTCGGTTTTTGAAGTGTCCTGCCGGTTGACGAAAATAAAATTATCCCGATACTACGGGACCGACCTGAGGCCCTCTGGCCGACTTCGTTGAAGTCATCGAGCCAGCCCGCAGGTCAATTGATCTTTGACAATTTGGTGATGAAACTTCTGTTGAGTTTAGATTTGCGAGGTCATTTCTCGTGAAGCTAATCTGAGTTTACTCGGGCTAGTTGAAGCGAAAAAATGGCGAATCGCTGGAGTCTTTACCGAGGCTCCAGACCAGATCAACTATCGGTTTTAACTTTGCTTTCTCCCGGTGGTCTTCGGATCACTGGTGAATCAATACAAAATTGA
>JBAUHR010000576.1:0-18553 GCA_049680385.1 Rubripirellula sp. | reverse complement strand
ATGAAGCAGTTCGGCAGCGTCAACATTCCTCAAAAAGCGTTTGTTTCAGTACTTCGCGCCGACAAAGACTAGAAAGGATCCGACGTGTCGCGCATCGTTGTGCATCAAACCGAATCGCATCGTCAGTGCCGCGAATTGCGACTGGTGATGGAGGCGGCCGGAATCGCATCGGACGTCACGCAACGTGGCGGCACGTGGTTTTTGTCAGTTGATGTATCGAACCAGGAAAACGCAGCTTACGAAATCGATGCCTACCAGCGTGACAACGCTGCGACGGTCGTCCGGTCGGTCCAACGCACACGTTTGTATGGCGGCAGCGTTGTCGGCGTTTTTGCGTTCGCCGTGATCATCAATGCGATCACCTTTGTTGGCTGGACACCGCCATACGAAACGATCATGGACCGCGTCGGGCCGATGCGTGCCGGCGACGTGATCAGCGGTGACGGTTGGCGAATTGTGACGGCTCTGACTTTGCACGTTGACTTGCAACACTGGATGTCGAACTTGATCTTCGGCGGCGTGTTCGGATGGCTGGTCGGGCGAGTGCTGGGCGGCGGCGTTGGGTGGACGGTGATTCTGCTTGCCGGATCGCTGGGGAACCTGATCAATGCTTGGGCTCGCGATGCGGATCATGTTTCAATCGGTTCGTCCACCGCCGTATTCGGTGCCCTTGGGATCATGGTGGCTCACACGCTCGTTCCGCTAGTACGGACTGCCGAAACTCGCATGAAGCGTTTTGCACCGCTCGTTGGCGGCGTGTTGATGTTCGCCATGCTGGGTGTCGAAGGCGAGCGAACGGACGTGGGTGCTCACGCCGCAGGTTTCTTTGCGGGACTGTTGTTGGGGGTGATCGCGTGCCGAATACCGGAGCGGTGGTTGGCGAGTCGGCGAATGCAATGGATCGCTGGAATCTCGGCCGTATCCATCATCGGATTGGCTTGGCTGGTCGCCGTCAATCAGCCGTAGACAGGTTGTGGAAGACACGATCGAGACGCGGCAAATCCACTTAACCGCTGGGAAACAAAACGTCCGCAATCTTCCGCGACATATCGTGTTCCGGCAAGAACGCCAACTCGACAAATGCGGTTCTTGACGGACGGATCTTCATTTCCAAGACGTCGCCTAGCGGCGATCCGCCGATGAAACCCCGTACTGGACGTTTGACGGGATCCAGATTTCGGACGGTGATCGACGAGTTCATCGAGATTGGCGCGGACTTCCAATTTCGCGGCGTCATCACGTTCGATCCCACCAGCATCCAGGCTTCCGTGTCGGCAAGCATTGGCGTAGCGCCCATCGACGATGCATACGCTGTTGATCCCGCGGCTGTGCAAGTCAATACGCCATCGCATACTAGCTTTGGGAATCGAATCTGGTCGTCGACGATGACCTCGATCCACGCCGTCTGTCCGGTCGATCGTTCCAGCCACGCATCATTGAACGCCAAATCGACTTCTGAACTGCCGTCAGCCAGTTTCGAGTCGACTCTTAGCATAGGCAAGTCCCGGACGATCACGTCTTCCGACGGAAACAACGAATTCGAGACATCCTCGCGGTCGTTAAGTAGAAAGCCGAGGTGGCCAAAGTTGACACCAAAGAATGGAATCCGACGCTCCCAGAACTTCTCGATTGCTTGCAACATCGTGCCGTCGCCGCCAAGCACGACGATGTAGTCAGCGTCATCGATTGCAACGCCTGCGAACCCGTCTGCCCACTCTGCGGCCGCTTTATTACGAGGATCAAAGAACGCGTGACCTCGTTTTCCTTGCAACGAAACCGTTCGTGAATGAGCAGGCGAGCTTAACCGATACAGCCCGCGACTTTCGATAAAGTTCAGCACTGCCGGATCGATCATCTCGGTCACGTTTTGACCTTGCACGAGTGCCGACCGGATCTGGTGAGAACTCCCCTCGGTGTTGACTTCAAGCAGTCGGTAATTCGGCGGCAGATCTTTGGGGTCTGGTTTCGTTTTGCGGGTGTGGATGATGACGAAGTTTGCCGTTTTCCATACGTTTTGAGCGTCGCACCAGTACTTGTGGATCAGCGACTTGCCATCGCGACCGTCTTTGACAAATTCTTCCGGAACCACGTGCCAAACTTCAAAGTCGGGGTACCTTTTCTCGAGCTGGTCGTTTGGTGTGAACGTGTGATTTTCGAGATCGGAAAAGTCCAACTCGATTCCTTCGATTCCCCTGAATGCCAGATCAACCAAGGCTGCGCGGAAACTACTGGCGATCGCATTCTGCTCGCGCTTCTCAGCACGCGGTCCAGCAGGCACAATGACGACACGGTTGAAGGTGCGGACGAGCGCGCGGGCGATCTCGATATGATGGATTCCGGGCGGATTGAAGTTTCCGACGCACAGTGCAAGCTCCACAGCCGTTCTCGATTCGTTTCGAAGAAGGTCAATTTCCTACTGGCATCATAGCCGAACACGCAGCGTGCCGATGCAATATTGTCGGCCGGAAGATCCCTGTGATGAACGAAAACACAAACTCGCCGAGGTTGCTGACCGAAAGCAACATTCAGATCGCAATTGCGGCGTTGGCAATCGTGTCGATTTCGCTGCATCTCGTCCTGCGATTCGGGTTCGATGCGGTTGGCGATGTCAAGAATTGGCCGCTCTATGTGGCGATTCTTTTCGGTGGCGTCCCGTTGGTGTGGGGGTTGCTGGGTAATCTTTTTCGTGGCGAATTTGGTTCCGATCTGCTGGCTGGAATGTCGATCGTGACCGCGGCGGTGCTGGGCGAGTACCTAGCCGGCACTCTGGTCGTGCTGATGCTTTCGGGTGGCGAAGCTCTCGAAGCTTACGCTGTCCAAAGTGCATCGTCGGTTCTGGATGCGCTTTCCAAGCGAATGCCATCGAAGGCGCACCGCAAAATCGATTCCGAGATCGAAGACATCCCGCTGGATCAGATCAAAATCGGCGATGAAGTCGTTTTGTTTCCTCACGAGGTCTGTCCGATCGACGGCGAAGTCGTTGAAGGACATACGGTAATGGACGAGTCCTATCTGACCGGCGAACCGTACTTGATGAGCAAGACGCCTGGTACGGCGGTTCTGTCGGGGGCAATCAACGGCGAATCAGCGATCACCATTCGGGCCGAAAAACTAGCGATCGATTCTCGTTACGCCCAGATCATGAAGGTGATGGAATCGTCATCGCAAACTCGTCCCCGACTACGGCGTCTCGGCGACCAGCTTGGCGCGTTCTATACCCCAGTCGCGTTGATCGTTGCCGCGGGCGCCTGGTTCGCAAGTGGTGACCCTGTTCGCTTCTTGGCAGTCCTAGTCGTCGCGACACCTTGTCCGCTGTTGATTGCGATTCCCGTTGCAATTATCGGGTCAATTTCGCTGGCCGCAAAGCGTGCGATCGTGATTCGCGACCCAGCGATCTTGGAACGCATGGACGGTTGCCGCACCGTCATCTTCGACAAAACGGGAACGTTGACCTATGGCAAACCCGAATTGACGGGTCAGTTCGTCACGACGGGATTTGACCAAATGGATGTGCTGTCGCTTGTCGCCAGCGTTGAACGCTATTCCAAACACCCGCTCGCCGAAGCCATCGTGATGGCGGCGAAGAACGGCGACTTGCCGATGAAGGTCGCTGCGGAGATCCGCGAACGTCCGGGTATGGGATTGATCGCGACCGTCGCTGACAAAGAAGTCCGGATCACAAATCGCAAGACGTTGCTGGCCGAAAATCAGGGTGATGCACCGGAGTTTCCGCCGCCAACAGCGGGACTTGAATGCGTCGTGATGATCGACGGCGTCTACGCAGCGACGTATCAGTTCCGCGACCAACCACGGCGCGATGGTGCGTCGTTCATTGGGCACCTCGGTCCGCAACACAACATCAACCGAGTGATGCTGTTGTCCGGTGATCGCGAAAGTGAGGTTCGCTATCTGGCCGACCAAGTCGGAGTTACCGATATTTTGGCCGATCAGTCGCCTGAACAGAAACTGGAAATCGTACGCCAAGAAACCAAGCGGGCTGACACCCTATTTGTCGGTGACGGGATCAACGACGCACCGGCGTTGATGGCGGCGACCGTTGGGATTGCATTCGGTCAAAACAGCGACGTGACCACCGAAGCAGCAGACGCGGTGATCTTGGATTCGTCACTGGCAAAGGTCGACGAGCTATTGCACATCAGCCGACGAATGCGGCGGATCGCATTGCAAAGCGCGGTCGGCGGAATGGCGATCAGCATTGTCGCCATGTTTTTCGCCGCCGCCGGATACCTGCCACCCGTCGCAGGCGCTATCACGCAAGAATTCATCGACGTCGTTGCCGTCGTCAACGCCCTCCGAGTCGCGATCCGCCCCAAATCGCTGACTGATTTTTAGCCGGGCTTCCCTCGCTGCCGAGCTTGGTTTTTCAAGCCAAACCTAAATTTCATTGGCAGGAGTGCTAATTTGGACAGTGCCCCGGCAAACCCGCATCCTTTGGGGTGGGCACAAGGCGAACGAGAACGCCCTTCCACAATTTTTGCATGGTCAACGCTCGATTTTGGCTTGGCAAGTTGGGACAACTATCCCTGTTGCGCAAACTCCCCCCCCGAGCAATCCCATGAAACGACCTAGTCGAAATTCGCGGTTTGAAAGCCTAGAACGCAGAAATCTTCTCGCGGGCGGTCTTTCGCTTGGCGTGAACCTTCCGGAAGTGGCCGACTACTCGGCTAACGCGTTCGTTGATGTCATGAAACAAGCGAGACCGTGGCAAACTACCAATGCGGATCGGACGGGTGACTACAACAATGGCAGTCCGTCGCCGAATGCGGTGGATGCAAGTGGCTGGCCAATCCAATCGCCGTTCGTTCCAGTCGGCGGCACGCTTCCCCAGATCTTTCACACCGTGATTCCCGTTCGCGGCGCAGGAACGTACACCTTGATTGCGGAAGGCACGGGAACATTGCTAATCGAGGCTGGGTTTGGGCTGCTGGACCCGCAAACGCCAAACACCACATCACGAACAATCCAGTTGCCCGGTCCGGTAGATTCAAATGGCGATCCGATCCCGCAGCAACTTGTCATTCATGATTCTGATCATGGCGACGGTAACGGCAACCTGTTCGTTTACATCAATTCGAGTTCGCAGAGCGACCCGATTCGCGAGATGCGATTGATCGCGTCGGGCAGCCTTTCGACTTATGAAACGGATCCTTTTGATCCGACCTACACCGACGATCTGGATGTGTTTTCGAATCTACGGTTCATGGAGTGGCAAGAGACGAACAACAGCGATGTTGTCGATGTTTCGGATCGAACGTTGACCACTGACTACACCCAGTCACTGCCGATTGGTGTCGCCATCGAATACATCGTCGATCTTGCCAACCAGCTTGATCAAGATCCGTGGATCACGATTCCCGCAAAGGCAAGCAATGCCTACGTGGCTGACATGGCCAACTACCTGCATGCAAATCTAAAACCGGGTTTAAAGGTCTTTGTTGAGTACAGCAACGAAACGTGGAATGGTGCTTTTAGTCAAACGGCGTATGTTCAATCTAAGGGACTGGAACTTGGGCTGTCGACGACTTCTTTCGAGGCCGGATTGCGTTTTCACGCGATGCGTTCCGCCCAGGTTTGGGAAATTTTCGAGCACTCGTTCGGAAATCGTTCAAGTGACCAACTGATCAAAGTCATTGCGACTCAGTTCGTGAACATCGGCGTCAGCGATCAGTTGATGGCTGCTCTAAATGATCCCACGATCAACCCCAATGGCATCATGCCCGACAGTCTCGCGATCGGTGCTTACTTTGGTCACTCGATCGCCGATGACTTGGTAACCAGTGGCACGCTTGCGACGGCAACGACAGCGGACATCATCAACTCGCTGACAGCCGAACTAGCAAGCCAAACTGATGACTACCTTGCTTTGCAAAAGGCCGCCGCGGACAAGCACGGACTATGGCTGATCACTTATGAAGGCGGCCAACACCTCGCCGCGACTGGCGCCAACGTCCAAAACACGGTGCTAACCGACAAGTTGATCGCGGCGAACCGAAGCCCGTTGATGGGTGACGTCTACGAAGACTACCTTGATCTGCTTCTTGCTAACGGAGTCGTCTTGCACAGCAGTTTCAACTACATCTATACGCCGAATCCGTTCGGTTCGTGGGGGTTGCAAGAAAATCAAGATCCGACGGACGAGCAGTCTTACAAATACGAAGCGGTCGTCGATTGGGCAATCGCCAATCCCGTCTCGAACCATCCGCCCCGTGCTATCGCTGGCAGCGACGTCTATCTGTTCGATGACGAAAATGATGGAGAAACCATCTTGCTAGATGGCAGTTTGTCGCGCGACTTTGATGGCACCATCACGAGCTACAAATGGACCGTTAACGGGACAATGGTAAGTGAGACGCCGACGTTCAATCTCAATGCCTCGGTTGGCATCACCAATGTGACGTTGGAGGTGACTGACAATGATGGAGCGGTCAAGACGGACGAGATCACGATCGTGCTTTCGTCGGCTCAGGCCAACCAAACGTTACTCGACGCCGACTTCACGATGCCTGCGGTCAATAACATTTGGAGTGAAACGAATTCGATTGCTGCAAATGTTGGGTATTCCGGATTCGAGCTCGGGTCAGGTCTGGAAGCGACATCCGTCCCCAACACTGGGACGCTCGCCTTTACGACCAGCGACTACCCATTAGAACCGGCCACTTTGCAAGATGCGATCGATGACGATTTCTACATTTCGTTCAGCGTCGATCCGAATTCAATCACGACCGGCAAATGGCTTGATTTGAACGGAGCACCGATGCAGTTTTCAGTCGATCGCGTAGGATTCCACTCGGCTCGCCGATTCGCCGTCATGTCGAGCGTTGATGGGTTCACGTCGACCTCGGATGTCTTGTTCGAATCGCCGATCTTCGTCGACTATCAACCAGAAACCACCTTTGACTTTCGACTGCCGTTCGATGGCTTCAACACAGGCGACCCAGTTGAATTTCGCATCTACATGCTGGACGGTCGATACAACAATTTGACAAACAGCGAGACGCACTTCACGTCGTTCAGTCTTAACGGTTCGTTGGTAGCGACCGATGGCCCAAGCGAAATTGTCGAAACCAAGTCAGCGGTCGCTGAAAACGTCGACAGTTCTGCCAACGACATCGTGTTCGCAACGCTGGCGGCCGTCGACCCAACCGCGGACGATGCTCATGCGTTCACTTTGGTGACTGGCGAGGGCGATGACGACAACGGTCAGTTTAGAATCGACGGCGATGAACTGATCCTAAAATCCGGCGAACTGATCGACTACGAAACCAAACCCGAGTACAGCGTGCGTGTCCGAGTCACCGACTCGTCCGGCATACCTCTCGAAAAGATCATTACGCTTGCGGTCGATGACTTGGTGGAAGTTTCACAAGTATTGGTCAACGACGGAGTCGGCAGCCAACGATCCCGAGTAACATCTTTGTTGGTCGAGTTTGATGGAGCAGTGACGGTAGACTCCGACGCCTTCACGGTTCTGAACAAAGCGACTAGCACCGAGGTCGTCTACGCGATCTCGCCTCAAGGCAGTGTCGACGGCAAATCCGTATTCCGGCTGACTTTCACGGGACTCAATACCGAATCCACTTCGCTAAAGGATGGCTATCACACGCTGACGATCGACGCCACCAAAGTACACAGCGCAACAATGCATGGCCTAGATGCGAACCGAGACGGTTTAGCCGGCGATGACTATATTTTCGGGAACCTAGCAACGGACAAGTTCTTTCGCTTGTCGGGCGACATCGACGGAACTGCCTCGGTGAATGTTTCCGATTTCATCAAATTCCAACGATCGTATCGTTCCAATGCCGGAACATCGAAGTTCGAAACCGGATTCGACTCCAACAATGATGGTACGATCAACGTTTTTGACTTCATCAAATTCCAACGCCAATATCGGAAAACACTGACGTTCTAAAACGGCGAACTCAGGACGTTCTGTGATTGCCTGCTAACTTTGACATCAATTGATATGACTACACTACCCAAATATCTGCTTGTAGTTGCATGCGTAACTGTTCTGTGCCCGAGCGTCTCGTGGGCGGAACTTTTCCTCGAGTTTCGGCCAACCGGCGTTTCCGGAACCGGCCAGACATCCGTCAACTTGGTCGCAGGTTCGCAGTTGAGCGTTGACGTCTATTTGTCACAGGACCCTGGCGACACAACTCTCAATGCACTCGGGATTGGGGCGTACATCTTCGAACTGGTATTGGAGGGTGATGGTGTCGCTGAATTTTCGTCCACTACGCCGTTTAGCTACTCTGCTGGTTACGTGTTAACCGAATCAATTCGCGATCCTGGTGGAACCAACTACGAGATTGCAGCAAGCGCGCCCGCCAATCCAAGCGACACAAATCTGCTGGATCCGATCAAGGCGATCACCGGAGTAGACTCGATGCTTCTAGGGACGACCTACCTTGATTCTTTGGCAAATACGACTGGCTCGATCTCTCTTGGTGCAAAGGTATTGAGCGATGGATTCACTGATGAAGTCGACCTTTTGCTTGGTGAGGGAATTCCTCTGAATTTTGGCCGGGCGAAATCTAACAATTTGCAAATCAACGTCGTGGCTGTGCCCGAGCTAAGCTCATCGCTGCTCTTTGCATTTGGCATCCTAATCGGAGGGGGAATGACGGTTCGCGAGAAACGTCGGTAGGTAGCGGTCGTACGCATCTGAAGCTAACGATTTGTTTCGCGTTTTGACGCTCCTTTTGTTGGCGGAAGTGTTGCCATTGTGATTACACTTGTATGGACTAGTGACTTGTGCCTTGTTCAAACGGTCGATATTGCACCATGGCGATTCTCAACTTTCTTCGATACGCCACGCTTTCCCTGGCGTTTTTGGTCGCAGCTTCTCCCGCGTCGGCTGCTATTTTGTTGCAGCTTGGCCAGGCTGGGAACATTGGAACGCCCGTTCTCTCGGGGACCAGTGGCGGAACCGTCAAAGTGCAATTCTATCTAACGCAAACGGGTGATTTCGCAGGTTCTGCCGACACTCGGTTGAATGATATCGGTGTTGGCAGCTTCAATTTTGCCTTCGATCTCGCTCGCACCGATGGTATTTCGTTTGGCGGGGCCGGGACGTTTGAGTTCGCCTCCGGCCTGGACTTCAACACGCTTGAAGACACCAGCAATCCTGCGTCGGCCGTCTACGCGGCTTCCTCGGAGTTGGCTCCTGGCGGATTTGACTTTCTGCCGGTCACGCTCGCAAGCGGAATCAATTCGATTCTGGTGGGTACCGCAAGTTTGGATTTGAGTTCAATGGCGAGCGGCACCTATGGGCTGACCCTGACACCCGAAGCCTTTGGCGGCGTTACCCTCGGGCCGAACCCCCTAAATTTCGTTGCCGCTACCCCGGCGACGGCGAACTTGGAGGTCGTTGCGGTCCCTGAACCGACATCGTTCGCTGCAGTGACCGGACTCGCGCTAGTCGTGGCGACGCGCCGCCGACGACGAAAGCGGTAGTCGTCGATGCTGCGTCGGTTTAGACATCGATCGAGTGAAATCAGCACACCGTCCCGCAAACGGCGTCGCTTTCGCACCCGACGAATGCTGTTCGAATCGCTGGACCATCGCCGGACTCTTGCCGGAGATGTTGAAATTGTTGCCGATGGCATGGGCGATGTCGCCTCGTATCGGCGGACCGTCGATCTCGCGGGCGAAGTGACTTATTCGCCGGTTTCTGAACTGGCAAGGATTGATGCTTCCAAGATCGCCAACGACCTAGATTCCGGGCATCGCGTCGTTGTCGAAACAGCGAACGGAACCGAGTCGGTTAGCGGCGATATCACCATCCGTTCATCGATCGTGAAACGTACAGCCGGACCAGCCAGTTTAGCGTTTCGGGCCGACAACGACATTGTTGTGGCAGGCTCGATTCGCAGCATGGGATCCAGCGATGCTGCGCTCGATCTTACGTTCAATAGCGATCACGATCAGGCCGGCGGTGGGCGAGTCGTCGTTGAAGCTGCGGCGATCGTGTCAACGCTTGGTGGTTCGATCACAATCGGCGGTGGCACCGACCCGCTTTCGATTCCGGCATCCGGTCACGCAGTCGCGTCTGACGGCGTCGTTATCCAGGGAAACCTATTCACGGCATCGGGGCGTGTCTCTGTGTTGGGGATCGGCGCGACGGCTTCGACGGTCGCGTCGTCGGACGCCCCAGCAAGTGGCGTCTTGCTTGGTGGTGCAATCCGCACCACTTCGGGGTCGGTACAAATTGTCGGATCAGCGGGCCTAGGCAACAGCGACAGTGATGGCGTGCGAGTTTCCGGCCAGATCGTCAGCCAAACTGGACGGGTGACGGTTGATGGGAATGTGGCCAGTGTCAACGCCGTCGAATCGTCCAACAGCAACGGAGTTGAACTTCGCGGCGGCGTGATCGCTTCGGCCGGAAACATCGAAATCTCTGGCGACGTGACCAGCGAGAACGCCGCCGGCACAAAGAACCACGGCGTTCTGATCCAGTCGGCATCGCGAGTGGTATCGATTGCCGGCGTGAATGCCGCACCAACGATTGAAATTCGGGGCAGTGCGAACACGCCACAAGCCACGGACTCGGACGGAGTGCATGTGACGGGTGTTGGATCAGAGATCTTCAGTGACGTCGCGAATATCACCATCACCGGTTCGTCTGCAGGCGACGGTCTTGATATGGCGAACGATGGAGTCGAATTGGCCGCGTCAACTTTGGTGACGTCAACCGGGTTTGCCGGACGTTCAGGTTCGGTCTCGGTGACTGGTTCAAGTGGCGGTGGACGTGACGGTGGACGTGGCGTGCGGATCAATGACCTGGTCAGCATTGCATCACTCGGGGATAACGACGACGCATCAATCGAGATCCTAGGCGTGTCATCGCCGCTGGTAACGGACGACCGAATCGGAGTCGAAATTGGTGGTGACCTAGATGCAAAATCCGTCACGATCAAATCATCGGACTCGGTCGTCGTGAATGACACTGCCGCGATCACGTCCGATGAAGCACTCGTGACGCTCGGTACAGCCGGTCGGATCGCGAATCGCATCTCGATCAACCTCGACTCCATTGCAAACGCCAGCGGATCGTTCTTGGTAGATGGAAACGGCTCATTCGATCGGTTGCAACTTATCAGCGGATTCCTGTCGCGTGTTACTACCGAAATCACCGGAGATTCGCAGGTGGCGTTGGTCGCGGACGGTCGCCGCATCGATCTGCGGAACATCGGATCGATCGACGTTATCGCGGATGTCGCCCATTCTTCCGTCACTCTGGGTGATCGCCCAAGCGAGCAGGTCACGGTCGAGTCGAAAGGCACTGACCATGCGATCCTTGTCCGCACGGACGCTGGGTTGACCGTGCAAACAAGGCCGCAACGAACCTTCGCCTTAAACACCGGGCGAGGCGTCGATTCCGTTGACGTAACCTCTTTCCGCACATCGCTAACCACAAGTGTTTCGTTTGAAGATGGCGACGAAGTCGACAACGATCAATGGACGCTGTCCGGTGACTTTACCAGCACCACAGGAACGACATCCTTGACCGTGGATGCTCTCAGGATTCGCGTTGCTGCCAATATTGATTCTGTTTCGGCATCCGTTGCACTGGGACAAAGCCCATCAACTGAACTGATCGAATTGGTTCTAACCGAGATAATTGCGGGCCAAGTTCAATTTGCCGCGCCTGTGCAGATCCAAACGAGTGCGGCAGTCCAATCGATCTCTGGTCCGACTGAATTTGCCGACACGGTTTCAGGTCCAGGTGACTTGTTGGTCGACAGCGCCGCAGAAATCCGTTTCTCGGCGGATGTTGGCCGTTCGACTCCGCTTGCCAGCCTTGATGCTCGCGCCATTGACAACATTTTCACTCAGGGAAGCCTGATCGCGAGCGGCGATCTACGTTTTCGATCATCCGTTCAAACGGTGGGCCAGCAGCCAACGCAGTTTTCCAGCCGAGTCGGCGTCGTTGCTTTTGAGCAAACGCTTGACGCGGCAGACGGCAACCAAGTTTCCATTGACTCGCACTTACCCGCTGAGGTTTCCGGCGATATCGGTAGTCGTTCCGCACCAACCGGGTTCGACCTTCTTTCCGGCGGCCCACTTCGCATCGACATACCGATCCGAGTCGACGGAGATATCGACATTGCTGTCCGTGACACGGCCACCGACAACGACACGTTCGTTCTCTCGGACGGCGCGTCGCTTCACGCGGCCGGAAACGTCCGAGTCAATGCGGGTGATGAAATTGTGATTCAACCAGAAGCAAACATTGCTGCTGACACAGTGACGCTCGAGGTCGATGTGTCCGCTACATCAGCAAGTGATCTCGGCGGAACGGTGATCGTCCAAGGCACGGCGGAATCGAGGTTAGGACCAGTGATTATCAGCGGCGGCGATGACAACGACAGCATCGTCATCGACCTTGCGACCAGCCGAACCGCACGCCAATTCCATGTGATTGGCGGAGACCAGACGGCAACGAATGCCGGCGACCGCATCGCATTTTCCGGCGCGGATAGCGTTTCGCCAAGGCCGATCACGATGACACTCACCGAACAGTCGCAAGGTTCGGTCGGATTCATGGGTGGTCCGATCGTCTCGTTCGAAAACGTGGAAATTGTCGAACCAGGGCAAGCTTCAAATCTGTCCATCGATTTTGACTCGATCGATGATTTGGACTTCACCATTCGGAATCATGGTCAAGCCGGATTCGTCGAATTGGTGGGATCCAATGGTCTGCAAACGAAGGTCGTGTTTGCAAATCCGACCGAGCGATTGACATTGTCGTTGACCGACGGGAATGACCGGGCGACGATTCAGACGCTCGATGACGCGTATGCGATTCCGATAGTGATCGACGGCAGCGCGGGCAGTGATGAATTACTTGTTCAAAATGCAATCTTCACCAACATTGGCGGCCGAGCTCTAGATATCGTTCAGGTCGAAAGTGTTTCGATTCAGGACAGTAACTTCACTGGAAACCGAGCTGAATCCGGCGCCGCGATCCGAATGCAAGGCGGATCCATCGACATTGAGCGAACAACCTTCGCACAAAACGTGGCGAACCGCCGTGGTGGTGCAATCGAAGTCGTCGACGGCAGAATCAGCGTTCTGGACAGTCTGTTTCTCGCAAACGCTTCTGGCGAAAGCGGCGGAGCAATCTCTGCAGCGTCGTCGACTGGATTCACCGAAGCGGTTGAAGTAAATTCGACGACCTTTCGGCGGAACCAGTCTGGCGGCAGTGGCGGCGGTGTCTTCATCGAGAACCTGGACGCGACATTTGACGACGTGACATTCACCGAAAACGTCGCATCCGGAAACGCGTGGCAGGTCTCTCGCGGCGGTGGACTGGCGATCGAAGGCAGCCGATCTTACGTGCCAGACGTTCGTTTATCGAATGTGACCCTCGACCAAAACTCAGCCGAGACCGGAGGAGGCGTTTCCGCGGTGGACGCTCAGTTGCGTCTCGTTCGGTCAACCGTTGCGGAAAACCACGCAAGTTCAATTGTTTACGGTGGTGGCGGTATCGCAGTCGCGACGACACGTTCGGCGATCGCAAGCGCTTTGTCAATTTCTGAGTCAAAGATCGATGGCAACATCGCCACAGGTGAAGGCGGCGGTGTCATGCTGGTTGGTGTAGGCGCATCGATCGACAATAGCTCGTTCGAATCAAACTCGGCCGAAAACGGTGTCGGTGGCGGAATTAGCGTTTTCAACAATGGTGTCACAGGTGATCTGCGGATCACGGACACGATGGTTCACGGAAATGTCGCCGGCCAATCCGGCGGCGGTGTTGCGATCGTAGGTGCCAGCGTCGATTGGAAACGAGTGACAGTGACTGGAAATCAAGCCGGCACGTTTGCGGGCGGTCTCGACTTTATTAACCACGACTCACTGACTTCGCGATCGATCGTTGATTCATCGATCACTGACAATGCAGCGTTGGCTGGCGAAAACGACATCTCGCAAACAGGCATTCCATTGCAGTTCACAAACGCTGCGGAAAGCGAACTTGACTTCGACGTTAATCGCGATGGTGTTATCACGTCGATTGATGCGTTGATGGTCGTCAACCGCATAGCCAAAATTCCGCCGTCTGGCGAACTCGTGTCGGCTCAGCCCGCCAACCGTGTCGCGACGGACGTCAACGGAGACGGCGAAACGACGGCGCTCGATGCCTTGATGATCATCAACCAACTCACCCGCCAAACGCTCGTCCAAATGAACTCGCGTGCAGTTTGGGTCACTACCGAATTCGCTAGTCGCGGCGAGTTCGATGGTGAGTCGCGTCTGTTCTAGTCTTGACTGCGTTTGACTCAGTCATCTCCGTCATCGTTGGTCGACGACTGCTTCGATGACGCAAGCTCAGCGGCCAAGTCCTTCGCCGCCTTCAAGTCCAACTTTCCAGTACCTAACATTGGGATTGCTTCGACTTCGAAGAAACCGTCGCGTCCGGGAATGAACAGGTTTGGCAAACCGGCTGCACTCAAACCTTTGCGGATCTCGTCGACTTCTTTTGCCGTTGGCAAATGCAGCACGATCAAACGCTCGCCCTTCTTGGCATCCGGCACGGCTGCAACACAAACTCGCAACAACTCGTCATCCTCGCCTTCACAGAACAGCTTTGCGAGTTCTTCTTCGATGCGCACGTGAGGAACCATCTCGCCGCCGATCTTCGAAAACCGACTCAGCCGCCCCGTGATGTGAATGAACCCCTGGTCGTCAACGTTGGCGATGTCGCCCGTCACGTACCAGCCTTTCTGAATCGCCTTGCACGTCATCTCTTCCTGATTCGCGTACCCGCACATCACATTTGGCCCTGTCACAAGTAGCATCCCATCTTCACCGGCCATCAATTCGTCGCCCGAATCTGGCGAAACAATGCGCGTCGAAATGCCGGGCAGTGGCCGTCCGACCGAGCCTTCGATCCGGTCAGCTTGATAGAGGGCGGATGATCGTGAAGGCGGAATGTTTACCGAAACCAGCGGACTCAGTTCGGTCGCTCCATATCCCTCGACCGGTCGCACACCAAACTTCTTTTCAAAGGAATCAAACAGTTCGGCGGGCATCTTTTCGGCACCCACCACGACCACATCCAACTTCGAAAACTGCTCAGGCGTTACCCTTCGGACGTAGCCACGCAAAAATGTCGGCGTCGCCAACAGAACCGTGACACCGTATTTCTCCGACAGCTTGCCGACCTGTTTAGAATCCAGCGGATTGAAGTGATAGACACCTCGCGGACCGAGCGCCATTGCTGCCCACAACGTCACCGAGTAACCGAACGAATGGAAGAACGGCAGAATCCCGAGGATCGTGTCGTCCATGTCCAACTTCACCGCTCGTTCAATCGCGTCCACATTGTGACTGATGTTTGCATTGCTAAGCAGCACCCCCTTCGGCATCCCCGTCGAACCACTTGTGAAGATGATGGTCAGCAAATCATCCGCTTTGATTTTGTTCAATCCAAGCACTCGGTCCAACATCCAAGCCGGAACCAACGTGGCCTGGATGAACGCCAACGCCTTGTCGATCGCCGTGACCTTGTCTTTAAGCGAATCAAGCAGCACGACTTCGGTATCCATCTCCACGTCGATCTTTGACAGAAACTTCTCGCTGGTCAAAACATGCTTGATGCCGACCTCTTTAATGCAATGATTTACGACCTCGCTGCTGACCGTGTAGTTCAAGTTTGCCGAGATCCGCCTGTCCATCGCCAACGCAATGTTTACGATCACGCCTCCGACGCTTGGCGGCAGCAATACACCGATATATTTTTCGTCGTCTGTGAAAATTTCTCGACGCAACGTCCGGCGCAGCGCCAGGATACGAATCAACATCTCGCGTCCTGTCACCTCGGTTCCCATCGAATCAGCCGCCTGCATGCCGCTGCCACGACGACGGCAAACTCGAATCATTCGTTTGGCAAGCACAGGGAAGATTTCCCGATGCTCAATCGTCGCTTGCGCACCGAGTGCTTGCACGCGAGTACGACAGATTTCCAGTGGCGTGTTGGTCGGCAACGGTTCGCCAATGTAGAGCGTCAGCGTTCTGCGAAACTTCTTTGGCCATTTGAGAAAGAACTTCCCGCCCGAGAAACTAAAAATGCTGCCCCACATCCCGTCCATCCACATCGGAACGATCGGCGCCTCGGTGCCTTTGACGACTTTGCCAAGTCCGGGCCGAAATCCTTGCAACTGCCCCGTCCGGCTTAGCGTACCCTCGGGGAACAGCCCGACAACGTCGCCTTCGTTGAGTGCCTGCCGGCCGGCCTTGAGCGCACGCCCAATCGATTTGACGTTCGCCATCATGAATATCGTGTCGAACGCGTTACCAAGATAGGTCGCGATCGGGTGGGTGAAGTTGCCACCATCGACGATGAACCGAACGTTGCGCGGCAACATCCACAGGATCAGAATTCCGTCGATCCACGAAACGTGGTTGCTGATCACCACGCAGCCGCCTGTGGTGGGCAGGTTCTCAAGACCGACGATTTTGCGGCGATACAAGATCGGCAGCAAGATTTGGAACGGCAGCCGAACGAATCGACGTGGCGAAATGATCGCCAGAACCACTAAACCGACAACGACAATCGCAATGATCGTCAACGCAATGAGCCAACCGTTCACTCGAAGTTCCCAACAAAGAAGCGAATTACAACGCTGATAGAGTAACGAATCGGCGCCATTGTTTCGCTACCAATGCCAATCCCAGCTCAAAACGCATACTTGGCAGGGACGCTTATCCCCAAAATGCCGCCTGCGCGATATGCTGGAACCCAGACTTAGCGAGATTCACCCCCGACGGCACGTCCATTGTCCATGTCCAGCGCATCGAAAATCGAAATCAGCACCGAACTCCTTCGCTCGCTGCACCGAATCCTTCGCCAACGAACCGACGTTCGTTCGCGACTAGACCGCGGGCCACGGCAGATAAAGGCCGGCGAATTGATGGTCGCCAAGGCGGCTGCGGACGCCAAGGAAGCCCTGGCGGCGGTGCGAGCCGCCAAGCTGATCAGTGACGAGAAACAACTTCAACTGGCTAGCCGCGAAGCCAAAATCACGGATCTCGAATCCAAACTGAACAACGCGGCCAGCAACCGCGAGTTTTCGACGCTCAAAGACCAAATCGCAGCCGACAAACAGGCCAATCTGGTCCTAAGCGACGAGATCATCGAAGCTCTCGAATTGATCGATCAGCTTGAGGAAGCCGCGAACGTCGCGGAACTCGAAATCGCCAAACAAGAATCAGAACATAAGGCTCGTACCCAAGAAATCGAGTTGCAACGCGAACAGTTGCAGAAAGACCTCGATCGCGTCGAGTCGCAGTTGGTGGCTTACGAGGAAAAAATTCCATCCGCGGCCAAGGCCGAATACAAGCGGGTGACCGATGCGAAAGGCGAGGACGGACTTGCCGCCGTGGAAGATCAGTCCTGTGGTTGTTGTTACCAAACCCTAACGACCCAACACACCGAAACACTTCGCATGTCAGTCCTGCTGCGTTGTCCAAACTGCAACGCGTTTCTGTACATTCCCGAAGACCTGCGTCCTTGATCTGGTAACGGTCTATGCCACCTAACATCCCCAGCGTCAAACCACAACGACGTCAATCATTCACGACAGGGACAGTCCTATGATCTCATCGATCTCGCCTCGGCAGACGTTGACGGTGCTAACTGTTTCGATTGCGATGCTGGCCCTTGTCGCCGGTTGCGACGCAAAGCCGGACGTCGAGTCTCCGGCAGACGCCGCCAATTTAGCGACCGAGATAGGCCAACGCGCAGTCGTATTCAAGGACCAAGTCACCAGCAATCGCGAAGACGACAACTCAATCACCGATCTCTCGTTCGTCGATACAAACGGCGATACGGTGGCACTGAAGTCGTTCGAAGGAAATCAAAACGTTCTGCTTGTCTTTACCCGCGGTTTCAGCGGGATGCTGTGCCCCTTTTGCACCACACAAACGTCGCGGTTGATCGCGAACTATGACGAATTCAAAAAGCGAAACACCGAGGTGCTGTTGGTTTACCCCGGATCGACCAACCAGCTAGCCGATTTCCAACAAGCCAGTCGCGAATCGACGGATCTGGACGCTTTCCCATTTCCCGTTCTGCTTGACGAAGACCTAACGGCTGTCAAGAAACTCGGCATCTCGGCTCATCTCGCGTTTCCTTCAACTTTTCTGATCGATCGACTCGGCAACGTTCGGCTTTCCTACGTCGGATCTAGCCCGTCCGACCGCCCGTCAATCAAAGCGTTGCTAGAACAGATCGATGCGATCCCGCAGACCTAATCCCTAGCGTCTCCGCCGCACCTTCGCCTGGTTGGACCAAACCGATCAGTGTGAAATAGGCTGGGTACCAGAATTTTCCTGGGAAATCCGGCGACCGTTTTACGCTATGTCCCGGCACATCACCGACCGTCAAACCAACCGGCATTATCGACCGAGCCACTACATTCGGAGTCCAAGCTGTGATTGTCATTGGCATCGTGGGAAGCCCTGCGGGGGGAAAATCGACCGTTGCTAGACGACTACAGGAGCGGGGCGCCACATGGATCAATGC
>JBAUHR010000575.1:0-4444 GCA_049680385.1 Rubripirellula sp. | reverse complement strand
GACAAGACGTGCAGATGACGAGGCGAACCGTGCCGCATGGACACACTTGAGGGCTCGATCAGCAAGCCCCATTCGGGGCGACGGAGGACGATTCCGGACAGTGTTCTTGTCGGGATGGTTATGAAGTCGGTGGAATAGGTAGGGCTTTTCCAAACGAGTTGAAGCAGGAACCCAGAACGAGACCCGCGATTGACGCGAGTTTCTCAGTCTTGGTTGCATTACAATGGGAGGAACTGTGCGTTTGAGGTCGCTAACTCTGTGTGGTGTCGTCACGCATCGGATTCCCATCTCCCACCTCTGATTTCACTCACCAACTATGAAACCAGCGTTCACTGCAATATTTCTGCTTGTCCTTGTGTGCAGCAGCCCGTTCGCCGAAAGACTGCGTGCCGAAACCAAAACGATTGTGTTGATGGCCGGGAAACCTTCTCACCCACCGCGGATGCATGAATTCAACGCGGGTGTCCAGTTGTTGGCGGGATCGTTGACAGACGTCGACGGCATCAAAGTTGAGGTGATCACGAACGGTTGGCCCGATGACGAATCCGTTTTGGAAAACGCCGATGCGATCGTGTTCTACATGGATGGTGGTGGCCGGCATGAAGTGGTTCAAGAGAACGGTCGCCGAATGAAGCTGGTTGACAAATTGGCCAAGCAAGGTGTCGGTTTGGGCTTCATGCACTATGGCGTCGAAATCTTGAAAGAAGACGCTAGCGTTGAATTCAAACGCTGGATCGGCGGCCATTACGAGAACATGCACAGTTGCAATCCGATCTGGGAACCCTACTTCGCAGTGCTTCCCGATCATCCGATCACTAACGGAGTCGAACCGTTCAAGGCGAACGACGAGTGGTATTTCAACATGCGATTTGTCGACGACATCACTGGCAACGAACCTGCCGAAATCGATGGCATGAAGTTTCAACCGATCCTGGTCGCCACTCCGTCCGATACGGTTCGTGGCGGACCGTACGTTCATCCGAAAGGCCCCTACCCGCACATCCAAGCATCACGGGGCCGCGCCGAAGCAATGATGTGGACCGTCGAGCGGCCCGAAGGTGGACGTGGTTTCGGATTCACCGGCGGCCACTTTCACGACAACTGGGGCAATGACAATTACCGCAAAGTTGTGCTCAACGCGTTGTTGTGGGCTGCGAAAGTAGAGATACCCGAAAACGGAGTCGAATCGTCGGTAACGCAAGAACAGTTGGACGCCAACCTCGATCCTAAACAAGCCAAGAAACCCAAGAAAAAGCCGGCGGCGATGAAGAAGGCTTCGTAACGAGTTCGTTTCGCCGAAGTTGCCACCAGTGGATAGAGACTAGTCGTATAATGCAAAAGCTGCATTTGCAAAGTCATGCTTTGTCAATCGGCGCTCTGTTCTGCGCTAGTCAGTTCCGAAATCGCTTCGCGCGTTCGGACGACTAGCGGATGATCTTTGAACCCGATGTCGATCGTATCCAAATCTGACCTTGCCAATTCGATTGACGCTTTGGCTTCTTCTGGCTTACCCGAGTCTTGGTGCAACGTCGCTTGGCTTCGGTAAAGCATGGCTCGCCAACAACGGTGCTGAACATTCTCTGGCCACGTCTGCATCAGTAGCGTTTGTAAACGGATCGCTTCGGTCAACAGATCATTAGCGTCGTCAAAACGTGATTGCGTTCGGGCGATTGCCGATCGTTTATGCCGTAGGTGAACCTCGGTCGCCAGATAGACCGAGTTGTCTGGACTGTCCGAGCGAAGCGTGCCGATTTCCTCAATCGCTTCTTGTAGTCGCTGTTCGGCCTCGTCGTAAAGTCTTGGCGGACGTCTTCCTCGCAGGTTGACATCCGCGAGCGTCTCGACCAACTCGAACCTTACGGCGGGGTCGTCAGGCGTTGCGTCCAACTGGTCTCGAAGCATCGACACCGCGGCCTGAAAGTCTGCGCGTTTTGAGCGTGGGTTTGTCGCGAGTCGAGACCGGGCCAGCAGGCTGTTCGCGTAGAGGATGTTGGTCGTTTTCGATTGGCCTTGTGAATTTTTGGTTCCCGCCAGAATCTCAATCGCACGACGAATGTGTTGGTCATCGCTGGCTCGCTGCTCGGGACTCGTTGACTCGCCGAGACGAAGTTGAGGCGGGCGGTTGCCTAAACTTAAATGAGCTCTGGCAAGTTCGGTTAGCCCCGCGATATTCGATGCATCAAGCTGCGACGCCGCGTCAACGGCGGCTTCGTAGGAAACCACTGATTCGATGCGATTGAATTCGGCGGCATACATGGCTCCAACTTCGTTGTTCAGACGGGCAAGTCGCAGATGCGAATCGTGGTTGGAAATCGACGCTAGTTCGCTGCGTTGTTCGAGTAACTCGATGCTCGTTTTGAGCGTCTTGATGCCGACCGCCGCGCGGCCAAGACTTTGTTGAATCCGTGCGAGTTGAATGCTGGAGTCGATCCGTCGCAGGATGATGTCACTGCGGGTCGGGGATTGCTGCGAGAGGCGTTCGTAGATCGGTTGCAGACGCTCAAGGATCCTGGCCGATGTAGGCGAGGGTTCAAGGCCGACGTTCGGCAGCAGGTCGTTGTTATCAAACGTGTCACCTAACGCAATGTTCGCCGATGTGGGAATTTGCGAGACGACATCGACGACACCGTCGAGCGATTGCAATGCCAGGTCGACTGTTTGCTCGGACGATTCCAATGCATCAACTGATCGTTGATTCGCAGCGGAAGTGACGAGAAATGCAACGGTTGAAACGAGTGTCGCGGCGACCAACGCGAACGCTGCGGTTCCCGCGGCGACGGCGAGCTTTGGATTGCGGCGTACCCAGCGAATCAGTCGTCCCCAAAGTGATGTTCGGCGAGCTTTGATTGGCTCATCCGCGAGAAAACGCCGCAGATCGTCGCGAAGTTCGGCGGCGGACGGATACCGATGTGACGGATCAACGTGGATGGCCTTGCCAACGATCGTCGACAGGTCAGTGGGAATATCTGCACGCACGGTATGAATTGGTTTCAGCCGAGCACCGGTGATCGAACCAATTAAATGTTCAGCATCGGTTGCGGCAAAGGCAGGTTGCCCGGTAAGCGTTTCATACAGCGTGATTCCGATTCCATAGACATCGCCCGCCTCGCTCGATACCCCGGAAAATCGTTCGGGAGCCATGTAGCGAAGGCTTCCGCTGACAGCCCGAGTGTTGGTCATGTCATGGTTCAGATTCTTGGCGAGTCCGAAGTCGGTGACTTGAGCGGTGCCGTCCTGCTCGATCAAGATGTTGGCGGGTTTGATGTCGCGGTGCAGGATACCGACAGCGTGCGAATAGGCGATCGCATCGGCGACCTGCTGGCCGATGTGCGCCGCTTCGGTACAAGAGAACTCTGTTCCGCTAGCGATTGCCGTATCCAGCGACTTGCCATCGACCAACTGCATCACCAAATAATGCGAACCGTCTGATTCGCCCGTTCCGTAAATCGGCACGATATTCGTGTGGTGCATTGCTGCCGCGGTTGTTGCCTCGATACGAAACCGCTTGAGCGCATCATCGTCTAGCAGGTTTTGTCTCGGGAGAACCTTGATGGCGACAATTCGGTCAAGCGATTCCTGGTGAGCTTCAAAGACGATCCCCATACCGCCTCGCCCGATTTCTCTTACCAGCCGGAAATCACCGAGTCGTTCAAATACTCGCCCTGCCAGTGTTGCACTTCCGTCGCTTTCAGATTGCTGATCAACCTTGACCTTTTCGATCGAAAGCACCAAGGGAAAGACGCGCCGGATTGGCTCGCTCAAATCCGGATGGCGATTCGCGTATTCTTCGACGGTTGGCCGATCACCATTGCGATACCGTGCCACGAAGTCGCTGGCGAGAATATCGACTGATGAATAAGTGTCGTCGTCGATTGGAATGTCGGATGCGATCATGCAGAGCTAAAATTGAAAAAGTTAAATTGACAATTGACAATTTGAAATTGAAGGAAAGGTGATTCTGTGGATAAACGTGGAGATGAACTTGAAGATCGTCTGCTGGATTTCGCGTGTCGTGTCGGAAAGGTAGTTGATGCGTTGCCTGAGACTCGGCTCGGACGACACATCGCGGGACAACTTGTGCGTAGTGGCACTTCTCCTGCTCCCAATTATGCCGAAGCATGTTCCGCGGAAAGCAAAAAGGATTTTATTCATAAGCTGGGAATCGCACTGAAGGAACTTCGTGAATCTCGCACATGGATCAAAATGATCCTTAGATCCGAACTGCTACCAACGGAACGAATGTCTGATTTGCTCGACGAAGCGAACCAACTGTGCAACATCATTGGCAAATCTGTGGTTACTGCCAAATCGAATCTTCGAAAGGATTGAAGTCTCACTCGTTCACTTTGCATTTTTCATTTGTCAATTTAACTTTCTCAATCTTTGCCCTTAGCGTCCGCCGGGCCTCTGCCCCGCGCCGGGTCGGCTCTGGCTACCCTGAAAA
>JBAUHR010000574.1:0-8842 GCA_049680385.1 Rubripirellula sp. | reverse complement strand
GACCAGGACTATGTGATTGATAGTCACCGCTTGGCTCAGTATGTCCCGCACGAAGAAACCAACGTCGCTGTGGTGGCGCAGCCGGGCACAATGGTGACCGCCGATGCGATGCCAGTCCGCGGTGTGCGGACTGGCGATCGTCTCAGTGCGGTCACGTTCACGCTAGGCGATGGAACTGAAATCGCCGTTCCGCCTGTCACACTTTGTACCGACATGGCTGCAATGGGATGGTCCTCTCGCTATGGAAGAAGTTGGACTGATCGAATGACAAGACTGCAACTTCAACAAGGACTGTTTCGGCTTGCGTTGCTCGAAACAATTTTGCGAGCAGCCGACGTCCGAGTATCGCGAGGCGAAAAGTCATGAACAAAGAACAAGACACGATCGTGCTAGCAGGATGCCGAACGCAACCGCTGGCAAGTTACCTCAAGGCGATTGGCATTTTACGGCTGCTCAATCAGCAAACCGACAGGCCCACGCTAGGGTTTTGGCAAAACGATACGTTCTGCCTCGTTACCGCTATGACGCCGACGGACATCGTTGACTTTTTCCTGAGAGACTATCGGCCAACACCGTTGATCTCGCCGTGGAATGGAGGCAGCGGATTTTACCCGAAAGATAAGAAAGACGGATTCGATGCGATCGTCGGCAGTTCCAGCGAACGATTGGAAGCCTATCGACAAGCGATTGTTTTGGGTCAGCAATTGGTGGGCGATCGGGAAGAAAGCCCTAAGGACGAAGACAAGCGAAAAATGCTGATCCAGGCCCAGCGGACTTGGCGTGGTCCACTGGCCGATTGGCTTCGGGCGGCGCTGATCCTCGACAGCGACGGCGCACCGAATTATCCCGCCATTCTTGGAACCGGCGGGAACGATGGACGTCTCGATTTCACAAACAACTTCATGCAGCGGTTGGAATTGCTGTTCGATCTGGCTGATCCAGACTGCCCACCGAAACCGGATGCCGAAGCGTTCCTGAAACAATCTCTGTTTGCTTCGCCCGTGTCGGATCTGATCAATGTCAGCATCGGCCAGTATTCGCCCGGTTCCGCTGGTGGTGTCAACAGCGGCCCTGGGTTTACGACCAAGCCGCGAGTCAACCCGTTTGACTTCCTCTTGATGCTCGAAGGCGCAATCACGTTCACGCCAGCGATGGTTCGACGCAATCACTCACAATCACTTCCGCTCGCCGCTGCTCCGTTCGCCGTTTTCAACACCGGGGCTGGTTACGGAACGGCGATCACCGACGAAAAATCTCGTGGTGAACAATGGATGCCAATTTGGGATCGCCCGACCGGCTTCAGCGAATTGTCGAAGGTTCTTTCGGAAGGGCGTTGTCGTGTTGGCGGTTCGAGTGCCCAGCGTCCGCGAGACGTCGCGCAAGCGATCGGTCGATCAGGTACATCGCGCGGATTCGTTGCCTTCGAGCGATACGCTTACTTAGAAAGAAACGGGCAAGCCAATCTTGCCACTCCGCTTGGCAAGTGGACGGCCAGCGGCTCACAGCCGTTCGTCGAACTGCTTGATGATATTCGCAATTGGGTCGATCAGTTTGAACGAGCGGCCCGCGGAAAGAACGCACCCAATTCGTGGAGCAAACATGATCGGCTCATCAATGAAGCGTTGATGGATTGTTGCCGTAGTGACCGATCGACACCGTGGGTCAAATTGTTACAAACCGTCGGACGCGCCGAAACGTCACTCATTCGCAGCCCGCGAGCCACTGCCAATACAAGACTGAATCCATTTCCAGGGACTCGCGTTGGGCTCTCTCATCGCTGGCTTGCAGCGATCTCACAAGGCGGCACGACCCCTGAGGTTCGTTTGGCCGTCGCCCTGGCGGCTCAGGCAGGACCGACCACGCAGTCGTACGCCCGTCCTATTCCTAACCACGCGGGCGATCCGATTCGCAGGCATTTCATTCCATTGGAACATACGAAGGGCATCGTTTCGTCACCGACTCGTTTTGCGGCGAGTGAAGATTCGCTAACGAAGATGAACGACCACGTTTTCCGTGGCGGTGATCCGGTCGATGAGATGATCGAAATGGTCAGGCGTCGAATTCTGATGTCTCAAAAGGACAACGATTTCCGGTTCTTTCCGCTGGTTCCCTGCGCCGGTTTTGAAGCAAACTTGGGCGATTTGGAATTGTGGCTCGACGGGATGCTAGATGACGCGATGATCGTCGAACTGGCTCGGGCATTGGCCGGGCTGAATTGGCGAGACGCGTTCACGTACCGATCGGAGTACCGTGATTCTTTTTCAGCCAATGCGTCGGACGAATGGGAAGTCGCTCGTGGCCAAACGACGTACGCCGTCATTCGCCTGTGCTTTCACTGGTTCAAATTGCCGCTTCGGTTGAATGACCGAGAAGCCCATGAACGATCGGTAAGTCAAGATTTTTCGGTGCGTTTGGACCCGCAAATTGCATCGCTGCTACAAGCGGGTGAAGTCGCCAGAGCGTTCGACAAAGCGTCACGGCGATTGCGAAGTAGTGGTCTGCCGGTCCGCAACACGAGATCGTCCGAACAGCGTAGCGTGGGTCGCCGCTGGCTCGCATCGTTGGCATGGTCGCTGTCGCACCTTTCCATCAATCGTCTTGCTGAATCCGTTATCCATCGCCCTGCGTCCGAATTGGAAATCATCGCTGCGGCGGTCGAGGAAGAGGCATAAACGTGGCATAGGCTTCTAGCCTGTGATTCAGCTTTCACAGGCTGGAAACCTAAGCCACGTGTCGAATCGTTTTGTTTTCAACTACCCCAAGGAATTCCCAATGTCCGTTGATCTTTCATCGCTTCGCAATGTTCGACGTTTACGATACCGCGCCAAATTGCAACCCGCACAAGGCAAACGCTTTCAACCCACCGGATTTCCAGATCTCGGTGCAGCCGTTTACCAATGTGACGAACAGGAGAACCTGTTGCTCGAAAGCCCGCAGAGCATGGCAAATCGACTAGAAATGACGTGCTGGGATTCCGCTACTCAAGCTCCTATCGAAGCTCTCAAGGGCGTCAGTTACGTTCGCGTCGAAAAAGACGGCGAGTATTTGACCAGTTCGATCGAAGAGGCTCACCGCATCAACAGCCCGTACATCCTTGAAACGAAAGACAAGAACTTTTTCAATCAGCTAAAAGAGGAATTGGCGGTCCTGGCTGATGGCCCGATTGATCGACGCAAGCTCGCAGATACGCTGTTGAAATACGATGCCAACTCGTTGATCCATGGAGTTTTCTTAGCGAAGAAGGAGCTTGCCGGTGGACGTCTACGAATTAGCCGTGCGTTATCTGCATTCATCGAAGCGGAAGACGTTCGCACAGCCGTGTCAGGAGGCGTCAAGAACGATCACGTGAACCCGAGTGGCGACGCAAAGAAGGGCTTTGGGAATGTTCCGTTCGTGCGAGAGGAGTACACGGCGGCGAATATCTTTGCCTACTTCAGTCTCGATGTCGCTCAACTTCGTGGCTTTGGCCTCGAAGACGAAGCTACCGATTTGCTGATCGCGATTGCACTTTACAAAATTCGCCGGCTACTCGATGGAGACTTGCGGTTACGCACGGCTTGTGATTTGGAAGTCGACGGTGAAGTGGAATGCACTTCTAGTCCCGCTTTCTCGCTGCCAGCAGCCGCTGATTTGGAAACCGCCATCGCAAAGCTCATCAAGTCCAATGCGTCGCGATTCGCAGGCGATGGTGGCGTAACCACGGTCAACTTCAAATAGACACCCACCCCAAAATAGAAGTCCAAGAATGTTTGGAATTGAAATCAAGTTTCCTGCCGGTCGCTATCACGCGACACTTTGGCAAACTCATGTGAACGAAGGCCAAGTCGAGTGGCCGCCCAGTCCATGGCGATTGCTGCGAGCTTGGATGTCAGTTGGCTACACGCACCTAGCTTGGCGTGACGAGGTGCCATCGGAGTTTTCCGAATTGATCGACATGATCGCCAAGTCACCGCCTAGCTATCGCTTGCCACGAGGCGTGACGAGCCACACGAGGCACTACATGCCCGTGATCGAGGGCAAGTCGCAGAAGACGTCGAAAGTTGTTGATTCGTTCATACGCATCCTCGGCGATGAATCGCTATGGATGAAGTTCGACGCGACCCTATCAGATTCTCAAACCAAACTGCTAGGAGAACTTTGCGACAACCTCGCCTATTTGGGACGCGCCGAGAGCTGGGTGGATGTTTCACTGCATAACGAAACGCCGACTGACGGCGTTTGGATGACATCGCAACCGCAAGCAGCACCACAACTGGATTGTGTCACCACGAGAGTTCTTTCGCCTATCGCGAGTGCCGCCTACGAGTCGTGGCGAAAAGAAACGGAGGACTCGACGATCGAACGTGAGAGGCAGAAGAACGGCGGAAAACTCACCAAGGCACAAAAGAAAAAGATCGAAGCCAAGTTTCCAGCGTCCATGACCGACTGCTTGGCGATGGACACAGCGTGGCTGCTTGACACC
Organism: Rubripirellula sp.; assembly: GCA_049680385.1. Lineage (GTDB taxonomy): Bacteria > Planctomycetota > Planctomycetia > Pirellulales > Pirellulaceae > Rubripirellula. The sequence continues at coordinate 4,380 of JBAUHR010000574.1, read as the reverse complement.
GGCTGGAGCCAACCGCCGGGCACGCAGTGGATCGACTATCAAACACCCGTTGAGCCTGATCGAGTTCCGGCACGAAAGAGCAAAACTCGGATCAGTGTCAGAAGACAGCCACCTCAATTGGCCTTGCTTGCCCTGACCAGCGATACAGTCAGTGGCAAGACTCTGCCTGCCGTCTCGCGAACGATCGCAGTTGCCGAAGCCATCCACGAGGCTGCTGTGCGAGAGAATTCAAAGCTTCTCGGCGAACCCTCACCCGTTTTTACCGGAAAGTTTGGGAAGGAAACTCGCCAGCATCAGCACATGCACTTTTTCCCAATCGACTTGGATGAAGACGGTCGGCTCGATCACGTCCTGGCGTTTTGCCCGCTTCGGATCGACCACTCAACGAAGCAAACGCTATCACGTTTGCGATTCATCTATTCCAAGAAGCTGCCGCGTACTTACGTAACGTGGGTTGGTGCTGGTGACCTCGACCAGATGCTCGCCAACGTCCGCTACCGAAGCGGAAAGTCGCTAGGGATGCTCGGCGAATCAAAAGTCTTTCAAACGAGAACGCCCTACGTTCCCAGTCGTCACCTAAAGAAACGCTACCCGATCGAAGCCAACATTCGAGACGAGTGCCGTTTCCGCGGCCTACCCGAGCCAAAGCTAGTCGAACTGTCAGAACGGAACTGCGGAAAATTCTGGCTGACCCGCAAAGACGAAGACAAACGCCCGCCACGCTCCGAAGGCTTCCACCTCACTCTGTCATTCGATCGTCCAGTCGTTGGCCCACTGTCGCTTGGTTACGGAAGCCACTTCGGCCTCGGACTCTTCGACGCGGTTTCAGCCACTACCTGACACCCACCCCTGTTCTTTCTCAATTTGGTTGTTTTCTTCGCTTTCCAACGCACTTGCAGGAGGAATTGCGGTTTGACTGAACCTGTTTATACACAAGTTATCATGGTTTATCGGATTCTGATAAACCATGATAAGGTTTGTATAAATGTTCTCCTGAAGCCCCCGCTAATCTTCCCCTATTCCTGAAACTACAACCACTAAAATAACGAACTCATGGCGAGTGTGAGTTCACAGCTTTCGCATATCGTAAGTCTCAGCTCGCCTGATTCGGGCACCACTTCATATTTGCCGGACTCGTTGAGTCGCAAGACTTGCAGCGTCCGCGCGTCGGGATCGGCGATCAGGTAGACCGTCACGCCTTCTCGTTCGTACAAGTCTCGCTTGTAGGTTTGATCGCGATCACGTGTGGATTCCGACAACACTTCCACAATCAAGGCGGGCGTCGTTTCTAAATGACGGTCGGGGATGCCGTCGCAGATGACCAGCACGTCTGGTCGCACGACGGTGTCATCGCTAACAATCCAATCGAGCTCAAAAGTAACCTCTGCGTTGCACTCTGCGGTTTTCAGTGCATCCCGCAAGAGCATCATGATATCCCCGGCCAGCTTCTGATGCCGACCAAACGGCCCCGGTGCCATCGAGACTGGCACGCCGTCCCATAGTTCCCAGTCGCCTTCCCAGCGGGCGTAGTCCTCGATCGTGTAGTGCGGAATGTATTTCTTGGCTGCCGTCATCGTCGAACTATCCTGGGAAGGCGCATGGATCGCTCCAGTATAGCAGTTTTCATCCGCCCTCCTATCGCTTTTGTGAGGCATTCCCATGCGCCGCATCTACCTGATCACCTACGACGTTTGCGATGCCAAACGGTTGCGGCAGATTTTCAAGTGTCTGCGAGGTTGGGGCGACCACCTGCAGTACAGCGTCTTTGAATGCCAACTGACCGATTCGGACTTGCTGCGTTGCAAAGCCGAGATGGCAGCGATCCTGCACCACGGCCAAGATCAAGTGCTGGTCATCGACCTGGGACCGGCCGCCTCGCGCAGTGAGACGCTCGTCGAGTCGATTGGTAAACCGTACTCCGCGATGGCTGCGCCGTGCTTGGTTGTTTGAACCGCTCGTTCATCAACCAGCGCAAGCCAGCGCACGGCGGTCACAGGAAAAAGTTCTCGCAGTCACTAGGCCGCTCACGCGTCGCGGCGCACCAAACCAAACCAAACCAACTGACCCTTCGCGTGTTTCGTTTCGTCCTCTGAAGGCACCACCGATGATCCAGCCCGTCCCGCAGCCCGATCCGAACGAGCATGATGCTGATGACCTGTTGCCCGCACGGATGATCAACGAGTTTGTCTATTGCCCTCGATTGTTCTATCTGATGCACGTCGAGGGGCAGTTTGCCGACAGCATCGACACGATCGACGGCGGCATCGTGCATCGCCGAGTTGACGCGGGCACCGGCGGACTAGCGCCCGCAGAGTCCTTTATCCCCGCAGCCGATGAAGACGAAAAGCCTGAACCGCTGGACGATGCTCCCAAACGAAAAAAGAAGAATTCGAAACACGTCCAAGCAGCCACGTTGTTCGATGATGATGACGCGGACGACGACACCGAAACGGTGAACGAGGATCTTGAAGTTACCGCCGAGAACGGCGACGACCAACCACAGACCGTCCATGCCCGCAGCGTCACGCTGTCGAGCCAGTCGCTTGGCGTGATCGCAAAGCTAGACCTCGCCGAAGCAACCGGGGACCGCGTGGTTCCCGTTGACTACAAACGGGGACGCCCGAAACGGATGGCTGATGGGACGGCCGGCGCATGGGATCCTGAACGAGTTCAGATTGCGCTGCAAGCGTTGGTACTGCGAGACAACGGATACCGGTGTGACGAAGGCATGCTGTACTTCAACGAAACCCGCCAACGTGTTCGAATTCCGATCGACGATGAACTGATTGCACTGGCCGAGCAAGCGATCACCGCCGCACGCGATTTGCGCAACCATGGCGAGATCCCTAAGCCGCTCGAAAACAGCCCCAAATGTGGTCGCTGTTCACTGGTCGGAATCTGTTTACCCGACGAGACTCGGCGACTGTCACCGACACCGTCGGCGACCGATTCTGTGCGGCCAATGATCACCGCGCGAGACGAGCGTCGACCGGTGTACTTCAACACGCAAGGAATGTGGATTGGTCGTCAAGGTGACGTGCTGCAGGCCAAATCAGACGGCAAACTGGTCCAAGAAGTCCGCTTCAACGACATCAACCAAATCAACTTGTTCGGCAACATTCAGCTGTCGACTCAGGCGATCCAAACCGCGATGGGTCGCGACGTTCCGATTGCCTACTTCACCCAGCGAGGCTACTTTTATGGCGTCGGTGGTGGGCTGGGGGCGAAGAACATTCTGGTTCGTCGCCAGCAGTTCCGATTGGCGGATGATCCCGCGTTCTGTCTCGATTTAGCTCGACAAATCGTCCACGGCAAGATCCGCAATCAACGAACACTGTTGATGCGGAACCATCGCGAACCGAGCAGCCAGTCGCTACGTCAACTCAAGCGGTTTTCCAATCGCGCGTTGGAGGCGGATTCGCTGGCGACGCTGTTGGGAATCGAGGGCACAGCGGCCCGGATCTACTTTGGTGACTTCGCAGGCATGTTGAAAGTCGACTGCGCGCTTTCGACCGCCGCCTCGGGAGAAGCGATTTCGCAGTCTCGACCGGCATTCGATTTTCGCGGTCGCAACCGGCGTCCGCCCCGTGATCCGGTCAACGCGATGCTGTCGCTCGCCTACAGCCTGCTGACCAAAGACTGCCTGATTGCCGCAACGACCGTCGGTCTGGATCCCCATTTGGGTTTTTATCACCAAGTCAAACCGGGAAAACCAGCGCTCGCACTCGACACGATGGAACCCTTCCGTCCGTTGATCGCTGATTCGGTCGTGCTGTCAGCGATCAACACGCGAATGGTCACTCCCGATCATTTCATCCAGGCTGGACAATCGGTGGTGATGAGCGACACCGGTCGAAAACACTTTCTGTTAGCGTATGAAAAGCGAATGGATTCGCTAGTCACTCACCCGTTGTTCGACTATCGAGTCAGCTACCGACGATTACTGGAAATCCAAACACGTCTACTGGCCCGCCGTCTCACCGGCGAGATCACCGACTATCCCGTCTTTCAAACGCGATAGTCTCGCGAGCGGTCAAGCGGCGCTCGCTTCCCGGCAACCGCTCGCAAACCAACAAAACGCCAGGCAAATCAGCCCTCCCATCCCCAACACCAACTCAGTCCGATGCCCCAAAACCACCCCCACTCGCAAACCACCCCCAAAAACCCGACAATTTTAAACAAGCTCTGAGGGGCTCTTTCCGCGTTCGAAAGAACGCGGCTTCGTTGAAGCATCTCCGAGGGTTAGCGGTCTTGTTTTTCTAAGTTGGCTTTCCGCGTTCGAAAGAACGCGGCTTCGTTGAAGCCATCGTGTCGCCAAACTCAATCAACGCCTCGATCATCCTTTCCGCGTTCGAAAGAACGCGGCTTCGTTGAAGCCTC
>JBAUHR010000573.1:0-3850 GCA_049680385.1 Rubripirellula sp. | reverse complement strand
GCTCAGTTGGTGTCCGAACTGCCGGGCTTTATCGGGGGTTCACTATTAACTTCTTGCACGACTCGAAATCCTATGGCGCCGGTATCGTCACTCGGATCTCGAAAAGCTCTTTCAGCCGACCGAACTCGATACCGTGAAGTGTTGCAAGCCCCACCGCGAACTACGCGGCTTCGCTCGCCGCTACGCTGATTGGATCGACCTGTTGGATCATGGACATACCAGTCTTCGCACCATTCCCAAGTGTTGCCGTGCATGTCATAGAGTCCCCAAGGATTTGCTTTTAGACATCCCACAGGTATCGTGACTCCAAGTGCCTGCACGCCACAGTGGGCGTACCTGCGGAGATAGTGAGCGGTATCGCCGAAGCTGTATGCGGTGGTTGTCCCAGCTCGACATGCAAACTCCCATTCTGCCTCGTTAGGAAGCCGATAGCCATCGCCTAGCCAGAGGCAGAAAATCGATGCGTCATACCACGTAACATGAATAGCAGGGCAACGAGGGCGCCATCGCCCATGGTCCGCTTTCCCTATGTGGTATTCGTCGAACAGTTCCAGTTGCTCCGCGGTCACAGCAAAACAACTGAGAAGATAATCTGACTTGAGTTCGCGCCAATGAAGCGGTTCATTTTTGCCACGTCCAATCTCTGCAACACTTGATCCAACTTGGAATCTGATCGGCGCATCGGTATCGCGGTTCGGCGGAATCAAGACAAATCCGTTGAGCATTTGGGCTGCGATACGCCTTGCCTTAAATCCTCGCCTTCCACAAATGATATCCTTGAACTCGTTCGAGAACCGCACCATCCCCTCCTTTGCTTGCAGCTCTGCTTCATCATGCGAGTCCTCATTATATTGCGACATGTACTCAACGAGAGTGTCCCAACTGCGATGGATCATCTCTGTTGGGCGAGGTCGTTTTAGTTGGCGGCTATGCTCACGATCGAGAAGTGGACTCACTAATTTAAGCCAACATGTCTTCGTACGTCCAACACTCGGCATTTCTACGCTAAATCGCCAAATCCAATAAAAGTCTTGTGTATCGGCACAGTTTGAGTATTGCCAAAGGGAAATCTTGGCGATGTCCGGGTCGGATGCATATTTTGATACCCACAACGCTGCGAAAAACTCCTGAAGCGATCTGTTTCTCCAGCGCACCTGTCGTGGAAAACCAGCTTCCAAGATGGCATGGGCTAGAAATTCGTTCATTGCCACGATCTGGCGGATGGTCTTGTGCACCCAATCAAGGCCATAAGCATCATTGAACGTGCAGCATCGCGACGCAACACCATTGAGAAAATGCGAGATTTCACCTTCGCCAATGTGATCAAAATTCGAATTTCCAATCGACATTTGGAAAGCGATCGCTCCCAAGAGTAGGCGTGCGGCATCAGGGTGAAGGCTTTGCGATTCCTGAGCACGAAGCCCATCGACGAGAAGTCGTGTAGTGGATAACCAATACACATCGCTTGGCGTCCGAATTTTGTCAAACTCTTCATCTGGTGTCGAACGCAGATAGTACAGCACTCGCGGCACAGAGAGTATTTCCTTCGCGCCTTGAGGAATGTATTCATAGCGAACGTCTCCAAGGTATTCACGCTGTTGCTTTGTCGTGAATTCGTCAATCTGTACAATATCCCATCCTGGCGCTGCATCGCTTACAAAGAGCTCCTCCCAATCACGATCGAGTGCGAAAGGCCTACTGCCAAGGACAATAGGACAAGAGCTCCATCTATGATCGGCGAGCAAATACTTTAGTCTTTGGAGGCTACTCGTGCTGTTAAGATCAACCTGATCGAGAGCATCGACAAGCAGGATGATTTTACCTTCTTTGCGACGTTCGAGAATTAGCCGTTCCAAATCATTTGTTGAAACGTCGGCACCTTCGTTTCCCTTTGAGTGCAGGACGAATGTTGCAAGCAGTTGATCCAACGACTGACAATGTACGTCAGGAAGCTCTGCAACGTTTAGGAGAAACGCCGTCGATGTGTCATCGGCTTGGTTTATTTCCTTGTGTAGCCAACGCATATTCGTTGTTTTGCCAAGTCCAGCATCGCTGGATACAACCAATCGGTGAATGTGTTGTTCTTCAAAATTGACAAGTCTCATCACCAATTCGTCACGTAAGATCTCCCTCCAAGTTTCGCTTACCTGGACAACAGGGTTGATTGCCAAATCCGATCGTTTTCGGTGCACAGGCTTGTCCGGCTTCCGTCGGTCCCCGGAAAATTGCTCATCTCGCGTCCTGCGGTAAACAGCAGTGTTGATTGCCAGACGTGCTTTAATGTTGTTTCGGTGTCTTCCGAGAATACGGAGCCCTTGTGTGGCGATGAATGGAGGCGAATCTTCGTTATGTTGTTGTTCTGTCACACGCCAATTCTGATTCCACGAGTCAACCACACTGCCGCGAAAAACTTTTATCGCAGCTTTCGCCAAAGTGCTAATCCTCAGGCTGTCAAGTAGACGTTGGGAGCCATCAAGATGCTCTCTAAGAATCTCTAGGACCCGGCGTTTCTTCGATGCGGAAAAAGACTGTATGTCTCGCAGCAGATCTCGATAGTCCAAGATGTCGCTTCGTACGCTGAATCTAAAGTCACGCTTCACAAGGGCGTCGCAGCTATTCTGCGAGTAACTCCGCTGTTTTTCCGTAAGTATGAAGACGATTAATCGATCGTATCGTAGATCCAGATTGTTACCGATGAATTGACAAAGCGTCTCCTTGACTTTTCCTAGCGTCTTTGTGGATGTGACCTGTATCGCGACCCGGGCAGAATCGTCACCCAAGTCTACCCCTGGAAAGTTGGTGCTCGAACCGATGTCAAGATTTCGAAGATTCTTATAGCCGTATACTTCATCAAAAACGGGAACAAAGAGGTTCTGTGCCACGCGATTGATATCTGTGCGATCAATTGCATTAAACCCCTTCAGTTCCGTTACGAAACGGGCGACGAGTTCGACAATTTCATTGTCGATATTGAGTGACTTCACTAGGGCTTCCCCGAGCAATTCTGATGGGCGTTCAAGTCGATGCCAGCGTGGATAGTTCGATATGGTTGTCGCACGCGATCAGGCGATTTACCGTTTAACAGTAAGTGTGCGGAGAATGTAGCCGATTCGACAATGATGGCGAAGGCCGATGCCTTGCGGTTGTGTTACAGGACGTTGGATGCGCGGGCTGCCGCAAAGGGGCGGGTAATATTGGAGTGCCTTCGAGTACATCGAAAGGCACCGACCTGAGTCACCTGATCCTCTTGGGCGATCGGTTGCATCGACTTCGGGCAATTGGTGTCGCGGCTAACTCGCATCGGTCAACTTCACCTCCGCGCCGGATCGCCAATGGCCAACGACATCCGGTTTCATCGACCGGGCGATGCTCCGGAGTCGGCCACCGGAGCACGCCAACTCTGACACACAAAGATAGCTGAAACAGAGTTTGCGTATTTTCCCTCTCCCGTGCCGACGAAGCTGGCCGAGTCTTGCAAATTGTTCATGCCAATGGCGAATCTAGTGTTTGCAGCGTAAAATATCCTTCCTAACGGAGATTCCCAGAAATCGACACACGCAATTTTTCTCTGATTCACCACCTAAGAACCGCGATGCCATGACAACCAGCAGCACACCTCGTTTTCGTCCTCGCGCGAGACTCATGCTGCTGCTGGGGGATCAATTAATTCGCGATGCAGGGATTGCCGTCTTTGAGCTTGTAAAGAACGCGTATGACGCTGACGCGACATACTGCAAAATCAAACTATCCAAGGTTCAGACGGGCGATTTAGACGCAACAATCGTTGTGGAAGACAATGGCCACGGAATGGCCCCACAGAGAGTTCGATCGGTTTGGCTAAGTCCTGGTA
>JBAUHR010000572.1:0-5329 GCA_049680385.1 Rubripirellula sp. | reverse complement strand
TGAAATGTTTGTCGCCAACGATGCTCGGCCCAATCAACTGTGGAAGCACTTGGGAACCCAAAACGACGATCAGGCTTTCGTAGACCTTGCCGTCGCCCGTGGGTGTGCCGTCAGTTCGCGAGGCGAGGCGTGTGCTTGTATGGGAGTTGCCTGGGCAGACTTTGATCGAAGCGGAACGCCAGACATGATCATCACGAACTGGTTCGACGAATGGTTGAATCTGTACCTGAGTGACTCGAACGGCAACTTTCGCGATGTTGCACCTCGATTCGGTTTGGACAAGCTAAGTGAAAGCTTGCTCGGGTTTGGTTGCCAAGCCATCGACTTTGACAATGACGTGGCCGTCGACGTCTTCGTTGCCAACGGTCATATCGACAATGTCGCGGGCGCGAAAACAGCGTTGGCGATGCCTGCTCAATTGATCCAAAACCTTGGCGACCGGTTCCGATTGGCCGAACAGTCCGACGAGTCGTTTTGGCAACGAACCCACGTGGGACGTTCGGCGATCACCGCCGACCATAACCGAGACGGACGGATGGACATCGCGGTTGTTGATCTGTTATCGCCAGTCGCATTATTAGAAAACCAAACGCCAACGAACAATCACTGGATCCAGTTTGTGATCGTCGGCGTCCAAAGCGAACGGGCAGCGATCGGTACACGGATCGAAGTCTCGCAGGGGACCGAAAAACAAGTTTCCGTCACGGCAACCGGCGACGGGTACCAAGGACGCAGCGAAGCCGTTGTGCCGTTTGGCCTTGGCTTAGCGAGTGCGCCGGTCGGTGTCACCGTTAAATGGCCGTCCGGGAAAGAAGACTCTTGGCCAAACCTAGATCCCGACACGCGGTACTTGATCGTCGAAGGACAAGCCGATCCATGGCCAGAATCCCAGCCTTGATCGCAAACTCGAATGAGGTCAGACGCGCCGAATCGGCGAAGGGGATGCGGCCTCTGGCGGTTGGAAACGGTGCAGCCGGTGTGCCGAATTTTATTTCAACAAATTTTGAAATACTGGATCGAATTGCCGCTACCCGGGAACTGGACCGCTGTTTACTATTCATGTAACGACCCGCTCACGTTGAGCGAGTCTCAATCGAACGCTCCTACAAAAGTGAATGTCCAAAGCGTTAGCGACGAACGGACACTGCCTGTCGTTTTTCTGGTTGACAGGCAAAGAGACCGTCTCGCGTAATCACGCTGTTCAGTTTTACGGTACCGTTCGACCTTGACCCACACTCGATCGAGATCGATCGAGAATTTCTGGTCAAGTCTCTTGTTCTTTTTTAACTCTTTGGAGAAGTGTATGGCTCAAACTGCGCGCCGCCATTCGAATGGCGGTTTTACCCTGGTCGAATTGCTTGTGGTAATCGCCATCATTGGCGTCTTGGTTGGACTCCTGTTGCCTGCCGTCCAGGCCGCTCGCGAAGCTGCACGCCGCATGAGCTGCAGTAACAATTTCAAGCAAATCGGGCTTGGACTTCATAACTACCATTCGGCATTCAACCAGCTTCCAGCGCAATGTGCTGGCCCGCACGTGGCCGGTCTTGGATACACGGCCGACAGCGTCCTGGCTGCCAACAACAAACTTAGCTTCCTGGTTGGCTTGACTCCGTTTCTAGAACAACAAGCCATTTGGGAACAGATCGCGAATCCCGGCGGCGTCGGCTTGGCGCTCAACGGAAACCTCACTGGCTTGTTCCCAGCAATGGGACCGTCCCCTGATACCGATCCAGGCGCGAACAACACCGGTGGCCGTAACTACACGCCTTGGTTCAACGAACTGCCTACACTTCGCTGCCCAAGCGATCCAGGCGTCGGTTTGCCTGCCCAAGGACGCACCAACTATGCCGCGTGTCTTGGCGACGCAATCGATAAGACGCACGAAGGTGCCGGCGTACAGCAAGCCAACGGCGTTTGGCCTCTCAGCTCGGCCGCTGCTGAACAAGCTCGTGCTGCTTGCCGCGGTGTGTTCATTCCTTACCAAAACACAAAGTTCCGCGACATTCTTGACGGACTGTCGAACACTTTGGCGTGTGCCGAAATCGCAACCAACCTGGGTGACCGCGACGTCCGAACTGACCCAGTTCAAAACACCGGTGTTCGCAACCGAAGCGGACAAGCGGGCGAAGTCGGAAACCTGCTCGCTTGCGATGTCAGCATCGACCCGCTGCGTCCAAATTTCTGGGTCGCGGGTGTGGACACACTTTCGATGAATGCGGCCGGTACCGATACATGGCGTGCACGTAGTGCTCGTGGTTACATGTGGGCCTATGGTGGTCCAGTGACGACTGGCTTCAACACGACTCGTCCACCAAACAAAGCAACTTGCTTGGGCTGGCGTGGACTTCGCGAAACCGGTGCTTTGCCACCATCAAGCTATCACCAAGGTGGTGTCCATGTTCTGTTTGCTGACGGTGCAGTGAAGTTCCTGACCGACTCGATCGAAGCAGGCAACCAAAGCTCGTCGCCAGTCAAGTTGGGCAACGTTGCACCGGCTCCCGTACCTGGTGCCCAGAGCCCTTATGGCTTGTGGGGTGCGTTGGGTACCCGAGCAAGCAAAGAAACGATCTCAGAAGAACTATAGTCTCGGAAGAACTGTAGTCTCGGACGATCGTTCATCTCTTCGTCTATCCGCATGCCTCGCCGATCACCTGGTCGTCGGGGCATGCTTCTTCGTTAACATTAACCTGTAAGTAGTTTCAACGTGAAAAAGTTAGTATTGCTAAACGCTCTATTGGTCGTCCTGTTCGCATCGATCACCGGATGCTCGGAACCCCAAGCCGGCGTCGTCGCTGACCCCGCAGAAATGGACCAGTACATCACACCCGAAGGTGTTGATTTGTCGGCCGAGCAAAGCCCCACCAAGTGAATTTGCCTGTGGCGAAGCACAGAATCGGCCGCGACCGTTCCTGTTGCTCGAGTAGTTAGGGTTGCCAGTCGTTTGTCGCCCTAACGTCAGTTGGCATTCGCAACGATTGGCCGTTCGAACACTCGAAGATCGCCCGGCGTTAGCTGCGTGATATCGTCGCCATCCGCCTCCTGCGTGTGTTCTCGGGCGATGCAAGCCAGAGGCGAGCACGATGATGGCGTTGTTGATTCCCAGTTGATTCAACCGGAAATAGTAGCCCGATGGGCAAGCGAGTTGATCACAACCTTCACTCACTCGCGCGTCATGCTAGTCAATCAACAAACCGTTGACGGTTTGTCGATTAAATCAGCCGGTACGCGCGAGCGTCCGGTTCTGCGACGTTAACCGTGGGCTAGCCGCACGACGGCTGATCGTTGTTTCTGAACCAACGCATAAATCAACAAGCCGTTGACGAGTTTCGCTACTCGAATGCCAAGCTTTGATGAAGCACTATTCCGAAGCGATCGGCAATTTCAAGACGGGCTCGGTCCGCACCTGTTCAGTGACCACCGAGAGCCTCTCGCTAGTCTGCTCGTTCATCGCGGTTAGGTGTTGCATTTGCGAGCCGAGTGTTTCGATCTGTCGTTTCAGTTCCCGATTCTGTCGGTGCTGGTTTAACGAAACAAATACGAGACCCGCAAATGCGACCAGCAACAACAGTGACCGAATCGAAAATTGTTTTTTGACAGGCGGCGTGTCAGGGCGGTTCATTTTAGTTTCCTTGTTTCTAAGTTTCCTTGTTTCGGATTTGCCGCCGAAGTGTCGTCGGACAGCGTGAACGTCTGCGGTCGCCTTGGGTTCCCCATCGTACCGGTTGGCAATTCGGCGGCGTGTAACCTTTCGCCATCGACGGTTAGTGTCATGAAGACCATCCCCAGACTCGCCGTGCCGTCACCTTCGAAGCCATGGGTAGGGATGCTGACTTCGGACCGACGAAGGCGATAGTAGCCGACCGACCCCACGCGGAAGTAGTGCCACTGATCGTTCGAACCTTGATAAAAGACCGGCTCCCCAGACGCCAAGCGATCAATTTCTGATACCGAAACAACTTTGGCGCTGATCAGACCCCAGTTGCCTTCGGATTGCCCGTCATGGTCATCGGCAACGTCGCACCCGAACGCCATTATCGCCGACACAGCAGCAACAAGTCCGACAGCACGCGTTCGGTTTCGGACCATGAAAACGTTTCAGTGGGTTGGCGGTTGTTGCGACCAAGAACGCAGGCTTTCAAAATCTGCGTCGTCGGCCACAGGATGATAGGGACGTCCGCGCTCGGCCAGTTTTCCGCCTAGCAGCGACAGGGGAACGATTAGAGCACAGCTCAACACATGCGTCCAAAAATACGGCGCATCCACCCGCCATGGAAACGACATCGCAACATTTGCCACCAAGTAAATGCAGCCGGCATAGAATGCGTGGTGGACGCACCTGTATCCAGCGATCCGCCCGGCAAGGTAGCCGCACAACAGAAACGGAAGCCACACGAACGCGGGAAAGAAGATGGCATCGAAAAGGATTTCAGAGGCCTGGTTGGAATCGAAAAGCATCATCCAATAGACGAAAATGAAGACTCCCGCCAATGCCCCAAGTGCTATCGAAATCGCTATGGCTACGACAGAAGCCAGCAGCACCGCCCGCACTGATATCGCAGCAAACGCCCGTTCCCGATCTTTTGTCGCGACCGGGCGATAGGGATCCTGCATAGCGGCACACTTGTAGAACGAAGACTCGGACAAAGACGACGCAGCCAACGACAATTCCGGGAACGGCCAGTCATGGGGCTATTCGAAACAGGCTGCATTTGCCGGAACGTCGGGCGCGCAAAACCGCCGTTTGAAAAGATGCTCGCTCGAACGCCAAGATTAACGGCGAACCCGATGGTTCGGCATTGAGGGCTTCGTTATTGAAAGATGTGAATCGAGTCTTCGCCGATTCATTGCCCATTCGTTGAACAGCGCCACCGCGTTGTTGGTCCGCTGGACCACGCGGAACTTTGGTTTCTAACCACTAAGCAGACGAGACCTCGAAAGTCCCGGTCGCTTGGGCAGAATGTTTCCTGCCCAGCGATGGTCCGTTTCTGCGATTTTGCAAGAGTGCAAATTTCTTTTCCGGCCGAAAAGACTGCCGGCACCGCAGCTAAGCTGCGGCTACGCTCTTACGGCGACGGAATCGGCTGGTTCCGGCAAACAGTCCAATCACACTGAGTGCAGCCAGCGACGAAGGTTCCGGCACCGCGCTAACGACAAGGTTGTCGATATAGCGTTGGCTGTTCGCGTTGTTGTTGCTGAACGAAATCAATCCCAAGTCGCTGCCATCACCCAAGAACGTGCCGCTCTTTAGTACACCGCCGGCAAGCAAGGGATTGGTGACTGAAAGCGAATAGTTGATCACGTCATTGAGTCCATACGCGCCATCGACTTG
>JBAUHR010000571.1:0-1910 GCA_049680385.1 Rubripirellula sp. | reverse complement strand
AGTCAATCGCGTCGTTGCGAGCGGAGCAAACACCAAACGCCAATTGCGTTGTCGCATTCAACGGTGCGACGGTTCTTGCGATCACTTCCACGCGGATGATTTCCGCAATGTTGAACGGCAAAACGTCGCCCATGTAGACGCACAAGTTTTGCACTTCTGCTTGCGAATCGAACGCTAACCGGATGCCGCCGCCAGCGAGTCCGCCGACTGTCGGTGATCCTGCCGATGACGTGTCGGCTTTGACAAACGGACCACCCGCACCACTGCCAGCAGCAGCAAGTGCGAGTTCGCCACGAAAGTCGTAACAAATCTTTCGTGCCTGTTTGGCCATCTTTCAAATTCCTAAAAACAAGGGACTGCCTGCGGACAGGCGCTAGTAAAACAACTCAGAGGGACGGGGCGAAAATTACGCTCCGGCGTTCCGAACTGCCTATCGCCAGTTCTTGGTTGCCACAGCGATGCGACCTTCAAGGCTGACGTAAGTCGTTTTGTTGCTCGGATCGTACCAACGTTCACGGCGACCAGCGGTGCCGTATCCATTGAAGTACGCACGCACAACCGTTGCCGTGTTCAAACGGGTCGGGTTGCGAAGTCCGAAGTAACGGGTCGCCGAACTGCTGTTCAGTTCGCTGTCAGCAATCACGCGAACTTTGTTTCGGTAGATTCCGACGTTCGCGGTAGTTGCTGCCTGCTTGCTTTCACCGATGGTCGGGTACGTCTCGAAAGTCCGCACCGCGTTTTGGTGAACGGCAGTCGTTGGGCACAGCAAAGTGTTCAACGTGCCACGAACACGGCGACCAGTGGCAACGCCACCGATGCCAGCGTACAGAGTGGACATTTCGCCCCACTCGCTGTCAGACGGGGTTGCACCGTTGGTTCGGTCGTTGTTGTTGGCTGCGGGGATGGTTCCCGTTCCGGTGTTGGCACGATTGGCGAACAACGGACTGCCATCAAGCAACGTTTCGTTGGCGGTGAAGCGATCCAACACCAAACGGTTTTGCGTGACTTGCCAAGCCTCAGCGAGTCCCAACATGCCTTCCGAGAACGCATTCATGTCGTCGTTCGCGACCATCACGGGAGTCCACCCCCAACGGTTGCCGTATCGCTGAATGAACATGTACGACAGAACTTCTTCTTCCATGCCCAAATCTTTCAGCGTTTCCTCGTCGGTCAATTGATCCATTTCCTCCATGATCCCTTTATTGATCATCATGGCGGGCTTGAAGTCGTTCAGACCACCGGGCAACTGCGCCGAAATTTCGGTGTAGCTGTAGTCGTCGTCCAGTTCGATGCTGTCCAAGTACCTGTTCGCCAAGCTCGACAGAATGTTCGGAAAGTCCGAAGGTCGTGATGTTGGGATGCCGGACGCTTGCACGTAGCGACGATCCTCGTTCTCGCTGTAGAACGCCGAACGTCGAGTCGCATCGCCCATCTCCATTGCGCTCTCAGCGATCAGTTCTTTGTCGTCGGCTTCGATGTCGAATTTGCCGCCAGCAGCGTTCAGAGCGTGACCAGCGATCACCCACAACGGCTTGCGGACCATCGATTCAGCACCGGGTGACAACTGCATCGCAGAATTGCCACTTGATCGGTACAACATCGCGTCAACTGCATCGACTGCGAAGCGATCCGAACCGCTGCCGGTGACTCGTGGACCGTTTACGGGTTGTTCGTTTTTCGCGATGGTTTCATTCCATGATTTGAGTGACGCTGTGACATCGAGCTTGGCCGAAAACGATTCGAGAACCATTTTCGCGGTGACGACTTCGCGCCCGATGGCACTGTTCATCAGGTCGGCGGACGCTTGCAGATCGGCCAAACGGGCTTCGGCCATTTCGGACTCGTGGGCCGCTTGCACGTTGGGCGTTGGCGATGGCAGAACGGGGGCAGTGCTGGCTGCGGGCTGAACG
>JBAUHR010000570.1:0-2187 GCA_049680385.1 Rubripirellula sp. | reverse complement strand
CCTGCACGCGATCCGCAAGACTCAGTCGCTGCTCGAGAACGATTCGGATCTGCGCCGGGCGGCTGACGAAGTCACCGAAAAGCTCTGCGTCGTGGTCTGATTGCGATGAACGTCACAATTTGTGATGTAAAGAGAACGTCCGGCGAATCCGTCGCTAATCGAGCGCCGAACGATTGTCTCAATCGTTCGGTCTGTACGGTTCAAGCCTTGTCTCCAAACGATTACGGACAATCGTTCTACTCTTTGTTGTGCCGAGACTCCTTAAAAAATAGGCGGAAAACAAGTGCCCGAATCCCTGGATGTCCAAGCCATTCCCGTAGAACCTGCGTTCAAGAACAGAGCCGTGTCGCACGTCGCAAGAGCAGCAAAAACATGATTTCTGAGTCTTTTTTTCCGGTGGATAACTTGTTCAAACCATGTTCGAACTCTGTCGACCTCCGACCAGCATTTCTGTCGGACTTCCCGTCGCTGTGTTGGGGGCTGTTGAGTTTCACGACGTTTAACAACACTAGCCCAACAGACTGCTGACAGGTTATCCACCATGTCGCCAACTCAGTAACCAACGTCTGAATCTTGACTTACGACTGCCGAAGAGTGGTTCCCGACAATTTTGACCGACGTATTACGATGACGACGTTAATTATAAATAACTTTATCTTTAGACAGACCCATCAAGAACCAAACCAGCAAGCCAAGCGGCCTAATGCGTTCGATGGCAGGACGGGGTACAACATGGCACCGTCATCAACAGTCCAACGAAGATTCTTGATAAGCCATGAAGATCACCTGCCAACGTGAATCCCTGACCAACGCTTTCTCGCTTGCCGCGAGCATCGCACCGACTCGGTCACCAAAAGAAATACTCCAGAACGTCAAAGTCACGGCCGCTGGTGGCAAGCTGACCCTGACGGCTACGGACATGGAAGTCGGTATTCGCTTGGAACTCGAAGACGGCGTTGAAGTCGAAGTCGAGGGCACCGCCCTGTTGCCGGTCCAGCGAACGATGGCGATCCTTCGCGAGAGCAACGACGAAACGATCTCGATGGAAACCGACGACTCGGGCATTCGCGTCCGAGGCAGTCGCAGCAAGTATCGCTTGCCCGGCAACGATCCGGACGAGTTTCCGGCCGTCGCAGGTTTCGACGAAGACAAGTATCACGTTTTGCCAACGCGTCTGTTTCGCGAAATGGTCAAACGGACCGTCTTCGCCACTGATCCCGAAAGCAGCCGCTATGCCTTGGGCGGTGTGTTGTTGGAACTGGAAGAAGCAACCGTCACCGCCGTCGGTACCGATGGTCGCCGACTGGCACGAATGGAAGGCGTCGGCGAATCGATCGGCGGTCACCAAACGACCGGGTCCAGCACGATTGTTCCAACGCGAGCGATCCAGTTGATGGAACGAGCCTTGTCGGACAAGGACGAAACCGTCGACGTCGCCGCTCGCAGCAACGACCTGCTGCTGCGTACCAGCCGTGCGGTGATCTATTCGCGATTGGTCGAAGGGCGTTATCCCAATTGGCGACAAGTGCTGCCCAAGCGTGAAAACGCGATCCAGTTGGACATGACCGTGGGACCATTGTTCGCCGCGCTTCGCCAGGCAGCCATTGTGACCGATCACGAAAGCCGCGGGATCGATTTCACGTTTGCCGACGGAACTTTGAAACTTGAAGCCAGTACCGCTGAAATCGGTGAGTCACAGATTGAATTGCCAATCGCTTATGACGGTGAACCAATCACGTTGACGATGGACCACCGTTACCTAGCCGACTTTTGCAAAGTGCTGGACAACGAATCGAACTTCATCATGGAAATCGAATCGGGCGCCGCACCCGCTTTGCTGACAACCGACGACGGTTACGGTTACGTCATCATGCCAATGGCCCGCGACCGATAAGCATCAACATCGATACCGAAAGTAAACGTCGGTAATCTAGTGTTGTTGGATGCAAACGCGTAAAAACTTGCCCAAGAACCGACGACAGAATCGTTGTGAAGTAAACATCGGTGCGTCACTGGAGACGCACGTTGGGGACACGGTACGACGCAGCGATCACACCGGGTGGAGTCGTTACGCTGGTTACCGCCACTGATCAACTTGGCGCGACAACCAAGGTGTCACAGGGTCTCGCTGACCGATTTGCCGAATCCATGTTCGCCGGAATCACGTTTTTGGCATCGGATCAATGC
>JBAUHR010000569.1:0-45187 GCA_049680385.1 Rubripirellula sp. | reverse complement strand
CAAGTCGATTGAATTGGCCAAGAAACTTGACTCGGCCATCGACAAGCATGCGGCATCCAAACTGCGTGGACTGTTCACGTTCATTGGCGAGGATGCGGCAAAATTGAAGAAGGTCGCCACCACGTTCGCCGAGCAGTCGGGCGTCGTACACGTTCCCGTCGTGATCGCCGAAGACACTCAAAACGGCCCTATCGACTATCGCATCGCCGAGGATGCCGACATCACGATTGTGATCGCGCAGGACTCGCAGGTGTTCACCAACCACGTCTTCGACGCGGACTCCGTCGACGTCGCCCAAGTGATCGGTGACGTCGAAAAAATGTTGCAGTGACAAACGGCGACTGCATCGCCTCGCTGGTGCCGAACCAACTGGTGCTGAGAACTAGCTAGCGATGCTGCGGTAGTACTCGATGCTATGGGCTAGGCCCTGAGCCATCGACATGTCGGGTTCGAAATGCAATCGATTTCGAGCCTCGGACACGTCGGCCAGCGAGTCGCGAATGTCACCAACGCGAGCCGGTTCGTGGATCGGCTTGATTTCTCGCCCCAGAATCCCGCTGAGCGTTGTCAACAGTTCTAACAATGTCGTTCGTTCGCCGCGGGCAACATTGAACGTTCCACCAGCGATTCCCGGAACCGTTGCCGCCAACAGGTTGGCCTTGGCGACGTCGGTCACATAGACAAAGTCGCGTGATTGTTCGCCGTTGCCGTAGATCGTTGGCGGCTTGCCCGACAAGATCATCGATACAAATCGCGGGATAACGGCGCTGTATTCGCTTTGCGGATCTTGGCGAGGACCAAAGACGTTGAAGTAACGCAAGATCACCGTTTCAACATCAAACCCGTTGTTGAAGGCTTTGCAGTACGCTTCGGCCGACAACTTAGCAGCCGCGTACGGCGACAACGGCGCGATCGAATCGGATTCGCGTTTGGAAACAAACGTTGAATCGCCGTAGGCCGCGCTGGTCGACGCCAAAACCAATCGCTTGACCTTGGATGCCGCCGCAGCACGCAGCAGTTCGACCGTGCTGGTCGCACACCAAGCGTGACACAAGTCAGGCTCGCGCATGCTGCGTGGAACGCTGGCCATGGCGGCTTCGTGGAAAATATAGTCGATGCCGTCGACGGACTTTTTGACAACCGAAGCATCCGACGCGTCACCCTCGACGACTTCGACGTTCTTGTCATCCTTGACGTGATCCAGGTTGTGCCGGAAACCGGTGCTGAAGTTGTCGAGCACTCGGACCATTGCTCCGCGCGTGCGCAGCGAATCGATCAGATGCGAACCGATGAAGCCGGCGCCACCGGTAACAAGACAGCGGGCGCCCGAGAGAGTATCCAAGTATTGATCAACCATCGACAACGTATTTGTGTGAGATTCAGGAGGCAAAAAATAAGCCGGGGTTTAAAACCCGGCCTATCGTAGTGAATCTCTGAACATCGTCGTAGGGCGAAATCTGCCGTAGGTCTAACTGGCCGCTTTTGCTTTTGTGCGAGCTTCGCGAAGGCCACGGCTGAGGATGTCACGCAGCATCGGCGAGTAATCTTCGTACTTTGCCTTGTCCGGTGCCCCGCTGGAGAACTGATAGATCGCATCGCGAGGCTTCACACCCAACGCAATCAACGTGCTGCTGACCGTTGCGTAATCACCGTTGCGAACGACCATGCTAGGACGGCCAGGACCGACAGGAGCACGAGCGAACACTTTGCTAGCAACCGCCAGAAACTTCACCGGCGAGTCCAGCGTTTGCAGAGTCAGCAATCGGCGAGCCATTTGCACGCGTTGGTCCTCGGGGTCGTTCAAGTTGCGTGAACCGATGATGTTCAGCCCATCTTGCAATTCGACGACGTCTTGACGTTCATCAGCGTGAATCGCGAAACCGTTCTTGGCGTCCGCGACGATGATGTTACAGCCTTCGTAACGCGTCTTGGCAAACTCGGTTTCGGCTTTTTCGATTGCCCGCATCGCCGATCCACATCGCAGCAGATCCAGGGCTAGCGAGCCACGCGAACGTTGCCCGAACAGGGGCATCGATGTTGCACGATTGCAAAGGCCAACAAATAACCCGTTCTGGTTAACGCCCAACCAAGTGCCACCGGCTTTTTGGTCGATTCCGCAAAGGACCCGTGGTTTACCGGATTGGATCGAAGGCGATAAACTCGGCCTATCGACGTACTCTTCACGGTTTGCAGCTACCAAAATCGGACTTTCGGGGACCAATCGGTACTGAACAGCCAGTAAGCACATCTCGCAGCTTTCTATTTCAAAGATCAGTGGTTTGGTAAATGCCGGCATCGGCTTTGGGGAAGTGGCGATCACGCCGAATTACTTCCCAACCGATGGTGACCAATGTATCTAGCGAGCCCTTCGCCCCACACCCCCTGACGGGGGGAACGGTGCAGAAATTCAGCATCCTAGCCCGTTTTCTGATGCTTCCTGAGACCTTCTGGGCAATCTTTGGCGGTCAACGGGACGATACATAGTCTGTGCGGTGGCAATTGAGACGGTCAGTTGCCGCTGGATGTTCGGCAAGTTGGGCGAAATCTTGGCACCAAGTTGTCGGTGACGAGCGAGGTTCAGTCTCCGCAGCGACATTCTTGAGAGTTTGTCGATTGATGAACATCAGCGGCCACACTTTCTGGCCTAAATCAACAGACCGTTGATCGCATTCCTATCTTCTCTCTCTCGCGAGTTCGTTCGAAAGACAATGATCGATCTGCAAAGCAAGTACTCGAAGTCCGTCTTGGCGATCAAAACGCCGGTCAACGTGACGCTAGCCCGCCAAATGGTGCCGCTGGATCGAATCGTGAACCTGGTTCCGGGGTCAATGCTGACATTCGACGCCCATTGTGACGAACCACTGCTGCTGGAAGCCGGTGGCATCCCGATCGCGACAGGTGAAACCGTCAAAATCGGCGACAAGTTCGGATTGCGAGTTCGCGAGATTCTGACGAAGCCCCAGTCAGACTAAAGGCAACGAAAACAGTGGACTATTTGACCTGCTCGACTCGCATTCGGTAGAAAACACTGTTGTCAAAGTCGGTCACTTGCTGAGCCGACGGCGTGACCATGAATTTGCCGGCCAGTTTCTTTTTGGTCAGCCCTGCCTTGGTGGCTTGCCCGCCACCGAGCGTGATTTCAATCATATCACTGCTTTTGGGTTGCCCACCAAAACAGCACGTTCCCAGGTCGGGGACAAGAATAAAGTGCTTAAGCAAACCACTACCCGAGGATGGGTGGATGTACCCCTTCAGGAAGATGTCTTGATTGTGGATCGCGATGGCTTCTTCGGTCGGACGATCGGGACCGTCACTGTCCTGTTGCAGGTCGTAGAACTGGACCCGGGTGTAGCCTTCGGGAACTTCCGTCAGGTAGATGTACGTGTGCATTGCCGAACCACCGACCAACAGCAGTGCGTTCAGCGCCAATCCGGTCATCGCGAGGCCTTTTCCGCTGAATTCATCAGGAAAACGGCGGATCGAACGCAGCGACAACAACGCAGCCGCAATCCCGACCACGCTTAACCCCAACAGCGGCAACAACACCGCCAGCAACCCTGGGGCTGCCATCACGGCCAAAATGGTCGACACGATGGCCGATCGACTGATCGCGCGATAGGGAAAGTCGGAGGTTTCATTGACAACCGAAGACATTTGAAGTTCAGCAGACATGTCTCGAGGAAACCCTTTGTTTCTTAATGCGTCTAAACGCTATCTTTTCGCACCGAATCAGCACCGCCAGAAAGCAGCAGCAACTGAGCGATCACCACGGTCGAGATCGCCATCAGAAGTACGGACGCCAATCGCCAAGGGTTCAGTGGAACCACGGCCGCAGTCATTGGCTGGATCGCTGCAGCAACAGGAACCGCCGCGGCAATCGGGCCTGATCCGATCGCCAGCGGGGCGACAGACTGATCCATCGCAAATTTTTGGCCAATTTGCCGTTCTACGGACGTTCCGTCACCCGTGGTGTCACGCGCCGGCACAGGGATCGAAAAGAACGTATTGGCCCGTTTGACACTTTCCGGGTCGACTTCTTCTAGTTTTTCGAGTGCTTCTTTTGCGGCGGGCAATGGGCAAGCTCGCAAATAGTTCACAACGGGAACACGGACCCAGTTGTTATCGGGATCCGCGTTGATGAACAGATCCTTCAGGCGATCGATTTGGCTCCAATCGCTCCATCGAGCCAGGTCGGGGATCACCAAATCAGCCAAATCGGTTCGTTCCAGCACGTGATGCAGCGATTCGACGAGAGCACTTCGCTGGATCACGTCACCTTCGGTCCCGTGAAAGCGAACCGCCATGATGGCCGCATAAGTATCGGCGTACGGTGCGTTCTTGTTGTTCAAGAACAGTTCATCGATCAGCGGCAAGCCTTTTTCGCCACCCAGCGTCAAATAGCACGCGATCAAAGCGTCCAATCCGCCTCGGGTACTCTTTTGTGTGCTGCGAAGCATCTCTTCCAGCATCGGCAGGTCCTTTTCGTCGCCGCACGCACCCAACATCGTCAGGAACAGCCGCTTGCGGTCGGTCGACGTTTCCGTGTCGCTGATCCATTCGACCAATTGGTCATGGTCCATTTCGGGGGCCAGCGCTTTGACGACCGGATACGGCGTGATCGCAAACTCGTCGTAAGCATCGCGTGCCAACATCGACTCGTCGTCTTGCAGGAAATCGTAGTAGTAACGAAGTCGCTTCAGCGGGTCTTCTTCGGCCATTTTGGCGACCGTTTTCACGTACTTTTCAGCTCGCTCGTTGACCGGCAAGCACGACCACTGCAAATTCGGTGGATCGACGCCGGACAACATGAACCGTCGTCCGATCGACACGTCGCCGTAATAAATGGCCCGAACTTCGCTGCCGACGGTGACGTGATCGGTGCCTTTCAGAACGACATCGACTTTCATGGACACTTCGCCGGTGTCTTTATCGCGAGTCAGGTCGCTTTGGGTCGCCGTGGCGATCACAACAGCGTCCATCGCGGCCATTTCTTGCCGGATCGTTTGTGAAACTGCGTTGCAAAACGGACAGGCGATCAACCACTGGCTCAACATCGGACCAGCAACCAACCATGCCGCCATCGCAACGGTCAAAACGCGGCGCAGGGCTGGAAGTCCCTGTGGTCGCTGGCCAGTTTGCGCTCGATTCGATGGGCGGGCCTGTTCGGCAGTTCGGCGAAATGATGAAAACATTCGGGGCATCCAGTGTCGGACGGTCAATATTACGACAGCAAAAACCGCCGTCTGGGTTAGCATTCGAGCGAGAAAAAAGTGTCCGAACCCGTTTGTGCAGAGCACCCGCAAGTTTTGTGCAAAGCACTCGCAGGGCCGGTTTCCGGCAAAAGGGGGTCGGGCACTTTTTCCGCCCGTTCCTCAATCATAGGTGCCAATGGCTCGGGTTGAGAAGTCTGTTCTGCAAAATCCGAGCATGAAGGGCTCAACCGATCGTGCCGTGCGTGCCGATAGTGACGGTAAGCCGGGTTTTGGTTGGTGGAGCGTCTGTAGGACGTTGACCGAAACTAGCTCAAACTGCACCAGCAAGAAATCACCGCAGTCGTGGCTCTGCCGCGTCCGCACGTCTCGAGGGGGGACGCCCTGATGCTTCGTCATCTTTTGATCGCCGCCGCGCTTCTATGCGGCATTGTTGCAACCGCCGACAACGCGTTGGCTGACCAACGGGCCTATGGCCAACACTGGGGTGGCCAGGCGGATACACGCGACTGGAACCGCTTCTATCACTACCCGTACGTGTACTATCCCCAGAACTTCTATGGGCAAGAGTACTTCCGCAGCAGTGATGACATGTACCATCGCTATCCGCAGGAAATGCGAATTCCCGTCTACAACAAGAAATGGCACAACGCTTACCCAAGCAACCGCCGTTTCCACAGCGGTCACCAGTTCATCCTAGACGTGTTCTAGGTCGCTGACCGTTTGGCAATCGCTATGTTCACCGGCACCAAGATTCGCATCTTCGGTCGACTACTCGACGCGTCGGACGCGCCGGTGTGGGTGATCGGCAGCGATGGAACGTTGGTGTACTTGTCCGGTGGCGCAGCCGACTGGATTCAGCGTGATGTCGAAGCACTGTTGGGCCGGCGCTGTATCGCCGGCGCAGCCATTTCGAACGATCCGCTGGACCGAATCGCGGCATCACTATCGCCGCCGCCCGGTTTTGCGGCGCGAGGCACGGCGTCGCTGCGGATTCAGTTGCCCGCCGTCGTCGATGGCGACAACAGTTCATCCGCTAGGCGCCCACCGATCGAAGTTCGCTTTGTTCGCATCGGCGCCGGACTGGACGCGATGACCATCGCAATCGGCGGCTCGTTTGTCGATCGTGTCGTCGATCCCGAACTGAAAGACGCCGTTGCGCTTCGAGAACGCCTGGATCGTTGGCGGCGACGGCATGCCGCCATCACCACAATCGCAACCGCCGGTACTTCGACCGGTGCCCGTCGATTGCGGCGACGATTGCAAGTTGCCGCCGCAACCCGTACCGACATTGGTTTCTTTGGTCCATCCGGATCGTCCGCCGAAACAATCGCGGCTCGCATCCACCAACTCGCTGCGCCCGGTGAACCCATGGTGGTCGTGGACGGCTCGCTGATGGATCCCGAGCTGTTGGACGCGACGTTGATTCCATTGATCAATCGTTTGTCGGACTCGGCATCAGCGATGGGCACGGCGCTCGTACGAAGTCTCGATGAGATGCCGCTAGACGCGCAAAGCCGACTCGCAGAATTGCATTCGACCTATGGCGGACGACTTCGGCTGATCGCTTTATGTGGCGACTTGGGCAGCGATCGTCCAGCCGTCGTTCGCGACGACGAAGCAATCGCGATCGACGTCGACCCGATGATGTCGCTACCGCTTGATCAAACACCCACTCGTTCGATCAGCCTGCGACTAGTCGAAATCCTGAGCGCATTGTCGGTCGTCATCGAACCACTATCCAAACGCGTCGAAGACGTTCCGTTGTTGGCCACGGCGATCCTGGATTCTCGTCGCGCCGCGGGCGAAGGATCAGCCGAACGAATCAGCCGCGCGGCGTTGGACAGCTTGGTCGTTTACCCCTGGCCGAACAACTATGACGAACTGGACGCGGCCATTCGCCAAGCCATTCGCGCGGCAACCGGAAACTCGATCGCGCCGGAACATCTGCCGCTAGCGATTCGAACTTACCGCCCCGGCGGACAAGCCGCCGCAATCAAGGCGATGACGGTCTCGCTTGATGATGCCGTCTCGCGATACGAAATGCGGTTGATCAACGAAGCTGTGGAAGCAGCCGATGGCAATCGCGCCGAAGCCGCCCGGCGACTGGGCATCAGCCGCGCGCGTTTGCTGCGCAAATTGGACGACAAATCACAAGGCAAATCTGCAGACGAAGCCGATTCCAAACCGAAATCACCGAGACCATCATGAGCCAGCGGTCGGTCCTTACCCCACCGCTGTCCGCAGCGACCGATCGCCGCCATGTTTGCCCATGGATCGTCGTCGAGCGAGCTCTGACCACCGACGATCGCGCCCGGCCCGGTCGTTGGTTTACTGCTTCTCGGCAATTCGTGCCGGCAATGGTCGATCCGCCGTTGATGATGTCCATCGTCTCGATCTCGCCACCGGAAGCCGACAAAATTCGCGTTCACTTGGCGGGATACCGACGCGGTGTCGTGGTTTGGGAAGTTGATCGCGACAATCTAGTCGGGATCTGTGATCGAATCGCCACCCTATCAATCGCGATGCCAGCGGTCGCTCAAATCGCAGCGGCACCTGACCTTTCGGATGCCCACTGTTTGGTGCTGTCCGAATTCCGAGTCGCGGCGACGATCCGCCATCCCGAAGACTTGCCTGGAATTGGACGCTTCGTCGGTCGCTATTTCGCTGCGTGACGGATGGGTTAAAAAAGTGTTCGCAAACTGCCCCCATTAACACGACTGGCCAAGCACCTAGACTGAGAGGCGGACAATTCAAGCCTGCCTCCCAACCACCAAGCGCTTCGCCATGAGCAATCTTTCCGTCGACTCCGTCCGCGCCGCCATCGGAAGTCATCCCGATCCGGAATCCGGTCGCCCCATCGGTTCGATGGACCAGATTCAAGACATCACGGTCGACGGCAACACAACCGTCGTCACGATTGGCCTGACATCCTATGCGGCGCCGATCGCCGATGAAGTTGCCGATGCTTTGCAAAGCAAGATCGTCGCAGCGATTCCTGGTACCGAAGCCAAAATCAAAATCGTCGACCACGATCGGCCGCCAGCCCGGTTGGGTCAGATTGGTTTGCGCTGCAAAAGCGTCATCGCCGTCGGCAGTGGCAAAGGTGGCGTCGGCAAGAGCACGGTTGCTGCATCATTGGCCCTGACACTGCGGCGGATGGGATGCAAAGTCGGATTGATGGACGCCGATGTTTATGGCCCCAGCATTCCCCACCTGCTTGGCCTATCCGGGCGACCTGCGATCACCGAATCGAAAAAGATCGAACCGATCAAACTGGGCGACATGCCAGTGATGTCGATGGGATTCCTGATCGAACCCGATCAAGCTGTGATTTGGCGTGGACCGATGCTGCACGGGTCGATCAATCAGTTCCTCGGCGAGACCGATTGGGGCGATTTGGACTACTTGATCATCGACATGCCGCCTGGCACCGGTGATATCGCGCTGACGCTCTCGCAAGCCCTGCCACTGGCCGGCAGCATCGTCGTCTGCACTCCACAAGAAGTCGCGCTGCTGGACGCCGTCAAGGCGATCAGCATGTTCCGCAAGGTCAACATTCCGATCCTAGGCATGGTCGAAAACATGAGCGGGTTCTTGTGCCCCGATTGCGGCAAGACGTACGACATTTTCGGCAGCGGTGGCGCCCGCACCAAAGCGGAAGAGCTCGCCGTGGCCTACCTAGGCGGGTTGCCCATCGACATCACGCTTCGCAAAGCCGGTGATGAGGGACGCTTGGCCGAGGTCATCGACAGCGACGAAAAGGCCCGCGCCCCATTCGATCCGATCGCCAAGTCGGTCGTCCGCAATCTGGCCGCCAAAGCAGCAGCGGCTCCACCCAAAGCCAGCCTGCCAACGCTGTAAGAACAAAAACCGCAGCTTCACCATCGTTTCGATACGAACCCAACACGAAAAGTCAAAATGCGCAGCCTAGGCAACTTCGTCGCGTGTATCTCCTAGAACGCGAGTCGCGGCCAGCGTTCGGCAGTTGATCACGACGGAATTCAACGAAAAAAGCCGCACCAGAACTGAATCCGGCGCGGCTTTGGGTGCATTCCACGTGGCCTCGATGACGAGGCCCGTCAGTGGTGCGATATTAGCGACGCTTCTTAGTGGCTTTCTTCTTGGTTGCCTTCTTCTTGGCGACCTTCTTCTTAGCTACTTTCTTCTTAGCAGCCTTCTTCTTGGTTGCTTTCTTCTTCGTTGCTTTCTTCTTGGTTGCCTTCTTCTTCGTAGCCTTCTTCGCTACTTTCTTCTTAGCAGCCTTCTTCTTGGTCGCCTTCTTCTTCGTGGCGCGCTTTACGGCCTTCTTCTTCGTAGCTTTCTTCTTGGTCGCCTTCTTCTTGGTTGCGCGCTTTACAGCTTTCTTCTTGGTCGCTTTCTTCTTCGTTGCTTTTTTCTTAGCCATGTGCTTTTCTCCGCTGAGAAAGAAGCGTTGATGAGTCTTTGTGACTTCGAAAACAAGTTCTCGAAGTCAACGGCCACGGCCCATCCAACGCCAGGTGTGATTGAACTTCAAAGCCATGGTGTCCAACACCGCAGCGGCCTTTTGTTTCAACCGTTAAAAACTGCGCGTAACTTTACGCGCTTCTCAAGATTCCGCAACATCTTTTTTTACAAAAAGTGGTTGCACAACAAATTTTTTTTGTTATCGCGAGGCAAAATCGTCGCTCCGTTGTCGCGAACAAACATGCGTTCGCTTCATCGATTCGTCACCGCCGAAGACATGTTCAGCGACTTCTGCAAGTCAAGAAAATGCGGCGCACTAACGGGCAGTGATCATGACTCAAATGAGTCATCTGCCTGCAAGTTGCAACTGCTGATAATTCGAAATGCCGAACATGATGAACATGATCGCCAAGTACTGATCTCCGTTTGAAAACCCGTACAAAACGATCAATCCCGATGCAATCACGCTAATCCAAAGCGTTGTCTGACGACTTCCGCCGCGCAAGTCAACGATCGAACTTGTGATGTTGCCACCATCAAGCGGCAACACCGGGATCAAGTTCAAGATCGCCCAAAAGATGCTCGGAAACAAAAAGAATTCGACCAATGCGTACAACCCAACGCTCTGCGTCAACAGCGGCTCACCTTGGTCGGCGCCGATGGCATTTTGAAGGACGCTAGGAAATTGAAAAATTGTTTGAAATTGATCCAATCGATACCCCCAAAACTTCACCAAGACGATCAAAAGGACCGCGGACACGAGTTGCGCGAACGGACCTGCGAACGAAATCCAAATGCTCTGCAACGGTCCCAAGTTTCCGTATGACCGACCGCCACGTGGTATCGCTAGACCACCAAAGTGATAAAGCACGACCGATGATTCGATTCCGTACTGACGATACGCCAGCGCATGGCCAAGTTCGTGAATCAAAATCGACAGAAACACGCACAGCGTCCAACCCAACAACAACGGCACCACACCGGGACTAAGTTGCCGCAGCATCATGTCCAGTCCTTGGACAAAGTTGTACCCAATGATGATCGACATCAACCAAAAGCCCCACGCGATCCGCACGGGGAAGCCCAGCAATTGAAACCGCAGATCGTACGGCGAGTGACTCGGTTCTTGCAGCAGCATCAGTGTCGCTAGGTGGGAGTGCGAAAGTTGTCGCCACATTCTATCAATCAGCGGGTGATTGTGGGCTCTGCGCCTTTTCGCGGGTGCCTCTTACACGGAACGCTAAATTTTCGTGCGCTGCGTCCCAACGCTTGCGGGCTCTGGACCGTTAGCCGGCAACGTTTTGCCGACGTTCCCCCCAACAAAGTCCGGAGATTCACCATGTCCCAAACCCTGCGGCACACCGTAGCAGTCGCCTTTGCTGCGGCCACTTTTCTCGCGATCGGATCACAGGATTCGTCCGCCCGTGCGGCCGGCCTGTTGGTCGCCGACGGTGGGTTCGGCGGTGTCTTGGAAATCCAGTCCCAAGATGTGCGCGTCACGATCAACAACTCGATCGCGGTCACTCAAGTCGATCAAGTCTTCTTGAATACCGAAAACCGACAAGTCGAAGCCCTCTACACCTTTCCCGTTCCCCGCGAAGCCAGCGTTTCGAACTTCAGCATGTGGATCGGCGGCAAAGAAATGATTGGTGAAGTCGTCGAAAAACAACGAGCTCGCGAAATCTACAA
Organism: Rubripirellula sp.; assembly: GCA_049680385.1. Taxonomy (GTDB): domain Bacteria; phylum Planctomycetota; class Planctomycetia; order Pirellulales; family Pirellulaceae; genus Rubripirellula. Next base: position 33,839 of record JBAUHR010000569.1, on the reverse strand, counting down.
CAGCTACAAACAACAACGTCGTGACCCAGGGCTGTTGGAACAAGTCGATTTCAAGCAGTTCGAAATGCGGATTTTCCCCATCGCTCCAGGCGCCCAACAGCGCGTTCGAATCGAGTACTACCAAGAACTCGACATCGATCACGACTGGGCGACCTACGTCTATCCGCTTGCCACCAACGTCAACGGCAAGCCTGTCGATACGAAGGTTCGCGGACGTTTCTCGATGAACGTTGACCTGAAAAGCGAAGTCCCGATCGAAGAACTGCGCAGCGAATCTCATGCGGATGATTTCGTCGTCGTTTCACATCAACCTGACTACGCCCAAGCCGCCATGGAACTGACCGAAGGCGACTTGTCACGCGACATCGTCATGGCCGTGCAAACCAAACGTGCTCGTACAGGCTTGGACGTGGTCACCAGCCATCCCAAGGGCGAAGAAGGGTACTTCATGATGACGTTGACGCCGGGCGAAGATCTCAGCGCATCAGTCGAACCGATGGACTACGTGTTTCTGTTGGATGTCTCCGGCAGCATGGCTCGCGATGACAAGTTGGCGATCAGCCGCAACAGTGTGATGGCGTTCATCGATTCGCTCGGTACCGAAGACCGTTTTGACTGCCTAGCGTTCAACTTGGCGCCAACGCCGCTGTTCCAAAAGATGGAAACGCCAACACAAGACAATCTTCAAAAGGCACGCGACTTCTTCGACAACCAACGTGCTCGCGGCGGCACCGTGCTGCAGCCCGCACTGTCGGCCGCCTACGCGTACCGAGATGACGATCGACCGCTCAATGTCGTGCTGCTTAGCGACGGCATGACCGAGGTTGGCGAACAAGCCGAACTGTTGCGATTGATCAGCAGCCGACCGGCCGGCGTGCGAGTGTTCTGCATCGGCGTTGGCAACGAAGTGAACCGACCGCTGCTAGAACAAATGGCAACCGGTGCCGGTGGGCTGGCGGCATTCGTTTCGACCGAAGACAGCTTCGGCCGACAAGCGAAACTGATGCGACAAAAACTTGTTCGCCCAGCCATCGAAAACCTCAGCCTTTCCTTCGACGGCGGCCGAATCACGGACGTCGAACCCACCGCTGCTGGCGACTTGTTCTACGGCACTCCGCTAAGAATGTACGGACGCTACGGCGACGCAGCATCCGTAACGGTAACCCTGCGTGGCCAAGTCCAAGGCGCACCCTGGGAACAAACCGTCGACATGAATTTGTCAGCCGATGACAACAATGCCAGTGGCAACAGCGAAATTGAACGGATGTGGGCCCAGAAACGCGTGGCCCGACTGATGGCAGCCGAACGAATCGGTGGTGCCTCCATGCGCGACGAAATTGTACGTCTGTGCGAAGGCTACTCGATCGTTTCGCCGCACGCGTCCATGCTGGTGCTAGAAAATGACGCGGAATTCAAACGATGGAAGATCGAACAACGAAACGCCATCCGTATCACTCGCGACCGATCGTCTCGCCAAGCCGTCCAAGCCAAGCTGACGCAACTGAGAAACCGTGGCAACGAAAACTTTGAACTTGATCGTTCACAAAAGTTGGTGTCAACCAAAGCGAACACGCCGGCCGCATCACCTGGCAACCGACCGGCGACCTCACCAACGTCGCCGTCTCAATCAGCACCACCTAGGAACAACAACCGCGGTGTCGATCTGGACTTTGGCTTCAGTTCGGGTGGCGGTGGCGGTGGCGGAGCCATTGAACCCTTCACCGCACTGATCGCATTGGGTTCCGCTGGCGTCGCAGCTTTGTCCCGGCGCCGCACGAACTCTCGTCGTCGCAAGTCTGCTTGAGGAGCGAGCGGACAATAGGCGTCGGATTCGAAAAGTGGCATAGGCTTCCAGCCTTTGATTGCGCAACCACAGGCTGGCAGCCTATGCCTCTTTTTTGTTTCCGATCGATCGCCCAAGCACAAAAACCTTGCCGAGGAATCCATCATGAAAACGCCCACCACCATCGTCGTTGCGATCGCCGCCATTGCGACGTTTGCATCGCCTTCGCTGGCGACACTTTGCCAAGTCGATTTTGACTTGATCGGCGACGGTCAATGGTGGCGAATCGTGACCGGCCACTTCACGCACTTCGACGGTTCGCATCTGTTCTGGGATCTGTTGATGTTTGCTGTTCTCGGCGCGGCCTGCGAACGCAGACACCGTCGGTTCTTTCCCTTCGCCATGGCAGTCATGGCCGCAGGGATTACCGCATCGATCGCGGTCTGGTGTGACGGCATCGACGTCTACCGTGGGCTCAGCGGCATCGACACCGGACTGTTCGTCTGGTTCGTCATCGACCAGTGCCGGTCAAGCTGGGCAGCCAACGACAAAACGACCGCCGCACTTTGGCTGGCCCCGGCCATCGGGCTGGTCGGCAAATCAATTTTCGAAGCGCAAACCGGACAAACGCTGTTTGTCGATTCATCAACCTTCACGCCACTGGTCCAATCTCACCTAGCCGGCGCCGCAATCGGGGCGGTCTGTGCGCTCAGTACGTCAATGCTTGGCTTCGAACGACAAACAGCATGCCTGTCGATACGGCCCCAATCCCTTCGCGTGTAACCGCGTTTGAAAGATCAGACAACTAGAACTTACCGCCCAGTAGCTTCGTTGGATTTTCACGCGTCCATCGATCGATTTGATCGGGACGTGCGCCGACTCGATCCTGCAAGATCTTCACCATCGATGGCATTGTTGTCGCGCATCCGGCATAGTGAGTTCGATCGGCGGCCCAGGCCGCACCGTCCGGATCCACATGGACCGTTTGATCGCCCAGCGTGTATTGCCCCGGCCCGAGTCCAGCCGCGCCGATAGCGTCGGTGACAATGATCACTCGGTCATCAGGAATGCACTGCAAATAGTTTTTCAGTGCAAAATCAGGCACGTGATGGCCATCGGCGATCAACGAAACCGAAACGCGGTCACTGCGAGCCAACACCCGCTGGATGATGTTGTCGTGACGCGGCAACATTGCCGGACAACCGTTACCTAAGTGGGTGAACAGCGTTAACCCCGCGTCGATCGCCGCGTCAAGTTGATCGCCCGAAGCGTCCGAGTGACCGCCGGCCACGACGATCCCCTGTTCGGTCAGATGACGTGTCACCGAGGCGTCGGAATCCATTTCGGGCGCCAGCGTCAGCAACCGAACTCGGCCATCCCCCGCATCCAGCAAGCGACTCGCTGCCTCGACGTCGGCTTTCATGACGGCGTCCTGTGGATGCGCCCCGACGTAACCATCGACCGGACTGATGAACGGACCTTCAACGTGAATCCCAGCGATCACGGCCGCCACTTCGGGAAACGAATCAATGGCGGACGCGATGCGATGGACTCGCGACAACATGGCTTCGAACGGCGCCGTAATGATCGTGGCGAGGATCTTGTCGACACCGTCGGCTTTCAAACGCGAGCAAACATCGACGAGCGATTCATCACTGATTGCATCGGCATTGAAGTCGACACCCGCGTAACCATTGACTTGCAGATCAACCAAACCTGTCATGCCGACGGTTCCAGTGTCTCCAACGTCTCTGACGAAAGTTTGGCCGCCGATGCTTGGTCAATGATCAACAGCGTTTGATCGTGGCTTTTCAAGATACTTGCGGGTACGTCGGGCGAGATCGGGCCCTCAATCGTGGCCGCGACGGCGACGGCTTTTTGAGAATCTGGAACGCTGCAATAGATCTTGGCCGACTTCAAAATCTGCTTCACCGACATGCTAATCGCGTGCGTCGGGACATCGTCGAGTTGTGCAAACCAGCCTTCGCCAACTTGCTGCATTCGACAGGGGCGATCCAGTTCGACCAGCAAGTAGGGATCCGTCGTTTCGAAGTCTGCGGGTGGGTCATTGAAGGCAAGGTGTCCGTTTTCGCCGATCCCGACCAATGCAACGTCGATTCGTGATTCGCTGATCAATTGGCTGACTTGCCGGATCGTTTCTGCGGGGTCTTGGTCGCCGAAAAGATACTGAAAATCGGCAAGCGGGACGCGATCAACGAAACGTTCTTTCAAGTAACGGCAAAACGACGCCGGGTGTTCCGCCGATATGCCGACGTACTCGTCCAGATGAAAACCATTGACAAGTGACCAGTCCAGGTCTTCAGCTTTGACAAGGTTTTCCAGCACTTCGAACTGTGACGCACCAGTTGCGACAATCAAGTTTGCATGGCCATGCTGCTGGATCGCATTTCGTAAATCTTCGGCGGCTCGGTCGGCCACCAGTCGCCCCATGGCATTTCGGTCAGCGGTTAAGATCGTTTGCATGAGTCGTCAGTGGGTAGGTCAAATCGTGTCGTGTGAGAATACAAAATGTTAAGACGAAGTTTAATCGTTTTCGTGCTCGGTTGCTGCTTGGCATTGATCAGCGTATCGACCACCGGCGCGAACGCCGATGACGCAGTCCAACAATCAGCATCCGATGCCGAGATTCGTGTTCTGGCGGCTGACGAGCGTCCTGACGATGGGCGAATCGGCGAGCTGAAGACACTCAAAGGACATTTCCCATTTCGCGTACCCGCCAATCCAGCCGCTTGGCACACTCGCGCTGATTCACTGCGTCGTCGGGTTCTGGTCGCCTGTGGCCTATGGCCGATGCCCGCGAAAACGCCGCTCAACGCAAAAGTCTTTGGCAAAGTCCAACGTGACGGTTTTTCGGTCGAGAAAGTTGCTTTCGAAAGTCTTCCAGGACACTACGTCACCGGCCTGCTGTTTCGGCCCACCGAATCAGCCAATGATTCAACGAGCGAGGCAACCGGTGAAACGACCAATCAAACAAAACGCCCCGGTGTCTTGTCGCCGCATGGTCACGGGGGACGCAACCAAGCGTTCACTGACAAAGAACTGGCGGACCAGATCGCGACTGGCGGCGAACACTTTGCCGGATCCGGCAGGACGCCGAAACTTGCCAGATGCGCCCAACTTGCCCGCATGGGATGCGTGACGTTCATCTTTGACATGCTCGGCTACGGCGATTCGGTTCAGATCCCATTCGAGATCGCGCACCGTCACGCCGACGCTCGCCCCGAGGAAACGGCCGGCAATCCTGATGGCTGGATCCTCTACAGTCCCGAAGCCGATCTGCGACTGCAATCGATCATGGGTCTGCAGAGCTGGAACGCAATCCGCGCACTCGACTTTTTGGAGTCTCTGCCGGATGTCGATCCCGAACGATTGGCGGTCACCGGTGGCAGTGGCGGCGGCACTCAATCGATCTTGCTCGGAGCGATTGACCAACGAATCAAAGTTTCGTTCCCCAACGGCATGGTGTCGACGTCGATGCAGGGTGGCTGTTACTGCGAAAACTGCAACCTGCTGCGCATTGGCACCGGCAACGTTGAATTGGCTGCGCTCTTCGCGCCGCGACCGCAAGCGATGACGGCCGCCGATGACTGGACTTCCGACATGATGAACGATGGCTATCCGGAACTGAAATGGTTGTACGCGATGATCGGCAACGAATCCGATGTGCATTGTCGGCCGTTGCTGAATTTCAAACACAACTACAACTACGTCACTCGCGCGACGATGTACCAGTGGATGAATCGCCATCTGAATCTTGGCCTCGAAGAACCCATCATCGAACAGGACTTCAAGCCCTTCGACGAATCAGAAATCACCGTTTGGAGCGACCAACATCCGGCGCCCGCCGAGACCGGTATTCCTCATGAACGTTCGGTGTGCCGTTGGTTCGATGATCAAGCGAACCAAATTTTGGCGATCGACAAACCCATAACCGAAAAGAACACCAAACATGACATCGATAAGTTCCGCGAAGTTGTCGGTGGAGCCTGGCAAACGATGATGGGCGCTGATGTTGCTCCCGAAACTTCGTACCGCGAAGTATCATCGCAATCCACGAAACACCGAAAATGGACTCTTGGGCTGGTACGCGCCACCGCGCTTGACAACGAATTGCCGCTCGTCACGGTGACGCGCGACGAAGGACCGGATGCGGCGAAAGGAATCGTGGTTTGGACAGCGAAGGGTGGAAAAAACTCAGTCTGGAAAGACGCCGGATCCCCCGGCACACCGCTTTACCGAGTCATCCAAGCCGGCTTCACGGTGATGCTGCCAGATTTGCTCGGACAAGGCGAATTTTCCGGCGCAAGCGATCCATCAAACCCACAGCGAGTCATCGACGACCCGCGCTCCTATTCGGCGTTCACGTTCGGATACAACCCAACGCTGGTCGCATCACGTTGCCAAGACCTGCTGACGATCACCGCCCACGCGCATTCACTGAATCCGGCGCGAGTCACGTTGATTGCTGACAAGGGTACGGTGGCTTGGGCCGCGCCCGCCGCCGCGATTGCGGGACCGCGAATTGATCACGCGGTGATCGACACCGATGAATTTCGTTTTGCATCCGTTACCGACTATCGTGATCCCAACTTTGTTCCGGGTGCAGTCAAGTACGGCGATGTACCTGCGATTCTGGCACTGCGTGCTCCCCACTCGCTGCACTTGGTAGGCGAAACACCGCTACCCCAACTGGTCGCCGATGTGTCCCAGTTTTCCGTTTCGCCCCAACAAGATTCCACAGTGAATGACGAGATCAATGCGTTGATGGATTGAGACTAGAATACGTGCCGAGTAGTTCAGGCTGCCAGCCTGAGTTGCGGGCTAGCAGCCTGCACTGCAACCGCAGACCCTTCCTTTCGAGTTCTTCATGAACACCCCCATCGCTTTGCTTCGCGTCTTCTTGATGCTTGTTCTCGTCGGTCACACCTTTGCTGCTGCCGACTTCCCGGAACTGTTCAACACTGAACCGATCTCGGACGAAACGCTGATGCCGGCGGATGAAGCGGCAACAAAGTTTCAGTTGCCCGGCGGCTTTCGTGCCAGCGTCTTTGCCAGCGAACCCGATGTGCAAAACCCCATCGCGATGACCTGGGACTCGAAAGGTCGATTGTGGGTGGCGGAAAACTACACGTACGCCGAACGGACTCAGCGTTTTCAACTCGATCTTCGCGACCGCGTCGTGATCTTTGATGGCACCGACGGCGACCATTTCAAAAAGCGAACGGTGTTCACGGACAACGTGCAAATGTTGACAGGCATCGAGGTCGGCCATGATGGCGTTTGGTTGATGTGTCCGCCAAAACTGATCTTCATTCCTGATCGCGATCACGACGACATCCCCGATAATGACGGTGAAGTGATCCTAGATGGATTCACCGTGGCCCAAGCCAACTATCACAATTTTGCAAACGGATTGCAATTTGGCCCCGACGGTTGGTTGTACGGTCGGTGCGGCGGATCGTGCCCGGGCCGTATCGGCAAACCGGGATCGCCCGACCATACGCGATTGGCTTTGGAAGGCGGCATCTGGCGCTATCACCCGATCACCGGACAAACCGAAGTGCTGACCACGGGGACCACGAATCCGTGGGGCCATGATTGGAACCATGTCGGCGAAATGTTCTTCGTCAACACAGTCAATGGTCACCTGTGGCACATGATTCCCGGCGCCCACTTCACTCGCCCGTTCACACTTGACCCAAATCCGCGCACTTACGAATTGATCGACTTTCACGCCGACCATTGGCACTTTGATACCAAGGGCGCGTGGAACGAATCTCGTGATGGCGTTGCCAACGCTTTCGGCGGCGGCCACGCACACTGCGGAACGATGATCTATCAGGGCGGACGTTGGCCGGAATCTTTCGACGGCAAACTGCTAACGCTGAATTTCCATGGTCGCCGGGCCAACCAAGAAATTCTAGAACCCGAAGGCAGTGGCTACGTTGCCCGACACGGTGATGATTTCATGTTGTCGGCGGACCCGTGGTTCCGCGGGATGGAACTATCCAGTGGCCCAGACGGAAACGTCTTTGTGTTGGATTGGTCGGATGCGGGCGAGTGCCATGAACACACGGGCGTCCACCGAACGAGCGGTCGAGTCTTCAAAATTTCAACCGACACACACCACAATGCATCGGAGCCAGATCGAACGGACCTACGAACCTGGACGATTGGGCAACTCGTCGCCACTCACGATCAACCTAACGACTGGTTCATCCGCCAGGCTCGCTTGGAACTCGCCCGCCGGCACGCGAATGGTGTTGACGTGTCCGAAGCGGTCACGATTTTGAAACGATCGATCGCAAAGCCAACCGGCGAAACCGTTTTGGTCCAGTCGCTGTTGACGCTGCATTCAATCGGCGGCGCTGACCAAGCTTTCTTGGTCGCGGGCCTTGGTCACGCAAGTCCGCACGTGCGATCTTGGAGCATCCGGATGCTGACCGAAACGTGGCCAATCGACGACGCACTCGGCTTGGCATGGATGGAACCAGCGGTCGCAAAAGTGGTCAGCGAACAAGCAAACGGGCTGATCGCGCCGCTCTGTGAACTGGCCCAAACGGAACCCACCGCAAGCGTTCGTTTAACACTCGCATCAACGATCCAGCGACTGCCCGTGGCTCTGCGACCTTCGCTAGCCAAGGCACTTGTTGGTCACGGCACGGATGCTGACGACCACAACTTGCCGCTGATGATCTGGTACGGGTTGATCCCAGTCTCGATGGAAAACCCTGCGCAACTTGTCGATGTCGCGATGGCTTGCCAATTGCCGACAACACTACGTTTGATCTCTCGATCGCTGGCCGAGCAAATCACCGATCATCCCGACGCAATCAACGACCTGCTTGCTGCGGCGGCCAAGCGAAGTGACGACTCGTTCACGACCACTGCGTTAATGGGTATCAGCGAGGGACTTAAGGGTTTGGCATCGGCGCCCCAACCGGAATCGTGGGATCAATTGACCAAACTGAATTCATCCGCGATCAAACCGTACGTTCGCGAATTGAGTGTCGTTTTTGGGGACGGCCGCGCGATCGACGAACTGCGAAAGATTGTCACGGGCAAGGTCAAAGCCGATGATGAAATTCGATTGTCGGCGCTGGCGTCGTTGATCCAAAACAACCCCGATGACCTGCGAGAAATTTGCGAAGGTCTGCTGCAGAATCCGAAAATGAACGTACTGGCCGCACAGGGGTTGTCGAAATTTGACGATCCCGAAATCGGCAAAGCGTTGGTCAAGTCTTACAACCGATTCCGTGCTCCCCAGCGTCCCAAGATCATGTCGATCCTGGTGTCACGCCCGTCGTTCGCAACCGCGATGCTGGCCGCCATCAAGAAAGGATCCATCAATCGCCAGGATCTGTCGGCCTTTCAAGTGCGTCAAATCCACAGCATGAATGATGCGGATTTAACGAAAACAGTCGGCGAGGTTTGGGGCGAGGTGCGTGATACACCGGAAGCGAAACAAGCCACTATCGATTCGCTGAAGAAATCGCTCGTCCCAGAAAAATTGGCGACCGGGGACAAGAGCCAAGGCCGGGCGTTGTTTGCGAAGGCCTGCCAAACTTGCCACCGCTTGTACGGCGAAGGTGCCCAAGTGGGGCCCGATCTGACCGGTGCGAATCGGGCAAATTTGGATTATCTGTTGACCAATATCATCGACCCCAGCGCGGTGGTCGACAAAGATTTTCGGATGACAATTCTGTTGCTTGACGACGACCGAATCGTCAACGGATTGGTGACCAGCGAAAACGATCGAACGCTTTCGATGCAAACAGCGACCGAAACATTCACCATCGACAAAGCAACCATCGCGTCGCGAAAAATCACCGAGAAATCGCCCATGCCGGATGGCTTATTCGACACGTTGTCGGTGGATCAAATCCGAGACCTGGTCGCCTACCTAAGCCATCCTAGCCAAGTGCCGATGCCGATGCCGGCCGGTGACGCCAAGCCGTAACCGGCGAAGGTACCCAGCCCAAACGGGATCAGTCTTTGCTCGGTACTTGGCCGAATGCTTCGCTGATGAGTTTGCGAACACTCGTGCCGCTGGATTCGGCGATTGCTTGATCAGCGACATCTTGCAGGGTCTTGATGTCGAGCTTCGACAGCAATGCCTTCAGTCCAAAGATCGAAGGCGAGGACACCGAAAACTCTCGCAGTCCCAAACCCACCAGCAGTGCAAAGCTGGCCGGATCGCTCGCCATTTCACCACAAATGCAAAGACTCTTGCCACAACGTTTTGCCGTAGCAACGGTCTGCGCGATGGCAGACAGGACTGCCGGGTGCAACGAATCGTAGTAATGACTCACGGACGAGTTTCCGCGATCGGCTGCCAACAAGTACTGGATCAAATCGTTGGTGCCGAGCGCAAAGAAGTCAACTTCTTTCGCAAAATGCGTTGCCATCGTGATTGCACCTGGAACCTCGATCATCACTCCAAGCGGTACCTCGGGGATTGTCCACCCTTGGCCGATCAAGTTCTGTTTCGCTTCGGCAACGATGGTTTTGCATGCCAGGATTTCATCCAACGTTGTGACCATCGGAAACATCAATTTGACGTTTCCGTGCGTCGCGGCCATCAGAACAGCTTCGATCTGAGTGCGGAACATATCGCGATGACTCAGCGAGACTCGCACACTTCGCCAGCCTAAAAAAGGATTCAGTTCGCGTGGCGTATCAAAATACGGCAGTGATTTGTCGCCACCGATATCGAGCGTCCGAACCGTCACCGATTGACCAGGAAATCCTTCGACGACGCGGCGATAGATCTCATACTGTGTTTCGCGATCGGGGAAACTTGCTCGCGCCATGTAGGGTAGTTCAGTGCGGTAAAGTCCAACGCCTTCGGCACCAAACTGCTGTGCGATCGAAACGTCGCTTAACAAACCGATGTTTGCTCGCAGTGTGACTTTCGTCCCGTCGACTGTGACTGCGTCGCGCGTCTTGAACTGTTCGAGTTGTTCTTGATGACGGAGTCCATCAATTTTCAGACGACGGTATTCCGATCGAATTTGCTTGGCCGGTTCGATGTGCAACGCGCCGCTTGCCGAGTCCAAAATTAGGCTGGCGCCCGGCCGGATTCGGCGAGTTGCGTCGGCAACACCCACCAGCGTGGGAATGCCTAACGATTTTGCGATGATCACGGCATGCCCGTTCGAATCGGACGCTTCCAAGACCAAACCCAAGATGCGTGCGTGATCCAACAGCGCGATATCGGACGGCATCATCTCTTTGGCGACGACAATGGCTTCGTAAGGCAACTGGATGGTGTCACGCACCTGGCCGCTCAGATTCGACAGCAACCGACGACCGATGTCCTCCATGTCGGCTGCACGTTCTTGCAAATACGGATCGTCCAACCGACGAAATGCGCGGGTGTAATCTCCGATGACATGCTTGATCGCTGATGCGGCACTGCGTCCGTCTTGGATGTCGGCACGCAGTTTTTCCAACAGGACTCGATCCTGAAGGATCATCAGGTGACTGTGAAAAATGGCGGCGTCTTCTTCGCCAAGTCGCTGAGCGACTCGCTTTTCAAGACACAGAGTTTCGATTTTTGCTTTCTCAATCGCCTCGGACAATCGATCCTGTGCAGTCTCCGAATCGAAGGGCTCGTCATCGCCGATCTCTGACACGCCGAGATCTTCGTCGATCAGATAGGCTGGCCCCATCGCAACACCACCAAAACCCAATTCGCCCTTCAGTAAAAGCGAATCAGTGAACTCAGCCCGCTCAGCAACGACCAGCCCATCAGTGCTGGTCGAATCCGTCGACGCGACGGTTACGTTCGCGGATGGTGAATGATTGTTCCTAAAAAGTTCGCGATCGAGCTGGTCCAATAGGCGCGCACTTGCGACGACCGCTGACAACTGAAATGCAATTGTCGTCAACGTGCTGATCTCGATCGGGCCAAACTCGCGTGGATCGATGGTCTGGATCGCCATCACGCCAATCAAACGTTGGCGATCTTGCAACGGGATGCCAAGGAACGAGTGATAGATTTCTTCGTTCGAATCGGCGATGTAATGGAACCGGGGATGCGATTGCGGTTCACCCACGTTGACGATGTTGCGAGTTTCTGCGGTGTATCCGATCAAACCTTCATTGAAACCCAAACTGATTCGGCCAATCGAATCGGATGCCAACCCCAGAGTGGATCGCAACACCAAGCGATCGTCTTCGCAGAGGTAAATCGAACAAACTTCGGACTGCATTCGATCGGCAACCAAACGAACGATATTCCGAAGCGTTTGATCGAGTCCGCTCGACTGCAGGATCAGCTTACTGATGTCCTCCAACGTCGAAAGTCCTATCCGCTCGCTCTTCGCTGCGTCGGTTTCGTTAGTTGAATAAGGTTGAACCATGAATCAGCAGACGTCAGCGGAAACGACGTTGAATGGGCAGAAAAAGAAAAGGGTCGCAAGGAAAGTTCCGATGTCTCCGCAATCAGCATACCGAATCACAGCGATTGACGCCTTCGCGACCTCGGATCCCTTGAAACGACTTCCAGCGAGCAAAAACTAACCTTCGCGTGCGATTATTAACACGTAATCGTATAAACGAATGCGGCTTGCCACACTGACCGGCAAGTGAATGCCTTGCCAGCGGGCACATTCCGCTCAATCTGCGGGCATCAAAAATTGATGACGACGCGTACCGGAATTCCAAGCCCCCCAAGACACCGTTTACCAGCAATAAGGCACCCTCGCCAGACACCTTGGCATGAACGAGAGCCGAGGTACGGTAACTGCTATCGAGTTGCTGTCGTAAGTGACTCTTCTGCTGTTCCCCGTTTTTTGATCGGTCCGTGCTCCATGGAGGCTAAGTTCCCCAATTATCGTCACACCAAGATTATTGCGACTCTGGGTCCAGCGACGGAATCGCGGGAGAAGCTGACTCAGCTGATCAATGCTGGTGTTGACGTATTTCGATTGAACATGGCGCATGCGACAGGCCAGTGGATCAACGACGTGATCGAACTGGTTCGAGAAATTTCGGCCGAGATCGGTCGCGACGTTGCTGTGATGATCGACGTCAAAGGCCCGGAGATACGGACTGGCACTGTCGACGAACCAATTGAGTTAGTCGCCGGTGACGAACTGCACCTGTACACCTCCCATGCCGAAGGTCCGATCAAAGGCAAGAAGAGTGTTTCGGTGAACTACCCTGACTTGCCACGCGACATTGACGTTGGCGCGACGGTGTTGATCGACAGCGGATTGATGCGACTGAAAGTGATTTCGAAAACCACCACCACCGTTCAATGTGAAGTCCTAACCCCTGGATCGATCGGGTCGCGTCGACACATCAACTTGCCCGGCGTCGAAGTCAACCTACCGGCGCTGACCGAGAAAGACGAAGCCGACTTGATCGCCGGCATCGCCGCGGGCGTCGACTTTGTGGCGCTTTCATTTGTTCGCCGAGCTGCCGACATTCACACGCTTCGCAAGTTTCTAGACGAACGCGGATCCAACGCTCGGATCATTGCCAAGATTGAAGAACAAGCCGGCGTTCGGAACATGGACGAGATCATTGACGCGGCTGACGCGATCATGGTCGCGCGCGGGGACCTGGGGATCGAAATCGATTACCATCGCTTGCCGCTGGTCCAAACACAGTTGGTCAGTGCATGCCAGTTGCGCGGTAAGCCGGTGATCATCGCGACTCATCTGTTGGAATCGATGATCCAATCACCGATTCCAACTCGCGCGGAAATTTCAGACGTTTCCAATGCGGTTCGCGAACAAGCAGACGCGGTCATGTTGTCAGGCGAAACGACGACGGGTTTATATCCGCTCGAGTCGGTCGACGCACTCAAGAACATCATCCAAAGCATCGAACCATCGGTCAGCAGCGAATTGAACTCGCGGATCGAACTGTTTGAACCCAAAGCGAAAATGTTGCGGGCATCGGCGGTACTGGCCCAAGATCTGGGCCAGTCCGGTATCGTCGTGTTCACGCGCAGCGGATTCCTGGCATATGTGCTTGGCGCCTTGCGACCGCGAGGCGTGCCGATTTTTGCGTTCACGGATGTCGAATCGACGTTCCGACAGTTGCTTTTGCCCTGGGGCGTTGAACCATTCCTGATGAAATTCTCAGACGACCCCGAACAAACAATTCAGGACTCGTTGGACAGACTGAAACAGAACCGTTGGTGCGTGCCGGGTTCATGGTTGGTGGTGATCACCAATGCGCTAGCCAACGAGAAAGTGATCGACACGATGCAACTTCGAAAAGTCGAGTGACTTTGGCTTGCGATCAATGCGAATCGCAAGTGCAAAACCATCGACTCGAATCAACGACAAGGAACATCAATGGCTATCGGATTCAATGCACAAAAAACGTCGCACACTTTCGTGGGCCAAGTTGACAACTGGCTCAGAGACGCCAAGTGCGATGCCGAGAACAGTGAAAGTCCCGAAGTAATCGTCGACCTAAGCGACGTTACGCGAGTCAGCAGCCATGACCTGAACGAGTTGATCCGGTTGCAATTGCACATCAAGAACGGCGGTCAACGGTTAGTGCTGTCCAACGTTCAAGAAACGGTATTCCAAGTCTTTACGTTAACGCGGTTGGATCGACTAATCGAACTGCGTCATGACGGCCACTTTGAAACGCCGGAACCTCACGGACGCCGCTGATGTTCGTCATCGGTATTCAACTTCATCGTTTAATCATCATTGCATTTCGCCACGAATACTTGCGGAAACTATGACGATGATCGTGCCGACTTGTCTTCGACCTCGCTGTCGTCTTCGATGGGATCCATCAACAGCGTTGGACACGATTCCTGTTCGCCGCATTGTTTGCAGACGATTCGAACCAAGTCAGACGCACCGATCTTGATGTCTTCTTTAGCGCACAGGTCGTACAACTTCTTCAAGTGAACGCAGCTCATCAGCTTTCTCTGGGTTTCGAGCAGTCAGATTGGAATATTTGACGACGATCAATCAGCGGCGTCAGACTTGAAATTCTTATTCGATCGATCATCGACACGCAACTTAGCAAGCGGCTTTTCGCTGACCGTTCCCGGCACCAACCAAGGCCCTTGGCTGTGTTCACGAATCAACCGCATCAGCTCGTCGTTGTCAATCGACTCGACCTCAAGCAATCGCTGGGTGACGGCTTCTAAAACGTCACGTCGCTGCTCTAAAATCTCGCGTGTTTGGGCCAGCGAATCATCGATGATACGTGTGACTTCTTTGTCAATCAGCTTTGCCATCTCTTCGCTATGCACGGTTTGGTATCCCTCGCCGCCGCCAGCTAGGAAGGCAGATCGATTGCTGCGCCGGAAATTGACTCGGCCAAGCCGACTCATTCCGTAGTCCATGACCATGCTGCGAGCAACTTCGGTGCATCGTTCAAGGTCGTTTTGCGCGCCGGTGCTGATGTCCTGGAACGTCATTTCTTCGGTCAACGTTCCGGCCAATAACACTTTCATGTTGCTTTCAAGTTCGGACTTGGTCATCAAGTAACGTTCTGAATCAGGACGCTGCATCGTGTAACCGAGCGCCGCCAAACCTCGCGGAATGATGCTGACCTTGTGAACCGGATCGGTGTTCGGCAGTGCGGCGGCAACGATGGCATGACCAGCTTCGTGATAGGCGACACGAATCTTTTCGTCCTCGTTCATCACCCGGTTCTTTTTCTCTAAACCGGCCGTGACTCGTTCGACGGCATCATTGAACTGTTCGCTGCCAACGGTGTTCTTTTCAGCTCGTGCGGCCAACAGAGCCGCTTCGTTGACCAAGTTCGCCAAGTCGGCCCCGACGAAGCCAGGTGTAATCGAGGCGATCTCTCGCAGGTCGACTTTCTCGTCCAACTTCACGTTCTTGACGTGGACTTTTAGAATTGCTTCGCGGCCACCAACGTCGGGCCGGTCCACCAAGACATGACGGTCAAACCGACCGGGACGCAGCAGTGCCGGGTCAAGTGTTTCCGGACGGTTGGTCGCAGCGATGACGATCACGCCCGAGTTTGACACGAATCCGTCCATTTCGACCAACAAAGCGTTGAGCGTTTGTTCGCGTTCGTCATGACCACCCACCGAGTTTCCGCTGCGGCTCTTTCCGAGCGCGTCGAGTTCGTCGATGAAGATGATGCACGGCGCGCGATTGGTGGCTTGTTGGAACATGTCGCGAACACGTGCCGCGCCAACTCCGACATACATTTCGACAAAGTCGCTGCCCGAGAGACTAAAGAAAGGCACACCGGCTTCGCCCGCGATCGCTTTGGCAAGCAACGTCTTTCCCGTTCCGGGTGGTCCAACTAACAGGACTCCCTTCGGAATACGTCCGCCAAGTGCTTGGTACTTGTCGCTGTTCTTTAGGAAGTCGACGATTTCACGGACTTCTTCAACGGCTTCGTCGATGCCCGCGGCGTCATCGAAGGTCAACGCGAGTTCTTCTTGGCTGTACAGTTTGCCGCGGCTGCGCGAAAACGACATTGGCGATCCAACGCCACCGATGCGGCGCAGCATCATGATGCCCAAGAAAACCAGAATGCCGATCATCAACAGTTCGGGCCAATGGTCTTGCAACAATCGGCTGGGCCGGGCGTTGTCCCACGTCACACCTGATGCATCCAAGTAGGCGACCAAACGTTCGTGTTCGGATTCGTTGTACGTGTCACGGATGGTTTGAAACTCGACCCGTTTGGCGGCCTCCTTCGGTGCGTTTCCGCCCATCCCAAGAGACCGGTACATGACGGTTCCGGTGATCATTTCGTCCGCCACCAAGACGTCTTGAAGATCACCGTACTCGATCAGGATCTCTGGATTCTTAGTCGATTTGACGACCAAGGTTGGCTTCGCGGGCGGCGTTTTCTTGGTGGAAGGCAACGCGACCGGCGGCGCAGTCTCGGCGTCCTTTGAGTCCGATGACTTTACGTCGGCGGGTTCCGCTTTCGCGTCTCCGGCTTCGTCGACCGGCGTTACGTCACCGGCCGATTCACCAACCATCGGTTCATCGGCAGCATCGTTGGCATCCGCGGCGGCTTGCGTTTTTGCCTCGGCCGACATCTCCAGCAATGACATCAGTTCCGGATACCGGAGCTGGCGCTGGGTGCTGCCGAACAGAAACGCACTGACCAAAACCGCCGTGGTGACTAAAACCAGAACCAACCAGACATTTCCGCCGGGCTTGGAGTCACCATTTCGCTGTGGATTTTCGCTCATGAGCTATCGAATGTTCGCTTTTGGAAATCAAGAGTTCGTAAAGGATCCTAACGGCATCTTACCCCACTTCACCAACAGAACGAATCGTCCGTCGAAATGCCGTAGATTGCCCAATCTTCAGTCTCGTTACGCATTGTCGGACTGACTATGTTCTTCGGCAAGCGCCCGGCATTACAACCTTCTTTGCGACCGGGTCGTAACGATGGTTCGGATCGTCCATCATGGTAGGCGATCGACTCTCTGCGGCTGCAACACCCACGTTCCTCCCACTTTGTGCCACATCGCTGTGATTGACCCTGGTTCCGAACCCGCTGCCGACCTCCACCTCGACCTCGATGGCCGCAAAGTCAAGAACGTGGCCGTTTTGGGGGCCACCGGCAGCATCGGCACCGCGACCGCCGAAGTGATCGCCCACCTGAACCAAACCGACACCGAGTCAAAATGGCGAATGTGGGCAGCCTCGGGGCATCGCAATCTGGACGGTCTGATGCAAATCGCCGCCGCCGCAGACCCTGGCCCCCAGTGGCTGGTCATGTCCGAACCCGAATCGGCCAAGACATTCACCGAGACTCGCAAGGACTCGGTTGCTAGCAATAAGCTGGCCGGAATCCGGCTCGACCAAGGATCCGATGCGTTGGTCGAAGTCGCCCAGCACCCGGACGTGGACATCGTGGTTGCCGCGATCGTGGGGCGAGCCGGGCTGGAGAGCACGTTGGCGGCCGTCGAAGCGGGCAAGCGCGTGGCTTTGGCGAATAAAGAGACTTTGGTCGTCGCTGGGCCGCTAGTTCGGCGCGCGATGCAGGCCAGCGGAGCTGAGATTTTGCCCGTCGACAGCGAGCATTCGGCGATCTTCCAGTGCATGGGGCCGGCGCCAGTCGCGGGATCGGATTGCCCAGCACCGAAGCCCAAAAAATTGATTCTGACCGCCAGTGGCGGCCCGTTTCGCACTTGGTCCAAGCAACAAATGCAGTCCGCCACGATCGAATCGGCACTCGCTCACCCGACTTGGGACATGGGCCCGAAAATCACGATCGATTCCGCCACGATGATGAACAAGGCACTGGAAATCATCGAAGCCCGCTGGCTGTTTGATTTGCCGGCCGAGGCGATCGAGGTGGTCATTCACCCGCAATCGATCATCCATTCGATGGTCGAATTTGACGATGGATCGGTGATCGCTCAGTTGAGCCCCCCGGACATGAAATTGCCGATCCAGTACGCCCTGACGTACCCGCGGCGGCTGCCGTGTGCGTCGCCGAGCCTGGACCGAGGCCGGCCCTGGGATTTGACACTGGAAGTCGCGGACGTCGATCGTTTTCCCGGTTTGGCGTTAGGATTCGAGGTCGCTGCGGCGGGCGGCACGGCCGGTGCGGTCGTCAATGCGGCTAACGAAGAAGCGGTCGGCCTGTTCCTAGACGGGCAAATTCGGTTTACTGACATTGTTTCGGGGTGCCGCGACGTGCTGGCAAACCACACTCACGAATCCGATCCACCGCTGGTCCGGTTGTTGGAACTGGACCGTTGGGCTCGGCTAGAAACCCGAAACCGATTTAAGCTGTAGGGAATGAGCGGCAAAGAAGTGTCCGACCCCTTTTGTGCGAAGGGCCTGAAGGGCCGGTTCCCGGCAAAAAGGGTCGGACACTTTTTTCCGCATGTCCCTAAACCAATCAACGCGGATTCGCGTCGAACACGATAAGACACACCGAACTGAAACCCTGCATTCCCCACCTATCCGGACGCCGACATTCTGGTCGACAAATTATCACCATCCGGATCGAACGTTTTAGGCACAATTGAAGATGTTGATTGACTCGATCGCAACGGCGATACCACTTTTTGATGCGATCGCATTGGCAGCTTCCCTGCCGATTGCTGACATTGCACCGGTCGGTATGCCGCTGGCCGCCACAGATGAACCTGGATTCGTTTCGTCGCTGCTGACCAACATCATGCTGTGGGGCCGAGTCGCGCTGGGCATCGGCTTGGTGATTTTTGTCCATGAACTCGGGCACTTCGTCGCCGCCAAATCGTTTGGCGTCAAATGCGAAAAGTTCTATGTCGGCTTTGACGTGCCGATCAAAATCGGACCGATCAAGTTTCCGCGAACGCTAGGCAAGTTCACCTACGGGGAAACCGAATACGGCATCGGTATCGTTCCGCTGGGCGGATACGTGAAGATGCTTGGCCAAGACGACGACCCACGCAAACTAGAAGAAGAAAACAAACGCATCGCCATCGACAGTGACACGGCCGAAGAACCCGTGCTGGACCCGCGCAGCTTCCCTGCCAAACCCGTTTGGCAGCGGATGATCATCATCAGCGCCGGCGTCGTCGTGAATGTCATCACCGGGATCTTGTTCGCCGCGTTGGCGTTTGGTTACGGCGTCACGTACAGCCCCGCCATCGTCGGCGGCGTCACACCAGGCGGCCCCGCGTGGCAAGCCGGAATCGAACCGGGCGGAAAAGTGCTGTCGATCGGAACGTTGCATGACGACAACATGCACTTCCGCGAAATGAAGATGGAGATCCTGACGCAAGGATTCGAAAAACCCGACCAACCGATCGACGTCGCGATCCAGTACGACGACGGCGTCCGCAACTTCAAACTGCAACCCAAGGGACTGCCGGATAACAAAGAGTTCCGCATGATCGGTGTCGCGATTCCCGAATCAGTCACACTCGATAAGAAATCATACGCACGCCCGCAAAGCATCGCTGCCGAAGCGTTCACCGAAGCCGACGCTGGCGCGACCATCACGGCGTTTGGCGACACGGCGATCGACGATTCCTCGATCGTGCCCGGCACCAACTTCTTTGACTACTTGTACACGCACCCCAGTGAACCCATCGAGTTGACGCTAACGCGTGCGGACGAAGCCAAGACGGTTGCCAAGGTCACCCTGCCGCCGCAAAAAGCAAAATCGATCGGCATTCGCTATGCCATCGGCCCAATCGTTGCATTGGTTGACGGCGGACCAGCCGATAAGGCCGGACTGAAAATTGGCGACGTGATCGAAGCGGTTGCTGAGAACGAATCGGTTGACGCCTACAGCCTGCCCAACCAACTAGTCGGATCGACCGAACCGCTGACCTTCCGCGTCCGCCGCGGACAAGACGATGCAGCGGAGACGAAATCAGAGACAGTGTCGATCACCATCACTCCCAACGATTCGCTGCAAACGCTCTCACCAACGGCCGTGCTGTCGGGTGACATCGGCGTCAATTCGTTCGGTTTTGCATACAAACCACTTCCCACGGTCAGCCGTGTGTTGGATGGACAGTCCTCGGGCGATGAGGCTTTGCAGCCCGGCGATCAATTGCAAGAAGTCCGCTTGGTGATGGACGATGCAGATACGCCCAAGTGGTTGAAGGACGAGCCATACGCGCCGGTCCTGAAATCGCTACGTGAAGGCCAAGAATTCACTCCAACGACGCCGTTGAATGCGTTCGTCGATACGATCCAGTACCTGCCGATCGGTGCAAAACTAGAAGTCAAAGCAACTCGCGGCGCCGATAACAAAATCGTTTCATCGACGCTTGCCGTCCAGGAAGACGACCGATACTTGTTCGATCGTGGTCTCGGATTGCCGCCGCGCGAAGCTGTCCAACGTGCTGATTCGATCGGCGAAGCGTTGTCGCTGGGATTCCGCGAAGGTCAACGTCGATTCAAAGACGTGGTGCGGTTTTTGAAGATGTTGCCGCAAGGACGCATCGGCTTGAAACACGTCGGCGGCCCGCTAGCGATCGTCGACATCGCCAAAAACGAAGCCGAAAAAGGCATCTCGCCCCAGTTGATGTTCCTGACGATGTTGAGCATGAACTTGGCGATTCTGAACTTCCTGCCGATCCCCGCGCTCGACGGAGGTCACATGATGTTCCTGCTGTACGAATTGGTCGTCGGCAAACGGGCAAACGAACAACTAGAATTCCGCCTGACCATCATCGGCCTACTATCGCTGTTGACCTTGATGGTCGTTGTCTTTGCCAACGACTTGTTCCGGTATCTGAACTAAGCGGACCGACTCGTCAAACCCAGGCGTTTATTTCGCCAAGTCAACGGCAACGATTTCTTTGTCGTTGCGTGCGAAGACGGTCTGGCCTGAATACGCGGGATGGCTCCACACGACGGATCGGCCAAAGCACTCGGACGTCGGCTCGAGGACGTGGAAGCGGCCGAGGTCTTCGTAACCCGCTGCTGTCAATTTCGCCATTTGCAGGTCGCCGGTTTCGCTGAAGATCAGATAGCGATCCGTGTCGGCCACTCGAGTCAAGAACGCGGTTCCGTGCTTGATGAATCGTTTTTCATCGGGCTTGGTGGCTTCGAAAGTTGACCACAATCGCGAACCGTCTTTGGCATCGACCGCGATCAAGCTGCCTTGGTCACAATCGGTTCCGTAGACGACACCGTCCGCGAAAATCGGTGTCGCATTGGCGCTGTGAACGGCGTTCTTGGGTTCGCCTCGCCAAATTTCTTTGGCATTGGGACTGTCGTTTGCCAGTTCAATCATCACCGCTTCGGTGCGAATGCCGCTGGCGTACATCAAGTCGCCGTCGACCATCGGCCGTGCGATCGACATTTCATAACTCGGTTCGATCGGGATGCTCCAGTACTGTTTGCCAGTCACCGGATCCAAACTGGTCACTGACGTTGGCGTGTAAGCGATCAGTTGCCTGGCACCGCCGTGCTCGATAATCGACGGAGGACAATAGCCGGCTGCCGAATCGATGGCTTTCCATTTCACTTCGCCGGTCAACTTGTCGAATGCGACGATGCCTTGTCCGTCGCCGCCGACCATCGTGTAAAGCAGGTCACCATCGACCAACGGGTGTGCCGAGAAACCCCAGATTGGCACGTCCGCCGAAAAGTCATCTTTCAGACTTCGTTTCCAAACCAATTCACCGTCGGTAACTCGCAAGGCCTGCAAGTCACCTTCGCTGCCCAGAATATAAACGTGTTCGCCATCAACAGTCGGCGTGCAACGTGGACCGGCTGGGTACGAAATGCTGTACGGGCAATCGTAAGCGTATTGCCAAAGTTGTTTGCCGGATCCGGCCTCCAGCACGGTCAAGCGTTCTTGTCCTTGCAAATTCGCTCGTTCGCCGGGATTGTTGAACGCTTCGCCAGCGGTTTTTTGATAGTCGAACACAAACACGCGGCCGCCCGCGACGGCGGGACCAGCGTAGCCGCCTGCGATCGGCATTCGCCATTTGACCTTCAAGCCTTCGGCAGGCACCTCGTCGATGATTCCCTTTTCGCGGTACACTCCATCCCGAGTCGGGCCCATCCATCCTGGCCAATTATCAGCCATGGAATCGCTCGCCGTGATTGCGGTAAAACAAGACGCCGCGACCATTGAAAAGAGTCGGATTCGGCCAAAGGGTCGATAAAGCATGGATCAAGAGGTCCGTTTTTAAGAGTGTGGGCAGCAGGACTTTTCATTGTAGGCTAGGAAGAAAATTAAAATGACCACCGATGCAGCCCCACCGCCCCCCGCGACAACTCGAGTAACGAAAACGTTGGTTTTGATGCGTCACGCCAAGAGCGACTGGGGTGATTCCAGCCTTTCGGACCACGACCGTCCGCTTAACAAACGCGGCAACCGTGACGCGCCGGTGATGGGGAAATGGCTTGCCGAGGTCGGATCGGCCCCCAGCCTGGTGCTGTCGTCATCGGCGGTCCGAACGCAAGAAACCGTTGCCGCAATGACACCGAACTGGTCGACCCAGCCAACGATCACACTGTTGGAATCACTGTACTTGGCCGGTCCCGAAGCGATCTGGCGAACGGCGGCCAGCGAAGGTGGTGACAACGACTGTGTGATGATGTTGGGGCACAACCCGGGCATGAGCCAACTGACCAGCATGATGGCCGACCGTGGGATCGAAATGCCAACCGCTTGCATGGCAATTTTTCGTCTAAGCATCACGCGTTGGAGTGAATGGTCCAGCCAGACGGATCTTGAATTCGTGCAATTGATGAGCCCCAAGCTGCTTTAGGAATTCGATGTCTGCAACGCTTGCATGGATCACCGCGTTTGCCGTCGTCGCGGGACACTTCGGCTTGATGCTGTCCAGTTATAACCGCATCAATGGTTTCGGCTGGCCGCGTAAGAACATCAAACGATGCACCAAAGTCATGTTCGCGTTCACGCTTGCCTGGCCAATCATCGCAGCCGTTTTATGGCGTGACTTTCTGACCGACTGGTTGACCGGGCACGCAGACATCGCGTCGACACCGACGGTATTAGCGATGTACTCGGCCGCGTGTTTGCTCGCGTGGCCGCTGCTTGGGATTCCCTGGTTGTACTTCCGACCAGCTTTGGGAATCGAAGCGGTAAAGGCATCAATCAAAACCGAAGTTGTTCCGGTGCAACAAGTGGTATCGAACGGATTGGCGTTGACGACGAAGTGCAAACTCGAGTCTCGCTTGCCCATCAATCAAGTATTCGATCTGTCGATTGATCAGATCGATTTGCCGATTGTTGGCTTGCCTGCCAAGCTGGACGGTTACCGCATCGCTCATCTGTCCGACATCCACTTAACCGGCGACATCCATCCGGACTTTGCCGGTTACGCGGTCGAGCGAGCTACGCAGTGGAATCCGCAATTGATGGCGTTGACCGGTGACATCATCGACAAACAGCCGTGCATCGATTGGCTGGGACAAATTTTCGGTCCCGCTCGCGCTCAAGACGGCTGCTACTTTGTGCTTGGCAATCATGACACACGGATCGTTGATTCATGGCAAACGCGTGAAGCGATGGATCGTGCGGGCTGGACAGACCTTGGCAGCCGGGGGCTAAAGACATCGCTGGGCGGAGTCGATTCGATGATCATCGGTAACGAACATCCCTGGTATCAACGGCCAACGATCGATGCCAAACCGGATGAAGACTTTCGCTTACTACTGAGCCATAGCCCGGATCAATTTGGTTGGGCACGCCAGCACAATGTCACGTTAATGTTGGCCGGACATACCCATGGCGGGCAAGGACGATTGCCAGTCGCTGGCCCCCTGCTAAGCCCCAGTTTCCACGGCAGCCGTTACGCATCAGGCAACTTCTATCGCTACCCAACAACGATGCACGTGACGCGCGGACTAGCCGGCACTCATTTAATCCGCATCAACTGCCGACCTCAACTCTCGCTGCTGACTTTACGGGCGGCAACGTAAACTACGATTGTGAGACCGTGATTGCGCAAAGCAACCCAGGGTGCACGAGCTACGCCGCGACTCTGAGGCTTCGCAATCGAATGCCGCGGGACGTTCGATAAACAACATTAGGATTTCGCTCGCCCAGAGGCTAGCGGCGTAGCGGTTTCTAAACCTGGGAACACGGCGTCCGCCCCACGGGAGAGTGAAATTTCTGACTCACTTCCGGTCCCTTTCTTAGCGATCAAAGTTCTTTTGGCGTGCGTACTTGTAACCGGGAATGAAAAAACACGCGGCGGCCACGAATCCAAACCAAAAATGGGCAAAATCGGGATAAATCGCCATCACCACCGAAACCGCCAACAGTGCGGCCGCTTGAATGTAAAAGGTGCCGTTGAACATGCCGGCTTTGACGATGAAAACCATTGCGCTGATGATGCCCAACATCGGCGACAAACTTAGCACCGACATTTCGAGCCACCATTCCAGCGGAAACAGCAGCCCGATCGCAATCATGCTGGCACCCCAAACGTGCGCGACCTGCCGTTCAATGAATGTGACCGGCCCCATTCGACGTCGCATCGACCAAAACACGGTCGCCCAAGCGCCCAATCCAACCGTCCAAACGGCCGCATAGATCCATCGCTGTTGGACGTCTTGATAATCGAGTTGCCAAGTCAACAAACACGCAACCAAGATGACCAACGAGTGCCAAATCCACAGCGTGCCCCAGTTTTCTAAGACGGCTGCGTGATGAGTTTCGCGAAATAGCCGAGCGACGACTTGATTGAACCGACCGCTGCCAGCGGCGACCCGTTCGTCATCCAAGTAGGCTTTCAAATCGTCGGCCAACGCACCGGCCGATTCGTAACGCAGGTCGATCGGTTTTTGCAAACATCGAATCGTGATCATTTCCAAGTCACGATCCAAACTCGGCCGCAGCGCTCGGGGCGGTGCCGGGTCTTGTTCGATCACCAACATCACCAACTCCATCGGCGATTCGGCAACCAAGGGCGGACGTCCCGTCAATGCGAAATACAACACGCACCCGAGGCCGTACACGTCGCTCCCCGGTCCCACCAAACCGCGACGACCACCGGCCTGTTCCGGTGACATGTACGCCGGCGTTCCCAACAACATTCCGCTGCGCGTCAGTTCGTCGCTGTCGGTGATTTGCTTGGCCAATCCAAAATCGGTCACCATCGCCGTGCCATCGTCGGCGATCAAAATGTTGCTGGGCTTCAAATCGCGATGCAAGACTCCGTGCCGATGTGCGAACTCGATTGCCGACGCGATGTCGGCAACGATTCGTGCAGCTTGTCGCTGCGGCAGCGGTCCGTCGGCGACCATCTCGGCCAGCGTCACACCCTGGACCAACTGCATACTAAAGAATGGCCGACCGTCAACGTCACCTACTTCATAGACCGGTACAATCCCGACGTGTTCTAGCTTCGCCGTCGCGGCAGCTTCGGCCCTAAATCGGTTCAGATCCGTTTCGCTGGCCAGCCTTCCCCGCAAAATCATCTTGACCGCAACATCACGCCCGAGACTGATTTGCCGAGCCCGAAAGACGACGCCCATCCCGCCGCGGCCAAGTTCCTCGATCAACTGATAGTCGCCCACCGTGGCCGGCAACTGCAGACTGCGCCAACGGCCGCCCGACGATGCTTCGTCCACCAAACCTTCGTCCCGACCCGACCCAGCGGTGTCCGTCACCAGGACAGCACCAAGCAAGCTTTTCAGTTCGTCTGCGAGATCAGGATGATTGGTGCAGACCGATTCGATATCAATGATCTCGCCGCGACAGATCGCATCGGTGACCTCGGACAAGACATTCGCCAGCCGCTGATCCCGATCGCTCACTCGCCGCTCTCGCTGGCGTTGGGATTGATCGATTGATCTTCCAGCAACTCACGCAGACGCCGCACCGCGCGCAGGTATCGCATGCTGGCCGCCGGTGGATTCAATTTCATCACCTGTGCGATTTCAAGATTCGTCAGATGTTCGTAATGGCGCATCATGATGATCTCGCGATCTTGATCACCAAGCTGCTCGATCGCTGCCTCGACTTGACTGGCGATCTCGCGCTGAGTCGCTGCCGCAGCCGGTGTCAGCGCCGGGTCGCACAACTGAATCGCCAGTTCCATCGTCGAGTGATCCGAACCCGCCGGAACCGACATCGGTTGCTCGCGGTCCATGTTCCGCTTTGCCGAAACACGATGGCGACGATAGGTATCGATGATTCGATCCCACGCGATTTGGCGCAGCCAGAGATGAAACGCCATCGCCGGATCATCAAGATATTTGCCGAGCCGATTGTTGGCTTCGATCATCACATCTTGAACGACATCGCTGACATCAACACGACGCTGGACCTTTCGATCCAATCGCATTTCCACCAGTCGCCGGATTGGGGCGCGATGCCGTTCTAGAAGTGTGTTTACCGCGTCAACGTCGCCGTTCTTTGCTGATACGAGCAAAGTTTCGGTACGGTCGTCGCTCGGCCAAATTGATTTTGCCAACAAAGTCTCCTGGTGTCATGTTCGACACCAGTAAAAGTAAAAACAGTCTTTACAGCTTGCGAATCTTGATATTCTTGAAACGCACGGTCATCGCCGGGCCCTTGTGCAACTGCAACGCGATGATGCCAGTCTTGGCAGCCTTATCGGACTGCTCGTCGATCACCTCGCTGGTCATCGCGCCATTGATAAAGTGTTGCAAGTGGTTTCCATCGGCGACAACGCGAAAGTCGTTCCACTTGCCCGGATGAATGCCGTTGCCGAGCTTTTCCGCATCGCCAAACTTGACTTTGGCTTTTTTACCATCCGATCCGATGGTGACCGTTTCGCCACGCAGCGCCAAAATTCCGCGAGCCTTTTCTTCGTAAAGAATGCCAGCGAATTTGTTCGCATCGTCGATGTCGGCCTGATAGCCCGACACGACAAACTTGGCTTCATCAACGACTCGGCTGCGATACTGGATTCCCGAGTTGCCGCTTTCGATCTTGAACTCGGCCGTCAATTCAAAGTTGTCGAACTCTTCTGCTTTGTAGACCAGAAACGTGTTGCCATCGATCGGGTCACTGTCGGTCGTTCGACCGACGATTTGACCGTCTTCGGCGGACCACAAATCTTCGCGACCGACCCAACCGGTTAAATCCTTGCCGTCAAACAGCACCACCGTGTCGGCCGCTTCGGCTGTGGCAGTTTCCTGGGCGCTGGCGACTTCCTGGGCACCGGCGACCGAACCAACCGAAAACAAACAGACTAGCGAAAGTGCAAAAGAAATTTTCATGGGCGGGAACAACCTTCTAGGGGGCGAGATGGAAACGGGGGGGGTTATATCAATGTCACAGTGTA
Organism: Rubripirellula sp.; assembly: GCA_049680385.1. Taxonomy (GTDB): domain Bacteria; phylum Planctomycetota; class Planctomycetia; order Pirellulales; family Pirellulaceae; genus Rubripirellula. The sequence continues at coordinate 6,345 of JBAUHR010000569.1, read as the reverse complement.
GTTGATCCGCCAACGGATGGACTCATTCGGCCGGCCCAATTCCTCCTACCGTATTCCAATAACCACCGCGGGAATGATCAAAGGACAGTTTAGCGCCGCGGAAAGACTCGTCGAATCCGGCTTCGTCGCTCCACACCCGGTGACCGCCAACGTACGTGGCGACAGGCCATCCGGTCAGCGTCGATCCGTGCCAGGGACTCCATTTGGTCTTGGTGTGCTGCTGCTCATCGCGAATGGTTCGCTGTTTCTGCAAATCGACCAAAACGAGATCCGCATCGTAACCCGCCTCGATTCTGCCTTTGCCGACGATATCCCAGACGCGTGCCGGTGCGTCGCACATCCACGACGCGACCTGGTTGATCGTACACCGGCCTGCCACCACTCGGTCCAACATCAACGCCAACGAGTTCTCGACCGCAGGCAAACCCGAGGGGCTTTCCGGATACGGTTTGGACTTTTCTTCCAAGGTGTGCGGCGCATGGTCCGTCGCAATCACTTGGATCGTTCCGTCAAGCAGTGCGTTCCACAAACCGTCGTTGTCAGACTTCGTTTTGATTGACGGATTCATCTGAATTCGGCTACCCAGACGCGGATAGTCGTCCACGTTGAAGAAAATGTGATGCAAACAAATTTCGGCTGTCACGTAAGGCGAACCATCGACCAACAACGGTAACTCGGCGGCCGTCGAAACATGCAGCACATGAAATCGATGTCGATGACGACGGGCCAAGTCAGTCGCTCGTCGCGTTGCAATCACGGCGGCGTTCTCGTCACGAATTCGCGAGTGATCGGCGATGTCCGATGTGCCGGCAAGCCGAACCGCGTTGGCTTGCACGGTTGCTTCGTCTTCGCAATGAGCGCAAATCGGCAACGTCGTTTCGGCAAAGATTCGTTCCAGTGCTTCTTGTTGATCGACCAACAAATTGCCCGTGCTGCTGCCGATGAATATCTTGATGCCTGGAACATCCTTCGCCGCGCTAAGCTCGGCCACGTTGTCTGGCGTCGCGCCGATGTAAAACCCGTAATTGACTAACGACTTACCGGCCGCGATCGCATCCTTCGCACGGACACCCTCGACCGTCACCGCCGGCGGTTTGGTGTTGGGCATTTCCAAGAACGAAGTCACTCCGCCCGCGGCACAGGCGTGCGACGCCGTCGATAAGTCTTCTTTGTCAGTCAAACCGGGTTCGCGGAAGTGAACTTGGTCGTCGATCACGCCAGGCATCAAATGCAACCCGGCACAATCAATCACCTCATCCGCCTGGACGTTTGCTCCACCGTCGACGTCTAGGATTCGACCGTTTTCGACGACAACCGACGCCGTGCGAACCTCATCATGAAAAACGACTTCAGCGTTACGAAAGACAGTGCGAGTCATGGTTGAATTTCCCAGTTGAACTTTTCAGTTGAATGTCATCACAGGCGAGCGCGAAGACATGTCATCCTAAGTTAACGACCACAGCAGAAGCGATGAACCCCGACAAGCGTATCAACGCCAAGATCACGCGCGAAGAAACAGGTTCACTTGCCCATCGATCGACGAAACGCGTCAAAAGCGTCTCGATAAGCGGCGGGCGGTGGTTTGCGATTGCCCGAGTCACGGATTCCTCGCATTGCATCGGCCGCGTCGCGAGCGTTGCCAGTGGTCGCCGATCCCGGTTTTCGCAGCCCCAAACTTCGTAACGCATCTTCGATTTCCCGGCTCGACTTGGTCTCGCCCGTCGGATCGCCCAGATCACGAACCCCCTTCCATCGATCACGAAACTTCTGCAAGTCGGCCGGCGTCCAGTTCAGTTTTCGAAGCAACTCGGAATCCGGTTGGTCGCGAGTCTGTTCCAAGTAGTCCAAAACCAAGTCGGTCGCTTCTTTGGCATAGTCAGTGTTGACGGCATCAGGTGGCAATTCGACGTCACCACCTTCGCCTAAACCGTCATTGCCGTCGCCCATCCCTGGCGTCATCTCACCCTTTGCGTCATTGGACTTTTGTTGCATTGCTTTTGCTGATGCAGCACTGGATCCACTGGATTCGCCTTCGCCCGAATCGGACGCGCTGGGTTCGCCTTTGGCCGAGTCTTCGGGTTTGGCAGATCCTGATTCGCTTGTATCCGGCGCGGCCGAATTCCCATCCGATTGATCAGATTCGCCTGACTTACCGGATGGTCCTGGTTCGGTCGACGAAGCTGGCTCGCCCGATTGCCCTTGATCACCACTTGGCTCGCCCTTGCCGGGATCGGCGTTCCCAGCTTCACCGCTAGCCGACTGAGGGTCCGTTGGACTGCCGGATGGGTCACTCGATGCAGGCTGATCGCCAGGTGTTGCACCTTTCGAGGAATCACCGGCGGCCGATTCGCCGGACTCCGATGCATCACCTTGTTTCGACCCAGCCGACTCAGCACCATTTTGTCCCGCGCCCTTTTGATCGGATCCCTTTTCACGAGTACCTGTTTCGCCAGCGCCTGTTTCACTAGAGCTTTTATCATCTTCGGATGGCTGTCTCGCGTTTTGGCCGCTCTCTTTTGACTTCTGATCGAGGTATTCTTTAATCCGCTCGAACGCCTCGGCATCATGTTGGGGCGAGGCGGGTTCACCTTGACCATCCGCCGAATCGGGTTGGTCAGATTGGCTGTCGCCCTTGCCTTCGCTGTTGCTTTCACTGCCACTCCTTTCACCGCCCTGCTTACCGCTTGGCGTGCTGCCGGATTCCGAAGATTGCCCCTCGGTTCCGCCAGACGCTGTGTCTGGATCGGCGCCAGACTCAGTGCCAGAATCAGTGCCTGGTTTCCCGCCAGAATCCTGACCGGGTTCCATGCTGGCATCACCGCTGGACTCACCAGCGTCTTGGCTTCCCGTTGATTTTTCACCCGTTTCGTTGCCCTGCTGATCACTCGACGGATCACCGGACGAAGAATCGCCGGGCTTCGATTGACCCGACTGACGGTCGCCTGAGGGTTCGTCACCCGAGGATCCGTCGCCTGAGGATCCGCCGCCCGAGGGTTCGTTTTCAGATTCGTTCTGTCCTGACGAACCACCGGATTCACCGCCCGATTCACCTTTACCGGGCTGTTGCTGCTTAGCGTCTGGGCCGCCGCTACCACCGCCGCCCGATTGTGGTTGACCGTCGCCGGATGAATTGTCGCCTGCCCCGTCGCTATTTTTCTGTGCGTCGCTTGCCGGTTGGTCATCGGGCGCCGACATGCCTTCGCTTTCCGGGTCACCCGCAGGCGGCAGCGCGTCGGCGGCCACGATCCGCAGAGTGATCGGGTCCGTTCGCGTCACGTTCGGTTCGATCGTCTTATCGCCTTCGACCATTCGATTGTCGGTCGCCACCGCAATCACTTCGACCGTATCGCCGATTCGCAATCCCAAACCGCCTCGTAATTGATCGCCGGGACGAAACCGATATTCAGCGACTTGGTTGCCGGACGCACGATTTCTATTGTTCGTGTTGGGACTCCAAATCACCGGTTGGGCGATCATGTCGATGCCGCTACGAATCTCTAATCGAATCTCATGCAAACCGAAATCAGGATCGGCCGCGTGGACTTCGATGATTTGTTGAGCATTGATGGGGACGTTTTTCGGAGAATTGATTGGCATCACGATCGCAACTTCGGGGGCCAAGTCGGCGATCACTCGAATCGGATAAACGATCGGATCGGGATTGGTTTGATCGGACGGGTCCCAAACACGAATGCGATAGCTGTCCAGTTCCACCGCCGATGATCGCCCGCGCGTTCCCTTCAACACAAACGAAGCCGACAAACGAGTTCCACCGTCGGTTAGGTTCATTGCCGCAACGCCAGCGGTCGCTCGTACCGTATCGCCAAGAGGACGTGGATTGAACTCGATCGTCGCGCGAGCCACCGGGCGATTGACCGTCGCTCGAACCGTAATCTTGGTGCCTTCGATTGCTTCAATCGCGCCGGTGGACCGAGTATGTTCGGATTGACCGGTGTACGCCGGTGGTTGATACAGCACAGAATCGAGCGCGACGACGGGAATATCACGCACGTTCAAATGGAACGGTCCCGCGACCGCATCGCCGGCAATGATTCGGTACGGCACCGTGCCCGATGCCGAATATGGCAGCGTGAACGAACCTGCGAATCGCCGCGGTCCAGCCTCGGCATCGGGTTCAAGCATGGCTTGCGACGATCCGGCCGGCAGATCCCACTCGACGATCGGTTGTTCGTCTGCCCGCATGCCGCCGATCCTCGCCGATACATCGACCGCACGTCCAGCAACGGCTTCGGCATCACCGGGCAAGACATCCGCGATTGAAACACGCCGCGGCGCGTCGATGGTTGCCATCGGAGCCGCTAACCGGATCACTGACTGCAACGAGTTCTTTGGCGAAACGACCGCATAACCAATCAAGACGGACATCGCGATCGCGGTCGCGAACCACCACGAAATCGTGCCAGTCGCTTCGACCGGCAACGCGTCGTGCTTTTTCAGCCGACCGGCCGCCGAGGCACCGATCGATCGCACCACACGCCCGGACAAACCCGATGCGTCGGCGGTGCGGCGAAGGGTGATGTAACTGGTCAGCGCCTGGCGAAGTTCGGGCATGTCGCGTTCGAGTGATCGCGCCGCGTACTCAGCCGAGACTTCGTTTCCGACCAACGGGAAGATGCGTTTGTACACGTACCACGCCGAACCGACCAGAAACCCAGCCAATGCAAACCACCGCACCAGAGCACCTGGCGAATAGATCCACTGATCGACGATCACCCAAACCAAAACGCCAACGATCGCGGCGATCACTAAACCCAACGACCGCCGAACCAACTCGGCCCACCAAAGCGCCGACGCTGTTTCAATGATTCGAGCCTGGATCAACGACTCCGCAGCCGTTTGCTTCGCTGAACCGGTCGCCCCCGCAGAACTGGCCTGAACCGAGGAATGAGGCGACGATGAGGGAGAAACGATCGACATCAAGCTTCCAAGCTTCGAATGAACCACGTCGGAAAGCCACGTTGGCAATGTGAATGATCGCCCCAGTATAAACGAGGTTGCTGAAATTCTTGCATCGAACCCGATCCTTGCTCATGCAGTGGAGGGCATAATTTACAATTGCGACGGCAACAGCGGAAGATTCCACGCCACTGCTGAGATTTGAAATCTAATTTGTGGACCGTTTCAAATTGACTGCTAACATCGAAATCAGTGAATAGCAAACGACTTAACTCGGCGGATTGGCACATCAAAGGCGGCTTTGAATCGTCGTCTCGTCCGTCAGCTTGGTACACTAACAACCACTTTCGCCCCTTAGCACTCCTCTTCCAAATCTGTCAGTAGGCCAATGAGATATGCATTCCGTTTGGCGGAACTCCTCGGACACACTCCGGATCGCCGAAAACGCCCAGGCACCATCAAATCAATCGTCGAGCACACGGGCTTGGATCGTCACCAAGTGGCCTCGCTGTTGAAGAACGAAGCCAAGTACATCCCATTGGACGCATTGTCACGAATTTGTGACTACTTGATCGATCATGGCTACGCACCCGCCGACCAATTGCCGGGCGCCCTGTTCGCGGTCAACGCCGAGAATTTCTGGGAACTGCTCGCCCGCCGCGGCGAAATCGAGATCGTCCTCGGTGTCCGCGAAAACGCCGACACCGCTTCGCCCGACAACGCAACGGTCGTGGCCAGCGACGCCGTTCTGTTCGGCGAACTTCTCAATGGCGTCTCGACCCTGGGTGGTGCTGCCAAGCATCATGGTTTGAACGACGATGGCGACGAAAGCTCTGCTCCACAAGCTCCCATGCCGGACCGTTTGCAACAAACGTTGGTTTGGAGCCCAGGTCAAGTCTCGCTCGAAGACGCCCGGGCGCGAGCCACCGAGGTCTTCGAAGGCTTCGTCGAAGCGCAGGGTGACCGCGGCATGGTTTGTATCGGCAGCGTGAAGAGCAACCCCGTAGCCGAACTGCTGTTCGCCGATGCGTTCGGTTGTACTCCGTTCGTTACCGAAGACGACGTCGATGATGTGTCGGCCCGTTCATGCCCATTCTTTTTGCGATACCGCGACAGCGACCCGCAGCCCGGTGGTGCATCGGCCGGCTTGCGTCTTAGCAAGAACGAAGACGCACCCGAGCCAGGTTTCTACTACGAAAAAGACGACGGAACCTGGGACTACGCAGGCGGCAAAGACAAAGACACTGCCCTCGTGTTCTATCTGTTCCGCGAAGCACTCGGCCGGCTCGACATGGTGCTAAGCGGATTCTCGGGACGTGCAACACGCTTGCTGGCGAAGACACTGGCCATCCGTGGCGAAGAGTTTTGGCCACCAGTTTACGAAGAAGACGGTTTGCAAATCGGTGCGTACTTGGTGCAGTACGACAA
>JBAUHR010000568.1:0-6102 GCA_049680385.1 Rubripirellula sp. | reverse complement strand
GCAAGTTGTCGCTGCCGAGCAGATCGTCTGATCCGTGCGAATCGAGCAACAGATTGTCTTCCGCGATGGCAACCGCCGGCGGAAAGCACACCAGTGCGAGGACAAATATCGTCGCCAATCGAGTCATCGTTCTAAATCGCATCAGGTATTCTGTGGGCGAAAACAAGGAATCCGAAAGACAAAGGCCTTCCCATTTCATCCATCGACACTTCATTATCTGAGCGACAGGATCTAGCAGCACACTAAGAACAAACTTTGCAATCGTCACTTCTTAACAATGGCAGTTTCACGACGCTAAACGCTCCGGCCGATCAGCGGCAATGGACGGCGTCCCGAAGCGATGTCCCCCCTGCCATGGATGGCCGGTGTGACTATCATCTTCATCTATGAATGGCGATGACGACTACGACGAAGACGAATTCGACGAAGACGACACGGGCGACGATGACTTTGACTACGACGCCTTTGTCGAAGACAACTTTGGGTCGAACCTGACCAATACGGAAACGAAGCCTTTGTGGCGTCTCGTTGCTGTTGTTTTATTGATCGTCTTTGTGGGTGCCGCGGTGCTTCAAGTGATGGCGATGTTTTGAACGGCAACGACGCAAACACAAACTTGGTGACGGTAGGGCAGACTGATCCAGTTGGCCAAGTGGCGGCAAACCAATTGATTGCCGGCGGTCGCATCCAGTCGGTTTGGCATGCTGATCAAACCGAGTCAACCAATTCCGTCGCCCTCGCCGAAGCACGCTGCAACCTTCCCGAGCTAACCGTACCACGGCTCTACCTCGCCGACCGCCAAACCGCAGGCCGTGGTCGCCACGGACGCACTTGGCAAAGCGACGATACTTCCTTGACGTTTTCGTTATTGTTGGACTGGACGTTCCAGAACGACATTCCGTCGCGATTGTTATCGATGGCTGTCGGAGTCGGAATCGCACGAGCCATCGAGTTTGATTTCGCGCCGATTCGAACTTCGTTAAAATGGCCCAACGACGTCTTGATCGGCGGCGGAAAGCTCGCTGGCATCTTGCTAGAAGCCAGCGTCTTGACCGGGCATGTAATCGCCGGCGTGGGGATCAATGTTGGTTCGGCGCCTGACCTTTCGCAGGAACCCAGTTCCAATCCCACTCGTTCAATTTCGTCGGTGATCGAGCGCGAAGTCCATCGCTACCGCTTCATGCCTTCGGTGGTCATGGCGGTGCTTGATACAATCCAAGAGCTTCGCCAAGGCGGTGAAGTTGAAATCGTCCGCGAGTTCAAATCGCGATGCCTGTTGACCGGACAAATGGTCTCTTTTGTGAGTGATGGAAATACTCACCAAGGCCGATGCCTAGGCGTCGATGAGGCAGGATCGCTGCGAGTTCAATCCAACGACACCATCCGATCGATTATCTCTGGTGAAGCAAGCTTGCTTCGTATCCAGCCCAAGTCCCAACGTTAACAATCTAGTGAGAAACCAATGTCCGTAATGTCCGATAGAACTCGCCCCGTTGCACTGATTACCGGCGGCGGAACGGGAGTCGGGCGAGCCTGTGTCCTGCAACTTGCTGGCCGAGGCTACGATGTGGTTGTCAACTACTCTCGCAGTCGTGCCGATGCCGAAGCGACCGCCCAAGAAGCATCCTCGCACGGCGTCACCGCCATCGCGGTTCAGTGTGACGTCGCCGATGACGCTGGCGTCCGAGCGATGATTGACCAGATCAAGGATCAGTTCGGCCGACTGGACGTCCTGGTCAACAATGCCGCGATGACTCACTTCATCCCTCACGACGACCTCGAAGGGCTAACCGAACCGATGTGGGATCGGATGCTGGGTGTCAATTTGAAAGGCCCGTTCTTTGTCACCCGCGCCGCGGCGGACCTACTACGTCAGGGCGGCGGCGGATCGGTGGTCAACGTTAGCTCGGTCGCCGCGCTAACTGGTATGGGGTCGTCCATTGGATACTGCGCCGCTAAAGGGGGGCTCAATACGATGACCAAGTCACTGGCTCGAGTCTTGGCGCCCGAAGTTCGCGTCAATTCAGTTTGCCCTGGGCCAATCGACAGCCGATGGATTCGCAACGGGAACCCTGACTGGGACCTGAACGAGATGGTGGCAAACTATCCGATTCCCAAACCTTCCCAGCCCGACGACATTGCCGACGCGGTGCTTTTCTTTGCCGTCGACAGCAAAATGGCCACGGGCCAGATCCTAAGCGTTGATGGTGGCCAGACACTTTGACACGATGCCAACGCAGATGAGCCACCATCAAATAGTTACCGTTCAGTAATTACCGTTAAACAATTCTGGAGGAATAATTCGCAACACTCGCTAGTCGCCGGGGTTAGACAGTGTGTAAAATCACCTGTCGGACGCAGTTCATGTGCCCGAATCCCATGCCTCCACGTTGTAAAGAGACTCAGTATGAAGTTTAAAATGCTTGGCGCTATCGTTATGGCAGCAGTTTTGGCAGCACCCGCAATCGCCGACGACGCCGATGATGCTCAATCAAAGAAAAAGAAAGGGCAGAATCGTGGCCGGTCGGCTGCCGCGCAAATCATCAAACAACTGGAATCGGTAAACCTGACAGAAGATCAGACCGCAAAAATCAAGGAACTTGGTAAAGCGGCTGATGCCTCGATGAAGACCCTCCGCGAAGAAGCAGGTCTGACACCCGAGTTGATGAAGAAGCGAATGGAAGCTCAGAAGTCCGTTCGTGAGAGCGGCAAGAAAGGCAAAGAAGCCGCCGCAGCCGTGAACGAAGCCGCAGGAATGACGACAGAGCAGTCCGACGCATTTACCAAAATGAATGAAGCACGAACCAAATTCCAAAAGAGTGTGGTGGCGTTGCTAACAGACGAACAAAAAGAAGACTTGCCCAAGGCAATGCTGCGAACCGACAAACCCGCTGGCGAAAAAGGCAAAAAGAACAAGAAAAAAGACGCTGCCTAATTCAAACCGCAGAATCAAGTATCCTGAAATGACGCGAGTAACCCCAATGGTGCTCGCGTCATTTTTTTTGGCGTCATCATGACGTCCGGTTTTCTATTGAGCAAAGAGTCTCGGCAATGCGCGCATCTGATTCTGCAAACTCAATCGCTCCTTTGCCGGTTGAGTCCGATCTAGCGACCGACCAACTCGATCCGCACGACCCAAACTATGCCGTCGACGTGATCCAGCGGGTCATCGACTTGGCGGTGTCACGCGACGCGTCGGACGTTCACCTGCAACCCCGTCCCGAGGGCTGGGATCTGCTGTTTCGGATCGATGGTGTTCTATCGTTGGGACAGTCGATTCCGGGTGGCGGCGAGAGCGATCCGGTCAAGCGATTGATGGTGATGTCTGGCTTACCAACGTATCGAAGCGGTCAACCGATGGAAGGCCGACTTCGATTCGAAGGTGCCGACCATCCGCATGCAAACGTTTCAATTCGGCTTGGAATCTATCCAACGATCCATGGTCCGCGTGCCGTCATTCGCCTGCTGCGAAAAAGCGATGCTTTCGACTCGCTGGCCTCGATCGGTCTGGCGGATGATGTGACCGAGACAATCCAACACCTTTGTGGCCAAACCGACGGTGCAGTCTTGATGTCGGGCCCCGCCGGCAGCGGAAAGACGACGACGATGTACGCGATGCTTCGTCATATCGCCGGCGCGATTCCTCGACGCAGCATTGTGACGATCGAAGATCCGGTTGAATCGATCATTCCCAACATCAGCCAAAGCGAACTTGATCCGGCGGGCGGAATGACGCTGGCGTCGGCCCTTCGCAGCGCCGTTCGCCAAGACAGCGAAGTCTTGTTGGTCAGTGAGATTCGCGACCCCGATACAGCCGAAGCGGCGATGCAAGCTTCTTTGACAGGGCACCTTGTGTTTTCGTCGTTGCACGGCACCGATGTCGCGGCATCGCTGCGCCGATTGATGCAACTCGGTGTTCCACACTTCGTGATTCGCAGCGGCGTCCGCGCAATCCTTACCCAGCGACTTCTTCGGCGGCGATGCACCAACCACAGACCCGAGAATTGCCAAACATGCCTCGGCACGGGGTACCAAGGTCAGATCGCAATCGCCAGTTGCGTGCGATTCGACGGTACCGATCCAGTCGGTGAAGCACTCTCGGACTCGCTGGCCCGGGGCGCAACAACAGCCGATATGCGACGCGCCGCGTCCGAATCAGGATACGTCGATTTACACCGCCGTGCCAAGCAATGCGTTGAGGCGGGAATCACGGATGCATCCGAAATCTACCGCGTTCTGGGCTCCCAACCGACAGAATCCGACTGACCAAACAGTCGATGGAATCGCTTACAGATTGACCAACAGATCCAGCATCTCAGCGGCCGTTGAAATGACTTTCGACGACGCTTGAAATGCGCGTTGGTAGCTAATCATCTTGATCGACTCTTCATCGATATTGACGCCCGTGATCGCCAAGTGCTGACTTTGAAGCGTCGCGTAAAAATTCCGAAGTCCCTCACTCGAACTTCCCTGCAAGCTGATTTTCTGGCCCAATCCGGACACCGAACGTTCGTAAGTTTGACGAACCGACTGACCACCCAAGTTATCTAGCGGCTTGTCGACCAAGTCAATCAAATTGGTCAGGGTGTTGGTGTCTTCGGAGATTCCATTCTCACTGATCGCCAGAAAATCTGCATTCTCTTTCAATACTGAATTGACCGCAATGTCGCCGCCATTTCGCCCAGTAAAGAAAGTGTTGATTCCCGCAGCCGCGACGAATCCGCTAGTGTCTTCACCGAAAACGAACTGAGCTGTTGGTGAATCCGACAGAATCTCGATGCGACCTTCACGAGTCACATTGGCCGTCAGCCCGTCAATCGCACTGATGTCAGCAACAATCGACTGCACCGTCGAATCAGTCACCTGCCCAAGCATGCGAACGTTGATTCGATGATCGCTAATCACAGCACCACTCTCGTCCACAATACTCATGTCGAACGTACCGTTGCTTGGCGTCCATGCGAGGTCCGCATCAACCAATGGCACACCCGTATTCGATTTAACGGTCGACAACAGACCATCAAAACCTCGCCGCCCCTGGCCTTGCGAGTGAACCTCGTTGACCGTTCGAATCAATGACGAAGCCATCGTATCAATGCTGTCGATGTAATCGCCAAAAACACTTCCCACCACTTCGTTGGTTGCCCCCAACAATCCGCGCGTCGCAAGCAGTGGTGAATCGGTCTCTACGATCCGAATCTCGTTCGAACCTTTTTCGGAACTGTACGCGGACTTAACTTCGCGCCGTTTCCCGTTGCTTACCAAATAGTCTCCACCGACAAAGACAGCGATCGAGCCGCTTTCCTGCTCTTGAAAGTTCAAGTTGACGTATTCAGACAACTCTTCCAAGTCACGATAGCGTTGATCACGAAGACCGGTCGCGTCACTGTGCAAAACGCCTCCACCTTCAATCGTTGCGATTTCAAGGTTCAGGTTCGCAATGCTCTCAGTTAAACGATTGATGTCGTTTGAAATCTGGTCCAGATCACCGTTCCAAAGCTCGCGACGAGCGATCGCCATATCGCGACTCTGGTTGATATTGGCGGCTAGAGTGTCGGCTTGCAGAATCACAAAGTCTCGAAGCGAGCCATCGTTGGGCTGAGTCGAAAGTTCATGTAACGCATTGTTGAACAAGGTGAACTGTTGGTTGAGTCCCTCGTTGTTGAGGTCATTGGTCAGTTCTTCGAGTTGCCCGTACGCCTTGTCGAGCGCTTCGGAACCGGCCAAATCGGTCTTCGCATTGAACATGCGCTCGGTAAGTTGCTGGTCAATGACCTGGACAATGCCAGTCGGCCGAACGCCTGTGCCCTTGATCAGCCCGCCTTCACGGACACCCACCGACGCGACTTGTTCCAGATTCTGACGGATGTAGCCTGGCGTGTTCGCGTTAGCAATGTTGTTGCCAACCACCTGTAACCCAATCTGGGCTGCATTGAGAGCACCAGCGGATTGCTGAATGGTTCCGAACAGACTCATCGCGTTTCCCCGTGTCCCTCGATGAAAGCAGCATCCGCGCACGGTAATAACCGCGACATCTTCCCTGACTATCGACCAACCGGACCCTCACAATCCACAAATTCGCAACCTTAGAGGGTGCGATGT
>JBAUHR010000567.1:0-4067 GCA_049680385.1 Rubripirellula sp. | reverse complement strand
GCGGGTGGTTGCATCAGCGGTGGGGTCTGCTACTTTTGGCATCGGTTTATGAGGACCGGCGGATAGCGAAATCGCTGCCGATGGAGTCTCCGAACGATTTGCATTGATCAAATCTGCAAGCCTGGATTTTTGTCCCTCAACCCACGAATAGGTAGTCCCCCACAATGCATTTGAATGTTGGTGAAGCACTGGTCGGCGATGGCAACGAAGTCGCACACATTGACCTGATGATCGGCAGCAAGAGCGGCCCCGTCGGAGTCGCATTTGCAAACGCACTTGCCACTCAAAGCGAAGGCCACACAAACTTGATGGCCGTTTTGGCACCCAACGTCGCCGTCAAGCCATCGACCGTCATGGTGACCAAGGTCACGATGAAGGGCATGAAGCAAGTCGTGCAAATGTTCGGTCCTGCACAAGCAGCCGTCGCGAAAGCTGTCGCCGACTCGGTCGCCGAAGGAATCATTCCTAAGGATCAAGCCGAAGACTTGGTTTGCGTCTGCGGCGTGTTCATCCACCCAGCCGCCGAAGACGACGAAAAAATCTATCAGTACAACTACGACGCCGTCAAGCAATCGTTGGCAAACGCCATGGGTTGCAAGCCAAGTGCTGATGAAATGATCGCACAAAAAGACACAGCGGCGCACCCTTTCAAGGGTTTCTAGTCTGCTGAGGTTGGCGATCATGCCAATGTCAAAACAGAGCTTCTCGGTTTCAACGCCGGGAAGCTTTTTTTATGCACCGTCTTCCGAGAGAAAACGCCATGACCAAGAAAATCTTGCTGCAACTCGATATTGATTCGCAACCTAGTTCGTTCGATTCGGTCGTCGCCATCGATGCAGGTGTCGACCAACTGCTGCGATACGAAGGCGTCCAAGTCACCGGCGTCACTTCGATCGTTCACGGTGCCATGTTCACTCGCGGCGGCGACAACTTAAAAAACACCGCGATCTTCATCGGCGGCAGTGATGTTTCGGCCGCCGAACAGCTCTTGGCGGCGTGCCAAGACGCATTCTTCGGTCCCGTCCGAGTCTCGTTGATGTTGGATGCCAATGGTTGCAACACCACCGCGTCGGCGGCAGTTGTCGCCGCCAGCCGGCACATCGAACTTGCCGGCGCAAAAGCCGTCGTGCTTGGTGGTACCGGCCCGGTCGGTCGGCGCGTTGCCCAACTGCTTGCCAGCGACGGTGCCGACGTCGTCCTGACCAGCCGATCGCTGGACCGAGCTGCGTCGGCGGCCAAGGAAATCAGCGAACAAGTTCAGTCGGGTTCTGTCGCCGCGGGCCAAGCCGGTTCGCCAGCGCAAACGGCAAGCGTTTTGGAAGACGCCCAAATCGTCATCGCCTGCGGTGCCGCCGGCATCGAACTGGCCGACGAAAAAACAATGCAGTCACTTTCGACACTGAAAGTCGCGATTGACCTGAACGCTGTTCCCCCAGCCGGAATCGAGGGCATCGGCGTCGCCGACAAAGCCAAACCGTTCGGCCAGGGCGTCGGGTACGGTGCGGTTGGTGTCGGTGGCCTGAAGATGAAAACCCACCGAGCGGCGATCGAATCGCTGTTCACCAGCAACGACAAAGTCCTAAACGCTGCCGAAATCTACGCAATCGCCAAATCGATCGGCTAGCAGCCAACGTAGCGATCGTCGTCAACGTTTTGCCGATAGGGTGCTACATCACGATCCGAATGGTTTAACCGTTAGCCGCAGGCGTACGCGACAGTGAAATACGTACGCCTGCGGCGGACGGTTAAACGGTTTAGTCGACAAACCGTTGACGAGTATCGGTACCCGAACAACACAAAAAAAGACGGAGGCGTCGTTAACAACGCCTCCGTCTCGTATCTCTACACTCTCGGCACTACTGCCGGCACTCACCGTTCGAATCAGTCGGCCTTGGCCAAGTTTTGCTTCCGCAATCCGTCGATGTAGTCCGAAGTCACATTCAAGACTTCTTTGTTATAGAAGTTGTCCCGATAGATTTCCTCGCTGTTCAACTGGGTCTCGAGGGTTTCTTCTTCCTCTTCCTTTTGAGAATCCAGTTCCTTGCGACGAGCCATGAATTGCTCTTCGTCTAGCGAGACCGTGTTCTGTTCTTTCTGAGCAACGTACAACTCGATACGTCGGAGCAGATCGCCGAATTCTTCGTCTGCGGCCACTCGTGTCATCGATCGTTGGCGAAGCATTCCGATCAAATCGGCTGGCTTCATGTTGTAAAGATCGTGACGAGCCTGTTTGACGCGATCATGTTCAAGTGCAAACTTCAAGTCGCCTTCGCTGACATCCATTTTCGAAGTGATGCTTGGCAGAATCACGTCGGCCAAAACGCCCTTACGCTGAGTGCTTTCGCCGTCGGGCAGATAGAACTGTTGCAGCGTCACCTTTAGCGCCCCGTAGTTTGCACGGTTGCTGCGGAACAGTTGCTGGCCAAGATCCATCAACGTTTGAACGGTTCCCTTGCCGTGCGTCGCAGGGTCACCGACGACGATTCCACGACGATAGTCTTGGATCGCACCTGCGAAAATCTCGCTGGCACTTGCGCTGAACTTGCTGGTCAGAACGACAAGCGGGCCGCTCCACGCTGTGCCGGCTTCTTCGTCGGCGTATTGTTGAACGCTGCCATCCGAGTTCTTGACCTGGACGACAGGGCCGCGGTCAATGAACAAGCCGGTCAAATTGATCGCTTCGGTCAGACTGCCGCCACCGTTCTTGCTAAGGTCCAAAACGATGCCGTCGACATTCTGAGCATTGAAATCAGCCAGAATGCGGCGAACGTCACGGGTACTGCTGCGGAAGTTTTGCTTGTCCTGGCGAGCCGATTCCATGTCCAAGTAGAAACTTGGCAAGTTGATGTAACCGATCTTTAGCGTGTTGTTGGAATCGGGCGAGACGTGTTCGATGACTTCGCCACGAGCAGCCGATTCTTCCAATTCGATCCGAGCACGTGTGATCTTCAAGACTTCGACCGCACCGATGCCGCCTGATTTGACGCCTAAACGTACGGTCGATCCGGCTCGTCCCCGAATCAAAGTCACGACGTCGTTGAGTGGCATTTCAACCACGTCAACCATTTCGCCAGCTTCGTCCTGACCCACCGTAACGATCACGTCGTCGGTTTGCAGTTTGCCATGCTTGGCCGCAGCACCGCCGGGGATCACGCGAGTGACCGTTGTTTTGCCGTCTTTCTCGCTGAGCTGGGCACCGATGCCGTCCAAATTCAAACGCATTTGAATGTTGAAATCTTCCAGCGTTTGCGGCGACATGTAAGTCGAGTGCGGGTCGTAACCCATCGTGACCGCGGTCAGGTACATTTCCAACAAATCGTCGCTGTCGGTTTGTTTCCAGCGTCGAGCGTAACGTGTGTAGCGTCGTTGCAATTGCTCGATCGCTTCCGAACCGGTGGTTTCGTCGTCTTTCAGATCCAGCAACGAATACTTGATCTGACGACGCCAGCGATCACGCGCTTCATCGGCATTGGTTGCGTACTGAGTCGATTCGGGATCGATCACGATCGCTTCATCGGTCGTAAATTCAAATTCGCCGCGTAACAGTTCTTGGGCAACGGCAACTCGCTCGTCGACTCGTTGAATGAATCGGCCGAAGATGTCATAGGCCAACTTTAGGTCGCCTTTGCGAACCATATCGTCGATCGAGTTTTCGCTAGCGGCGAACTCGTCGATGTCGCTTTGCAGAAAATACAGCTTCAACGGGTCAAGCGAATCGATAAACAGTTGCAGCGCCCGCTTGCTAATCGTGTCATTGAGACCCTGTGCAGAAATGTGATTTTCGGGCATCAACTTCGCGATCATCTTCGCGACGACCGTGTCTCGCACCGATGGAACGGCCAGTTGAGCCGGCGCAGGAGCTTCGACAGCGGCAGGTTGAGCAATCGCCAGCGGACTGGCACCAGTCACAAACAGACTAGCAGCCAACAACGGCAATAACGCACCGGTGCGGAAAGTGAAATTCGGACACAGACGACAGTCCATAGCGGTTTCCTAGAAGGTTGAAATCAAACGGGGGTTGCCGACCGGACGGGCAATGTGCGTTGTGGTTGCCCACGTTCGTACAG
>JBAUHR010000566.1:0-1630 GCA_049680385.1 Rubripirellula sp. | reverse complement strand
ACCATGCTGATCTTTGTCCAGCAGCTTTGACGATGGGAATGTGGGTTTGCCCAGGCGAGAATTCAAGTGGCTATCAGCTCTTAGCGGCAAAGACCGATTCCAGCTCTTGGCAGAATGGTTACGGCTTTGTAGGCAGCTCGGGGAATTCTGGACACTTGCGATTTTTCGTCAACGGCTACTCGACACATATGGCAGCAGCGACGGTGCCCGTTGGCGAATGGACTCACTTGGTCGGAGTGTTTGATGGAAAAAGCGTGCGGACTTATCTGAATGGCAAATTCATGCATGTTCACAAAATGACATCCATGGACCCGTTCGGCGATTCGCCGTTCCTCAGCGATTCACCATTGGCGTCGATCAAGCATTCCAACCGTTCGCTGTGCTTGGGAGGCGAATCCTCTGGATACAGTTGGCGAGGCAAGATCGACGAGTTTGTGCTCTACAACCGGGCACTGAGCGACAAAGAAATCTCTTGGTTGTACGCTTCAGTTGAAGAGTAAAGCCGATCTAACAAAAGTCAGAAAAAAGGGGCTGGCCTAAGCGACGCTTGTTCCGCCCAAGTCCTGCACGAAATGGATTTGAGCGGACTAAAAACATGCGTTACCTGACACCTTTTGCGGCTTCAGTTCGGAAACTCAGCTAACGAGAAACCTCGAAACCCGGGCCTGATCCCACGCAAAACGTTCCCAGCCCACGCGGTTCTCGAAGCGGGACTCCCGTGAGAACAAGCTTGACTCCCACCCAGCAGACGGGCGAGAATAAGTCTCGGCACTCATCGTGCCGAAGGTGCCAAATGGTGAGAATAAGTCGGCGTCACCAGTAAGAACAAGCCAAAACGACTTGTTCTCACCCTCACCCGCCGGAAAAGAATAAGTTCGCCCACTCAAATTTGGCTCCGATGGACTTCTTTGCTCTTCGAGATGGCGACCGAATACAACTCGCCGATCTCGATGCGCGGTGCATATTTTGCCTCGAGCGCAATTGCAGCTTTGAATTTTTTGACGACACCGAGGACTACTCGTGCAAAATCATCGGCTGGGTGGACGTATCCTGGATATCGCATGAAACCCGCGGTGACACGGCGCATATCAGACTTTGCCTTGACCGACAACTTGCGACCCTAGATCGAGCAAGACAGATTCGTCTTGACCTGTACCAGCGTCTTGGAATCCCGGAACAAACGCAATTCAATCATACGCTCATCAATTCCGCGCGTTGCATTGATCTGATCGATGACCGATATTGCACGACGTATGGGCACGGCGACCCGCTACCACCTAGCGACTCGCTGTTCGACCTCCTCGGCCACGACAACATTGACGATTTGGGCGAACCATGAAATGCACGGGAGGACGGGTGGTCCGTTTTTTCGTTTGCTTGCAAGTTGTTCGCCCGTCCCCTCGTTGTTATAAACATCTTTGATCGGCTCCTGGCCCAAAGGCCATCCAGCACGTTGCCATGATGTGCATTGCTTGCAGGCCGAGCCACATTGATTGAGGGCCTGGCGGACCGGCGTTTTTGCGATTGATATAGCCGCCCAGTTCGGCAACGATCTTCGTCATCTCCATTAGTGTCGGTGGCTTGCGTGGTGGTCGGCTTTTGCGAGCCACTTGCCATACGCTCTTCCACT
>JBAUHR010000565.1:0-2231 GCA_049680385.1 Rubripirellula sp. | reverse complement strand
CTTCACGCCACCTGTTTACTCGACAAAGCACGCTGTAAAAACTCGCACGCCACTACAAAGGCCGTGCGTTACTACCTCCGCACCCAACAATACAGTGTGGTGGCATTGACTGACTCAATCGCGAACGTCGTCGAGAGGTACGCCAACACCGCTTATGGTACACCTACGATTCTCTCGGGTAGTGGTTCGGTGCTGACTAGCTCAGCGGAGGGCAATCGGTATCTCTACACCGGTCGTGAGTGGGATGAGACACTGAAACTCTATCACTATCGCGCTCGAATGTACGACGCTATCAGTGGACGCTTTTTGGGAAGAGATCCGATTGGGTATCGAAACACATTCTCTTTATACAAGTACACACGAAATCAACCCTTGAGCTTGGTCGACCCTAGTGGCCTGATCGATCTATCGACGCGCCCCGCAGGAAGAAATGAATGTGGGTGTCAGTCTTGTGTAGAAAACCTCAATGAGCTTGCGAAAGCTGGCGACTTAGTGCCTGGCGGAGGTGGCTTTTGGTTCTTGCAAATTCCCAAGGACAATGGGAATGGGTTTTGCAAAATCCAATTCAACTGTGACTTTGTTCCGAGTCTTGCGAATGCAGAGACAAGAACGAATCTACAAACGGGTGATATCAATGTCGTTTTCAACACGTTTTCGATGGGGTGTAAATCCAGATCGTCATTTTCACTGACATGGAATCACGAAATGCAGCATGTCAAAGATAGTTGCAATGGCGTGGGGACCGGCCTACCCGAGTGCCAGCGTTGTCTTACCAAGGAGTTTCGTGCATACCTTACAGAATGCCGTATGTTGCACGTAGGTAACCCAGAAAAACAGGATGAGTGCGCGTGGGAAAAAGCAAGCGGTCAATGTCGGGGAGAGGTGAAGAACTGCAATCCTGACCAAGAACTGCCTAGGCCAAATCTAGATCCGGCTGCTCAACCAGGCGTCGATCCTATCGATCCATCGATTCTTTAAGTTCACGAATACAAACCAGTTCGGTCCATGTCACGTATTATTTCGCTTTCAATATTCTTCTGTGCGGTGCTTTCGAACGTCGTGATAGGGGATGACAACTCCACTCTCGTTCACGCTCCATCAAAACAGTATACCGTAGCATTCAATAGTCGAGCATCGGTTCGTTATGCCAACAGAGGGACAGTATTTGTGCAGTTTAGTGAAGGGAAGAAACTACTGTGGCGACGTGAGGTGTCGTTGTCGGCAAACACTGACCGTAGGTGGCGCATACTTCACGCAGTCGTATCTAATGAGGGAACCACGGCCTTCATGACGCAAAGCGGTGGGATCTGGATTACCAACAAATTCGGCAAAGATCAATTCTACGATGATGATTTTCTTGCGAGTCGAAGATCGGCAATCAACAAGCAACTGAGTCACCCTCGTTACTGGGATCCTACCGACGTAGTCTTTTTCAAAAGAAATTCGAGTGTTTTTGTCTATCGTGGTTGGCCGTTTGGACGAGTGGATGTCGACTTGATGACTGGTGCTCAGAAGGAAGGGCTACTAGATATTGATGAACGTAGAGTGATTCGAGGTAGTATCGATTCAACGGAAACGATTTCGAATATGCCAGGATTGTTCTGGTCAGGTGTTCTCGATTTGAAAGAAAATGCGAATCAAGTAAAGGAAATCGGGTTCGAACGTGCAAGACTTTTTTCTAAGAGACTTGAATGCAAGGCACCGAATGATTCAGTTTTAGAAATAGATAAAATTGCGAGTCAGCGGTTCTTGCTCAACGCCACAAGCCGAAGGCTTGGGATTGGACCGAGCATCGCAAATGTAATGCCTGTCCGGCTTCAGGTTGAAGGTGTGTTCCAGATCAAGCACGAAGCAAAAACATTTGAAGAACGAAGAAGTGCAACATCGAAACTCAAAGCTGGAATGACTAGAACCAGTGTTTTTGACTTGCTAGGAAGCCCCGATTACGTGTCGCTAGACGATTGGTTCTATGAGATTTTCCCTGGAAAGGAGAATTCGTTGTTTATCGACTTCAAGGGTGAGCGTGTCTTCGCTGTGCAACAAATGGAGCCGGTGGTCGATTCTAACTGGTTGACGGAAGCGGTGTTTTTCAATGACCCATTTATTGGGAGAAACATAAGTCCAGAATCGGTCGAAAATTCTTTTCCGGGCGAGGCTTCCCCAGAGTCACACTAGGAAACGCTTCTAGGCTGTGAATTTGATTGCGAAACGCTTCGCGGGGGTCAGGCTAG
>JBAUHR010000564.1:0-1925 GCA_049680385.1 Rubripirellula sp. | reverse complement strand
CAAAAGAAAACTGACGCTATCGCACGGATAGCGCAACGGGTTTGTTAACGCGTCCTGCACGACGCTGACCTGTTCCCGGAACACCGCGATCGCCTAAGTCATGGCGGGCTTGGTCAGCTAGGTTCATTAGTCGCTCAACGATCTCTGGATGTTTGTCAGCAACATCGGTGTCACAGGAAATGTCGGTTACAACATTGAACAGTAGTGCGTGCGCCGTCTCGCCCGCTCGAAAATGCGGATGCTTGGTGAATTCGTCTAGCGGGACAAACAATTTCCAAGGGCCGCTACGAACCGCTTGCAGTTGATCTCGTTCGTAATAGAAAAACGCGTCGTGCGGCGTTTTGGCGTCCGGGATGCCTCGAATCAAGTCGCTGATGTCTTTGCCGTCGATGATGCGGTCGTCAGGCGTTTTGCCGCCGCTCAGCTTTGCAAAGGTTGGCAGCAAGTCCATGGTGGTTGCTAGTTCTTCGCACAGGCTGCCTGATGGCACCGTTTCGGGCCACCACATGATGGTTGGAACGCGAAAGGCACCTTCGCTGGTCGTGTAACCACGACCGTGCAGCGGTCGGTTTGTGCCACGAGTCGGCTTGGCCATGTCGCGATCCATCGGAGCGCCGTTGTCGCTAGTCCAGACTACCAGCGTTCGCCGGTCGATTTCTAGCCGGACCAATTCATCCAGGATTTGTCCCATCGACCAATCCAGTTCTTCGATCGAGTCACCCCACGGACCATTCTTGCTTTTGCCTTTGAATTGGGGACTGGCGAACGGAGTCCGTGTGCTGCCGGGCATGGCTTGCGGAAGATACAGAAAGAACGGTTCGTCTTTGTGATCGCGGATGAAGTCGATGGATCGCTCCGTGTAACGCTTCGTTAGTCCGTCGCGGTCCACTGGCGACTCGATGACGCTTTCGTTTTCCATTAGAGGCAGCGGTGGCCATTGGTCTCCTTCGAATCGCGGTGCCAATCGTTTGCCGACCGCCGCGGTCATGTCGTCGCTGTAGGGAATGCCGTAGAACCAATCGAATCCTTGACGCGTTGGCAAGAAATCTTTTTGGTCGCCCAAGTGCCATTTGCCCACCATGCCAGTGGCGTACCCAGCGTCACGAAGCACTTCGGCAATCGTGATTTCATCTGGGTTCAGGCCATACGGCGAAAGTGGCCGGAGCACTTGCCCGTCACGTGGGTTGTCGTGCATTCCGACTCGTTGGGAATAACATCCGGTGATCAAACTGCTCCGTGATGGAGTACACACACCGGCGGTCACGCAAAAGTGCGTGAACTTGCGACCTTCTTTCGCCATGCGATTCAAATGAGGCGTGCGATGTACCGTCGAACCATATGGCTCGATATCGCCGAAACCCAGATTGTCGCAAAAGACAACAATGAAATTCGGTTTGGAGACGTCCATCGCGGCTTCTTGAGCCGCAGCGGGATTCATGTAACTGCCCAGCAAGGTGATCGCTAAAAGAAGTGTGGGAATTGAAACTGAAGAAATTTGATGTTCACGTTGCCAAGACATTGACCGCCTGTCTCCGTTTTCTATTACGATGATGTGAATCGAATTGTTTGCTGATATCAACGTACCTCCTAAGGCCCACCAATGACCCGCCCGCAATCTTCTTCTTTGTTGCAAACCAAGGATGCTGAAAAGCATCCACCATCGGACAACGCAAGTCAAACAACGACGTCCGAATCTTCACGTCGCAGTTTTCTGAAGACAGGCACGGTGGCCTCCGCCGCACTCGCAACCGGAATGGGTTCCACCCGTGCGGTGCGCGGTGCCGAACCGGCCGATGTCTCCAAAGACTATGTGCGAATTGGATTGGTCGGAGCAGGCGGACGCGGTGGCGGAGCGATCAACGACACGCTTACGATCAACGAGAAAATTCGCGTGGTGGCGATTGCCGACTTGGATGAAGACAAAC
>JBAUHR010000563.1:0-4189 GCA_049680385.1 Rubripirellula sp. | reverse complement strand
TCGGCGGATTGCGCGATGATGCGAGAGAGGATGGACCAGACGATCTTGTTGAAGGCGCTGGCTGTGTCCTTCAACAAATTGGTTCGTGACGCGCCGGGATGGCAGACCTGGACCGTCACGTTCTTGCCCGCAGCTTCAACCCGACGCTGCAGTTCATAGGCAAACATCATCTGTGCCAGTTTACTTTGGGCATAGGAACTCCAGGCGGTGTAATTTTTGTCGAAGTTCAGGTCTTCAAACTGGATCCTCTTGAGTCCCATTTTGTAGGCGTTACTGCCGACGACCACGATCCGTCCCGCCGACTGCTCGATCCGATCGAACAGCAAGCCGCACAACAGGAAGTGACCGAAGTGGTTGACACCAAGCTGGCTTTCAAAGCCGTCCAAGGTAATCTCCTGTTTGGCTACCTGGGCGATGGCGGCGTTGCAGATGAGCGCGTCGATGCGGGGGACTGACTCCAATATCTTTGCTGCCGCTTTACGAACGGAGTCCAACACCGCTAGATCCATTGGAACGAAAGTCACGTCAGCGTCACTACCAAATTCCTGTTTTAGGGTCGCGATGGCGGCGGCTGACTTGTCGGCGCTGCGGTTCGTCATCACCACTTTTGCGCCCTTGGACATAAGCACGCGAGTGGCTTCAAATCCCGCCCCGGCGTTTGCTCCGGTGATGACATACGTTTTTCCAACGAGCGAACCGAGTCGCTCTGGTGTCCAGCCCTTGGGGCCAAATTGCTCCTTCGTTTTAGAGGACACAGCGTTCCCTTTGTCGATCCGATTCAAAACGCAACGACAGTTCGTAGTGGATCTTGTTAAAGATCTCCATGCTGCAAGGATCTTTAACAAGGTCCACTACTTGTGTCGCGCCTTCGCCGCCCTAAGGAAAGAACCGGGACTCGTAACCTAGCCCATTACCGTTGGTGTCAATTATCGTTCGGCGGACGTTAGGAAACGGGATCGCCCATCGGAGAACTTTCGCAGCGACATGGGTTGCGGTGATTCGGATGCTTCCGAACTGGTTGCCGTTTGGAACGCGTCGTAGGTTATCGCCTTGCGTGTGTCGGTTTGCACGATGGGGTCGATCAAATCGCGATAGCCTTCGACAACCGGACCTAGTTTGGACCAAGCAATGGAGTCGTTGGCAATTTGGCGTACGTACTGCATGTAGCGTTCACGCAGTGCCGGCACCGCCAACAGTTTACTTCGTAGCGGCATTCGGTCACTTTCCAAGCCAATCAACGGGTCCGTGTCGACGCTTCCGCCTCGCGGTCCTCCACCACCGGGGCCGCCTGGACCGCCACCGAATCCACCGCGACCGCCACCGCCACCGAATTCCGGTCCACCGCGACCGCCACCGAATCCTGGTCCGCCTGGTCCGCCACCGAATCCTGGTCCGCCACCGAATTCACGCTCTGGTCCACCGCGATCACGTGGTCCTCGATCACCGTCGGGTTCACCGCGCCCGCCCGGTCTTCCCTCTGGTCCTCCGTCCGGTCCACCTCGACCGCCGGGGCCACCGTCGGGACCGCCTCGTCCTGGTCCTCCAGGTCCACCGTGGCCCGCCAATGCGAATGATTCGTTCATGTCATGCGGGATGACGTGGAACTTGCCGTCGCTGTCACGAAACAGGTTGTAGTCACTCGCTCGCAACCAGTAACCGTCGCCATTAAGCAGCACCACGTCGAGTGCGAGAAACTTCAATGTCTCGTCTATGTCCAAGATTGGCTCGAGTTTTGATTCCAATTCGTCTGCCGGTGTCTCGTTGAGCGTCTTGCACAGTTCCACCAGTGCCCTCCACGCCTTCTCCCCGTCGCTGGACTTCATCTCGAACCGCGACTTATAGTCGGCCAAGTCTTCGCCAAGATATCGCAATCCGCCATCGGCCTGAGGACTGCCGCTGACTTTCCAACGAGTTCCCTTGGATCCATCGTAGTTCTCTTTCAAAAACGTTTTGTCGAACTGTTGGACATTGTTGAACAATCCCCAACTCTCACCGTTAACGACGACTTGGACGAAGTTGGCCTTGGGCGCGGGAATGTATTGGCGAGCGATGTGGGAATAGATAACGCTGCTCATCATTGACGGATCACCATTACAATTCAGCAAGTTCAATGTGTCGTAGCCGTCAATGTTTTGGTCCTTGTCGACCATGTCCAGCGACACGTTGAACGAACGCTTGCTTCCGCGAGGCACATGACCGTACGACGAAGCACCCCGAAAGTGAACGCCGACATTTTCGTAAGTCTTTCCATCCAAAGTCATGGTCGCCGCGACATCGACGTCGGTACCGTGAAAGTCTTCCAGCTCGATTTCCCACTCATCGTTTTCAAACTGTAGAAAGACGGTTCGCAAGACGCTGGTATCATAGAGTGGTTTGTCGGGGTGGACGCTCACATCCTCAACCGCAACCCTCGGCCCTGGCGTTCCGGGCTCCGCTTGCGGGCCGCGACCGCCACCCGGTCTGCCTCCAGGTCCTCCTCGGCCTCCCTGTCCCTCTGTATCCGACGCAATTGCTTTGCGAGCCGCCTGACGTTCTTCCGCGTTCAGCCATCCGTTGCCATCGGCATCGTGCTCCTTCAACACTTTTCGTTCTTCACGATTGGGACCACCTGGGCCTCCCGGGCCACCGAATCCACCCGGGCCTCCTGGACCGCCGAACCCACCCGGGCCGCCGAATCCACCGGGACGCTGCGCATAGGCAATGGCGGCAACGCCGGCCCCGACGCAACAGAATATCATGAGTGAAAGAAGTCTTGTTTTCATGGTTGGTACCTTGGAAGGGATAGGTTCGTAATTCGAGAAGTTTGGATCAACGTTGGGGTCGGAGTTCAACACTCTGCACTCCTTCGATCAGATTCAGTCGGTTCAGGAGGTCGGTTGGATTGGCGTTGGGGCGAAGTTGGACTAGATATTGCAAGTCCAACGAAGCTCCTTGCTTGCTGGTCGATCCGGATGAAAAATCGACTTTACTGAGTAAATCCTCGAAGACGTCACGAAACAGAACGTCAGGATCGCGACCCACGCCAAGCCGAATTTCAAGCCTAGCACCGTTACTCATTGCTCCACGTCCCGTTCCACTCGGGCGAATCAAGAACGCGGCCAATCCCGTCACGGTCATCCCAACAAGTGCGACGGTGATTTGGTCCGCGCCGACGGCCATTCCGACAAGCACAGCAAAGATCACAAAGGTGATATCGTGCGTGTCTTCAACAACGGTTCGGAAACGAACGATCGACAAAGCTCCCACCAGACCAAAGGCCCATGCCACGTTTTGCCCGATGACCAACGGCAACATCGCACAAAGGATGGACAACAAGACCAGCGTCGGCGGGAACGTTGGCATGAACTTGTCGCGCGGCCGAACGCCCCAATAGATCGCGGCAATCACACAGCCACAAAAGAACGCGGTGCCCAGGCGAAGTGCCATTTGAATCGCGCTGCTTTCGGCCGGCGTTCCCAGCAATTGCGTCGTATCGACGGATTCGGTCAGCCAAGTAGGCATGTCGTCGCCTCGCAGTTGGTTGCAGCGGACGGGTTGACGGCGGACGGGGTCAAAAACCCTTCATTAAGCATCGCTGGATCGATAAGTGAAGCATTTGTAGTGGATCTTGTTGAAGATCCTCGGGTAATGGGATCTTTAACAAGATCCACTACTTCAGGTGATGATCCCGCGATGCTAAGCAAACGTTTTTTCGCCAAGGTGACCAGCAAGGACGGGTGTTCTGGCAACAGGGCAAACTGATAGATCAATTGCTTGAAGAGCAAAGGCAATGCGTCCGCGAATTTCAATCGAACGATGTTGGTGTCAATCGAGAGAAAGTTATGGTTGGGTTCTGATTCGATTGGCAAGGCACGCACAAGAATGTTGCGGTCCAGTGTCAATCGACAGCCGCTCAAATCTAAGTTTACCGAAGATCGTTCAAAACCAATTTCGAGTTCGGGAGCCTGGTTTCGCTTGCGCAGCTTCTTGTGGAACCACTCGCCAGACCATTTCGGATCAACCTTGGTTGAGCTTAATAGCGATAGCTCATTTGTGCCGAGAATGGATTGGCGAAGAACGGCGGTTTCCTTCTTCCAGCTCTTGCATTGCAAAGCGACGGACCAACAACAATTGATGCGACGAACCCGAAACTGCTGGAACTTCGTTGCTGTTGAATCGACTGAGCCGCGGCTGTAATACCGATCCATCA
>JBAUHR010000562.1:0-3457 GCA_049680385.1 Rubripirellula sp. | reverse complement strand
GTCCCGGCCCGTCGATTGACTCGAAAGCGTTGGTCAACAAGTTTAGGATCACTTGGGAAACGGCCCCCTCGGCACCAATGATTGTCGGGGCTTCTTTCGTTTCGTTGACGTGTACTGTGACGCGTGGGTTGATTGATGATCTGACTAGCTCAGCGATACTGCTTGCCAGTTCGCGCAAGTTGATTGCTTTGTGCGTCGCTTCGACTTTGCCTGCGTAGGTGAGCATTTGGCGGCAAAGCGATGCCGCGACATCAGCGGCTTGCTGGATCCTTTGAGCACTTTCAACGACGGCGCCGGCGTCGGATGGTTTGACTTCACAGAGCTGGGCATTGATCACGATCGCCGTCAACAGATTGTTGAAATCGTGGGCAACGCCGCCAGCCAGTCGCCCCAAACTTTCAAATCGGTGTCGATTCTGTGCTTGTTGTTCCGATAGCTTTCGAAACTCGGCTTGCCGCCGCTGTTGGATGACCAACGCAGCAACCTGAGCAACACGATTTAGGCTTTCCAGTCCATTCGGTAGTGGTTGGTCGACAGCCGAGGAGAAGAGGCTGATGGTGCCCAGGACAGCATCGTCCCGCGTCAAGATCGGCATGCAACCTGCCGAGCGAAAACCGATGGAACTTAGCTCCGTCGCAAATTCCGAGTAGGCGGGGTGCTGGCTCAAGCTGCCAACGTAGACGAAACGGCGATCGCGAATGCTGTCTTTACAAGGACTGGGGCGTGCTGCGGCTGCCCCCACCAACGAATCCGTAGAATCGGTCGGAAAACGCGGTCCGCCAATAGCAATCGAAATCTGGTCTTGGTGAAATAGTTTTAGACAGCACGCGTGATTCAAGAACGCTCGCTCAATCCCGTGCGCCAAAATGGTCAACATCGTTGCTTCGTCGATACCGTCCATCGAAGCTTCGAGGGTTTGGTTTTCAACCTCGTGCAAAGCTTGTTCACGTTTCGCAATCGTAATGTCGCGAAGCGTACCGGCCGCCCGTTTCGGGTTCTCTTGCGAAGTCCATTCCGTGACGGCGCCTTTCTCATGAACCCAAATGGTCGCTCCGTCGGTTCGTTGGATGCGGAACTCACGGTCGTATTCCCCGTTGGACGGCGAGTAGGCTAATCGTTCACGGTCATTGGGATGAACGAGTGCCATCAAGGCGTCGCTGTGCACCGCGTCTAACGTTCGCTCCATGCCGACGAGCGATTGGTACTCGGAGTCCAAAAGAAATTCATGAGTCCGCAGATCCAATTCCCAGACGCCAAGCTCCGTTCCCTTGAGCGCCTTGACATAACGCTCCTCCGAATCCGCGATCTGTCGCTGGTCGCTATACCAATTCGTGTCGGTGAAGGTACAGATTGAAGCGAGGCGATCTCGAAAGGTTGTCATGTGGCTCGTCACACACAATGACACCAGTTCGCCGGAAGCCAGCGGCTGCTCATACTCTGCCTGAAAGAACTTTCGTCCCTGAAACACAGCTTCCAGAAAGTCCACGAACGGATGGGGATGAACGGCGTAAGCTTGCGGCAAGCTGGCGCAAAGTTCGTCGTGCGAGTTGGCCCTGAACAGACGAACCGACATTGGATTTAGCCAAAGCGTTTCAATTCGTGCTAGGACTTCGTCTAAGATCGCTGGTTCTTCATTCCAAGCCTCAAGAAACGATTTGACTCCATCTGCACGAAGCGTCTTGAAGTAGTCCTGGACTTCTTGCATGTCGTCGATGATGACGGCAGAGTCGATTGAGTTCAGGATAGCGGCGATCGGACTTGTTGCTTCGTCGCTTGCAAGATCGGCCGGGAAACTTTGAAGGCTCAAGTTGCAGTATCTCGATGAGGCGTTCGTGGAAGGCTCAGTAGACTACGGAATGTATTGCGATTTCCGTTCGTGCACAATTGTCTAGTCCGCCAAGGAAAGGTCAACCACCTTCTGAAGCCGGAGATGATACAAGTCTGAAACGCAAGCGAGTGAACTGTGCAATTCACTCGCTCACGCTTCGGGCCAGGACATTTCGTTGCTGTCGCAGCGTGAAAAAAGCAGATCGACGCTTGGCGAGTTGACCAGAACGAATCTTGCCACCAATGCATCTGGGCAAACAGTCCCCCAAGCTCCGTTCGCTCCTTCGGCCGACTATCCGCGTCTACGGCGAACCAGCAAACCAACAACGCCAAAGCTGCAAACGAACAACGAGGAAGGTTCTGGAACGGCTTGAACCAACAGACCCGTGATGTGACCGCGTCCCGCGGTTGTTGTCGTGATCCGAAGATCTTGAGATGTTGCATCTGCTGTGAACGACCCGACGACAAAACTTCCAAGCCCGTTTGCACCGGTTCCCGGAACCGAGGCGGAATTGCCACCGGCTTCGTTGTCACCATAGGTCATCGCCCGCGATTCGTTTCCGACACGTTCGTCCGTGTACCAGACTTGGATGGAATACTGCTTCCCAATCGCCAGGTTGGGAATGGGGTACACCGCATCTTGGTCAGTTCCGCTCAGCCCGGTCGCGGCTGAATTGGATGCGTTGTTGACATTCACAAAAGCGACGTGGTTCAAGAACGTATCGTATTGAGCATCACCGGTGGTGGTGGTCGCAGGAAGCGACAGGGCGGTTTGATCATTGATCGCCACTTGCCCAAGGAATTGATCGAAGTCGAGCGATTGAAACGTGATTCCGGCAAGTACAGCATCACCCGGTCTGCGTGAACTAGCGTTCCCTTGGCTTTGCCCGTTGATCGCCAGAACGACATCGCCAAACCTAGCAACGTCGTTCACGGCACTCGTCGTCGTTGACTGCACGACTCCCCATGTAATGACTGCTCCGTCGGCCGAATACGGCAAAAGGCTGGCAAGGAATAAGCCGATAAAAGTTAGTCTTGTGTTCATCGTGCTAGTCGGTCCACCTATCCAGAGATCTAAGATCAGACAATTCGAAACAAATAATGTAAGCAAACAGAATAACAGCAACTGTATCGGAATGCATAAACACTGAAGAAGTATTCTGCACTGCTTTTAGTTCAGAACTGACGGTCGCTTCCATCTATCCCCGATGCAAATGTGAAGGACGCTTCTCATAAAGCTATTGACCTCGAGGGGGCGGGCATCCATGTTCCCAACAAGGGAACACGTACTCTTCTTCGCTATCCCTAAGCTACATTCTTTGGTTCGGAAAAATGTTGATTTGATAAGCCGTTGCGACGACGGAATCTCGCCCGGTACAACCCAAGCATCGCGAGTGGAACCATCCATGCGATCGACGATGGTTCAGGGACTGCGACTGCCGAAACAGTACCACTGATAAAGTGACCGTCAATAAACCCGTTTCCGCCGATTGAATACTTGCTGTACTTGTTTACCGAGCGAAAAACTGGTGTTGGTGAATTTGGGCTGAATCGACCAGAATTTGCGGGTCATGGACATTCCCAAGATCACTACCGATTGCCCCGATTGCAAGCCGTTGCTTGAACAGCA
>JBAUHR010000561.1:0-10552 GCA_049680385.1 Rubripirellula sp. | reverse complement strand
CGAAGATGCTGTTCAGCGATTCGGCGAATCGGGTTTGGCATCGTGGCCGAGAACAACGCGACTTGCTTTTCAGCGGGGCATTGTTGCAAGACAAACTCGACGTCTTCCAAGAATCCCATGTTCAACATTTCGTCGGCTTCATCCAAAACCAAACAACGCAAGTGATCCAGCGAAAGCGATCCGCGTTTCACATGGTCAATCACACGACCAGGCGTACCGACAATCACCGAAACACCACGGCGCAGCAATCGCAGTTGCGGCTCGTAGTCTTGGCCACCGTAAATTGTCGCGATCGAAAAACCTTTCAAATCGCCAGCATAGGTCTCGAACGACTTGGCAACCTGAACCGCCAACTCTCGCGTCGGCGCCAATACCAACACTTGTGGCGACGGGGCTTTGGATTTCAGCTTTGCCAAAATCGGCAACGCAAACGCGGCCGTCTTGCCAGAACCGGTTTGCGACTGGGCCACGACGTCGCGGCCAGCCAGCATCGGTGGAATCACAGCAGCTTGAATTTCCGATGGCGTCACGTAACCGGAACGCTGGATCGCTTCGTGAACCGATCGCGGCAAGTCCATCGCTGCGAATGTGTTTTCAACTTCGCCGATGCTCTCTCCTTCGCCGACGGCTTTGTCACTTTGGTCCGAATCGTCGGCAACTGGCTCGCCAGTTTCAGCTTTGGCGACAACCTTCGCGGTCGCTTCGGCGACAACGGTTACTTTTTCTTTGACGACAACTTCGACTTCGACTTCAGCCGGTTCCTTGTCGTTGCTACCGGATGCGGCTTCGGCTAACGCGGCTGCTTCGGCCGCCAACGCGGCTTCGGCAGCTCGACGTGCTTTCTTTTCGCGTTTCTTTTGTTTCTTCCGTTCCAACTTTGCATCGAAGTCAACGTCGGCGACCGGCGTTACTTGTGTTTCTTCGATTTGGTCAGTTTCGATCGCTACGGCTGCAACGTCGGCGGGCTGTTTCTTGGCCGATTCTTTCGACACAAGGTTTTCGACGAGCGCTTTGGCAGCCGCGTTGCCGTATCGCACGGCGGAACCTTTGGAACGCAAAACGATGCGTCGGCCGCCGCGTGGAAAATAGGAGGGAGTTTCTGGTGTAGGCACGGGAGCAGACATGGAGGGCTTTGGAACTGGTTGGAGAGCGAGTCCGCAGCGTAGTCGGGGTCGTACCGAGACAGGAGGCGCCGAATCAAGCGGCGCATTGAGAAACGCAAGCGGTAGCCCCTCAAAATACGTGCTGGAAGCACTTTTAACAACTCAAACGCCGCATTCCGATCAAATCTAGGATGCCTTCCCCCCGTACCTATGCCGCCCAGACGAAACCCTGTATCCATCCACGGTGCCACGACGCCCCCTTAAGCGAAATCCTGGCGAAAATGAACCCAGCGTTTTGATCTTCACGGGCGACCGGTCGTCTGCCCTATAATCGTTGAACTCGCTAGGAGCGCAGAATGGATTTGAGAAGACGACCGCAAGACACTTCATCACGACCACCATCTCGACCACCATCGTCAAAAAGTTTTGTCGCGGCGCTGGCGGGTGCGATGTTGGTGGCCGGCGTCACCGCCATGCTGACATTCCCAACTTTGCCGATCGCCGCCGAAACGGCGCCCGCAATTCCCCCATCGCCATCCGGTCAAATCGTCGATTCCGGGCCACAGCCGGTCCCCGTGTCGGCAGCTCAAGAACGCGAAATCCAACGAGCCAGTTTTTATGACCAGCACGTCGAACCGCAAATTGCCGCAACCGACGCGCTGAATCGAAAAGCAGCGGATCGCTGTATCCGGCGAATCGAGCGACTGATCGGCGGTTACCAGTCCAATGTGCAACCGTTCGTCGAGGACCTGACCAGCATCTCGACTCGCATGTCGATCGTTTCGCAAATGCCAGGCGGATGGTGGTACAACGACGACCGCGTCAGCGACTCGATCCGGACGAAGTTCCAAACGCATTTGTTTTCCGAAGAATCACTGACCGACGACATCGTTGGGATCCTGGCGAACTTTCGCAGCGAAGTTGACGCGAACCAGAAACGGATGCTGACGTCGGTCCAAGCCTCGCTGACGTCGTCCGACTTGCCAGACGTCGACTTAGATTCATATCGACCATTCTTTGAAAAAGTCGCCGCCGATCTGCAGGACTACTCCGCTCGGCAAGGCGCTCACAGTGTTTCCAACGGAGTCACCGCGATCTTGGTCAGCGAAGCGGGCAGTTATGTTGCCGTTTCTTTGATCGGCGGACTGCTGGGCCGAATGGCGGCAACCGGCGCGGTCACGGCCGCGGCGGGCGCTGGTGCAACAGCGACCGGCGGCGCCGCAGGTGCAGGTGGCGGCAGCATCGTTGGTCCAGCCGGAACCGTCGTTGGGCTAATCGTTGGACTTGGTGTCGGCATGGCAATCGATTGGTACATGACCGATCAATTCCAAATCGAACTGGCGGCACAAATGAGCGGCTACCTGGACTCGCTCGAGCAAACGCTGCTGTACGGATCGCCGATCGATGCCCAACCACGCACACCCACCGGTGGCATGGTCGCGGCGCTGCCCGACGTTTGCGACGACTTGCAAACCGCGTATCGCGAACGTTTCTACCAACAAATCGTCCAACCCAAGTCGAATCCATGAAACGGCCTTCCCATCGCAAGCTCCGGTGTATCGCGTTGATCACTGCGATCCTAGCATCGTCGAGCGCGCCCGACAAAGTCGCTGCCGAAACACCGATCGCCAACCAATCGGTTGCACTGGCCGGTTCAGTCGCCAAAGCAATCGTGAAGTACTTTGGCAAGGAAGGTGCCAGCGAAGCGACAGAGTTTTTGTCGAAAAAGGGTGGCCGCGAAATGATGGAACGCGTTAGCGCTAGCGCGACCCGCGAAGGCGGCGAAGCCACCGTCGAGCAGGTCTCGAAACTTGCCTCGAAATACGGCCCCGAAGCGATCGTTGCACTCGACAACGGCCCGTCTGTTCAATCGGTCTTGAATGCGCTCGACGAATTGCCGACCGATCAAGTTCGTCCAGCGCTGGCGAAACTTGCCGCCGGCGCACCAGGACGCGAATTGGCGGATGCGACCACCAAATTTGGCGTCCGCGCATTGCAAAGCGAACTGAAACACCCCGGCGTCGGATTGGTCTTGGTCCGCAGCCTGGGCGATGACGGCGCCGAACTGGCAACGCGACTTAGTTCAGATCAAGCGATCGCGGTCGCTCGACATGCCGAAGACCTCGCCAAACTGCCGCCCACGGCACGCAGCGGTATCTTGGGCATGATCCGCGATGACGCGACACGAATGGTCCAGTTCCTTGGCCGATTCGCCGAAGCCAACCCAGGCAAGACGCTGTTCACGGTCGCGGCCACCGGCATCATCCTGGCCGAACCCGATCGGATCCTGGGCGGTGACGAAATCGTTTACGACGCCGATGGCAACCCCATCCTGATCAGCAAATCGGGACTAGCCGGCCGCACTCTCGCGGCCGGCGGATCGATCGCCGAACATGTCTCGACCCAGTACGTCCGCCCGGTCTTCCTGACCGCACTAGCCTTTGTCACCACGTTCGCGATTCTGTTGGCTAGCTTGAAACTTTGGCGGATCAGTCGAAAACCGATTCAATAGGCCGGCTAACGATTACCACCTCAGCAACGACACAGCGCCACGTTCCTGATCCAGCGACTTACCAGCCATGTTGCGGCGGATCGACGCCAGTGGATTCATGTCGCTGGATTTCATGGACCGGCGAAGTTGTTCGCCGAGTGCCCGTTGGCCGGCTTCGTCTTTGAACATCCCCGCCGTGTAGGCCAAGAACGTTTCGCCCTCGAGCATTCGGAATGTCCGGGTGACTGGCCGAGCGTCAATGTGACTGTTCAGTGGCTCGCCACGTCCGTCAACCAGCGGCCGGTATCCGTAGCCGCTGCCGATCATGGCCGTGATGTTGCCGGCCGACGCGACTTCGCCTTCGCCGGTTTCGGGGTCCACGTGAGCGTACAGCAGCGACATCAACTGCTCGCCCGTACTGGTTTGCCACAGCGTGTCGCTGACGCGGCCCAATAACTGTGCCGGTGAATGTCGGTATCCCGTGTGCGATGCCAGTGCCGCACGTGCGACCGTGGCATGCATCGCACCGGTGATCGATCGGTCGACCGCTTCGGCAATCGCCAACATCATCGTTCCGTCGGGCAATACGTCCCAGGTGTGCCATCCGGCCGCCCAATTCGCTGGTGATTCGATCATTCCGTCGACACGCCATCGCTCGGCCAACATGGCCCCAACAGGCATCGACTGATGCTGCCACGCCGCCACTTCACGAATGACCGTGTTCTCTTCTTTTTTGCTGGACTGATCACGCCGAGCCGACGCGGTGGCAAGTTCAAGTCCAATTCCAGTGGCGACCAACCGAGCGGCTGCGGCTTCGGTTTTCCCAAACTCGACGACTTCGTTTGCGAACAGCCATAGCGTTCCAATCGGCACACCAGCCGACTTGATCACGACGCAAATCCCGGCCGCAAAATCCTCCGGTGCATTCCATGTATCAATCGAACCGGCTGTGAAGTCATCGATCGTGACCACGTCGCGAACCATGGCTTCCAAATCGCCACGACTGCCACGCAGCGGACGTGGTGGTTTGGACAAGGTTTCCGGTGACATGCCAAAGGCGGCACGCGGCAACAAGTATTCAGTGTCGTCGTCTAGCAGGTATAGCACGGCGGCATCACAACCGCATGCCAGCGCCGCGTCCGACATCAGCGACTCGATCCGATCCGCCAAGCGAGTCGTTTCTTCATCGCTAGCGATCAAGGATGCCCGAGCGGCAAGTTCCATCGATTGACGACGGATAGCTTCGCGAGACGCTTCGAGTTCGTCGGTGATCCGGCGAGCCGAGTCAGCCAATCGAGTCGCGTCGATTTTACCAAGCCCAAGCAACTGCTCCGGTGCATTGGCTTGACCTCGACCGGGTCCGGGACCGTAGCTTTGGTCTTGGTCTGAATGGGCAAGTGCCGCCGATGGATGGGCGGCGTTTGTGTGAGGTGCCGAAACGCCGTGACCGGCCGGATCGATGATCGCTTCTAGGTGCGTCATATTTTCTAAGACGCTCCCCATATCAACATCACTGACCGATGGAAGAACCTGCGTTGGCTGTCCTCGACGCTTGGCTCGTCGATCCAGTCGCCATCCAGTGGTGCAGGAAAAATCATTCCAAAACTGTTCGGTCGCATCCAGGGAGGCAGCGGGAGGGAGGCCCGCTTTGGATGGCCGATCGTTTGGTTGGTCAGGTCCGCGGTGGACTTTCAAATAGTTGGGGAGCGTCTTAGTCACGGGAGGGAACTTGGATGTTGGTGCAAAGCGGGAGAGCGGGAGGGCAATCCGTGCCATGCTGTTGGGCCCAAGTGGTGGGAGGACTCTGTCTTAGAGAACCACTCGGTCGCACCAACATCCGATCGGTGCAAGAGTAGATATCGCCCGCCCGCACCGTTTCCCTGCACTACCAATCCGTCAAAGTCACCGATCTTTACCAGCACGCACGCACAACCCCACCAACCCGCAGCACCAACAAAGTGGCCGCCACCGACCGTGACAACAGCCACTAACATCGGCGCATAAAAAAAGCCCGGCGAACCAGGCTTGGAAGCAAGTCGATCAAGTTCAACTGAAACGCAAGCTACGCGGCCACGTCAATCGTCGCCTTCTTCTTGCGACGCCGAACCACCGCAGTCATTCCCATTCCAGCAACCGCAAAAAAGGCTAGCGAAGTCGGCTCGGGTACAGCCTGTGCTGAAATCACATTCGTCGCAATGATATTGACCGAATTGGGAGCGTAGGCCGTCGTGAAGGCACTCGTTGGACTCAAGAGATGCTGATCTAGGGGGATAGTCGAATAGTAAACAAACCCATCGCCGTGCGAATACTGAAAGTCAACAAACTGCGATGAACTTTCCCGCGTCAAGATCGGAGCGAAATCAGGCGGCAAGACGCCGCCATTAGCGAGAATCGAATTCGCCGCGTAACCGTTCGAAGAAAGGCTCTGATCATTGAGCGAACCGGCAGTGATTGCCGACGCGAGTCCGGCGTTAACGAGAGAGCTTGCGCCCGGCGCGACATTAATCTCGTCAGGAGTTCCTGCACCAAGAGTGAACGCCAATCCAGTAACGCCCGGCAGAATGCCCTGAGCACCGACAACCCTTCGGTCGTGGTATAAAAATCCACCGCCCGCACTAACAAAAGAAGTAACAGCGGAAGAGCTGAAACCCGCCAGTTGGCCGGCGACGCTGCTGTTCAACGCCCACAGAACATCGATTCCCGTCAGGTCCGCTGCAGACAACGAACTTAGCACCGTCGCGGTATGCCCTTGTCCAGTCACCACCGCTGACGCCTCCGCAGTCGACGCACCGTAAATGCCAAATGTCAGCATATCAGCACGAGCAAGCCCCGGGGTTAGGGTTACGACCGCGATCAGCGTCAATACAGTTCGGATTTTGAGCATTACGTAAACTTTCAGCGAGTTGTCAATCAGTGGGTAGCATTGTCTTATCCGCAGTCCTGGGGGTCAAGCCAAAACCCAAAAAAATTCGCGTCCGCTCCAGATTTTTGAAACGAACGCGAATTTATGGTTTTCGACTAATGGTGCTTGAGCCTTCACAACCCTGGACTACTGACTTAGTTCGTCCGTAAGCACAAATTCCTTCCATGGCACATCGCTGCTCTTGCCACGCGGCGTCATCAAAGCCTGATACACGCGATAATCTTGGGTGGAACTGACGAAACGGGTCGCACCATCGGCAAACGCAGCGTTAACGCCATCAACGTGGGCGGACGATGGCCTTGCGAGACTAGGAGCGTCAAGCAGGACAGTAGTCATTTGCTTGTTGAAGATTTCATCTTCAACCGAGCTACCGCCACCATTGATTCGGTGCTGTTGGTAAACGGGGAAAACCGAGGTTCCGAGCGGACTCGTCGGAGGCGTTGGCGTGATCGCGTTAAGTTGCGAATCTTTGTCGTCCTCGTAATGCCAAACCATCCCGTTAGCGTACCGCGCGTACCTCAGCTCACTCGTATTGGCGATTTCCTCCGTTCCACTAACAGGCGTCAAATCGATTGCCACAATGTTGCCGCTGCCGCCCGGCCCCAAGAAACCCGGGCGATGCCATGGAGTAGCTTGAACGTTCTCTGAGAACAACATCGTAAAGCCCTGGCCGTCCTTCATGTCATCAAGGGAGACGGAAGCGGGTGTCGAAACCAAGCTGCCCGTGGTGTCGATGCCCAAGTACTGCGATGTGAAAACACCGTTCGACTTGTTTTGTGAACCGACGTACGTGGCCACAGCCGTGCCGGCGGTTCCGCCCGTTGTCGTGCGAACATGCGACATGCCGTTATTTGGCACGTAGCTATTCTTCCCGTGTGTGCCTTCCGAAACCGGATTGCTGGGGCACTGCATGATGGCCAAGTTTGGTGCGGCAAGTTCGTGGAAACCGTCGCCGGACGCGCCGCCGGTCTTCTCAAGCTCACCGTTTCCGTCTGAAACAACGGGGTACCGATCTTGAGTCCAGTGCTCGTAAGTCGGCTGAGCATCGAGCCAAGGCAACAACGGAATTCCGAAACCGCCAACCTTAACGTGTGGCGGTACACTTCCGCTAAAGTTACCCAGATCAGAAGGGTCAGAACCTGCGGTAAAGAAGCCGTACTTATTTACAAAGCCCGGCATCGATCCCTTTGTGTTTTCGTACTGAACGCCAGCGAGCGCCAGGTTCTTCATGTTGGTGGCACACTGGTTTCGACGAGCCGTTTCTCGGGCTGCGTTGACAGCGGGAATCAGAAGCCCCATGAGGATGCCGATGATGGAAATCACCACCAACAGCTCGACCAGGGTAAAACCTTGTTGCGTTCGTTTCATTGCGGGGGCTCCGGACGGAGTAAGAGAAGATGAGGACAGGGTTCAAATGACTACTTTAGCGACCGAAAGTCGGACGCGCACGACTCGATTATCGCAAATCAAGGGCCACAGTGCAAACGCTCAGTTCACACAATGTTGAATTTCACCACACTGACGGACGACTCCCCTGACCACCTCCGGCCAGTACGAACCACTTTTTTTCAGTGAATCTTCGACTAACCTGCGACGCAGACATTAAATCTCAACGAAAATGCGGCTTCGACCATCCGCAGAATTAAATTTCGCTTTTCCGGCCTCCTCAAGTGGCCACCTAGTCGCCAACCTTCGCCCCCTCGCTCCGGCACTGCTTGTGATCTACCTCGATTTCAATCGAACGACGCCCATTGCCCCTTCGGTGCTGGAGGCGATGAAGCCCTATTGGCTGACCCATTTCATGCTGCCCGGTCAAGACCATGCCCACGCTCAAGCGGTCAGCGAAGCCCTTGAAAATGCTCGTGAAGGCGTGGCGTTTTTGGCGGGCTGCGAACCGTTTGAAATCGTGTTCACCAGCGGGGGCACCGAGGCCAACAACTTGGCTGTCCTGGGCACCCTGGCCGGAAAAGATCCGGGACACGTTTTGGTCAGCTCGCTTGAACATGATTCAGTGATCGGCGCAGCCACCAGTTTGGCGGGCCAGGGCTGGGAAATCGAAACCATCGCCTGCCAGCCGGACGGAACCATTGACCCCGAATTGGTCGTCCGACTGATCCGGCCAACGACCCGGATGGTGTGCTTGCAACTTGCCAATCCGGTCCTGGGGACCATCCAACCTGTCCGCGAAGTCGCCGACCTTTGCCACAACCGGGGGGTATCGTTTCACTGCGACGCAACTCAAGCATTTGGCAAAATGCCTGTCGACGTGACCTCGCTGAGAGCCGACACGATGTCGATCAGCGGACACAAATTCTATGGCCCCAAAGGCAGCGGTGCGCTGTTCGTCCGCCGCGGCCTACACCTGTCCCCGATCGGATTCGGCGAACCCCGCGAAATGGGGCTGCGGCCCGGATCGGAGAATATCCCCGGGTGCGTCGGACTTGGTGCCGCAGCGTCCCTAGCGGCAAAGTGCGCGGGCGATGTCGAGATCGGCATCAGCGACCTGCGAGACCATTTCGCCAACGGCCTGATCTCGACCCTTGATGGCAGGGCAAGAATCCTGTGCGAGGACAGCCCGAGACTGGCAAACACGCTTGCGGTGGAGATGCCGGGCGACGCCAAACGGATCCAACGAACCGCTCGGCAACTGGCCGTTGCCACCGCCCAATCCGACGCGCCACCAGACGAGATGACCCGAGCACTTCGAGCCGTCGGAATGACGAGCGCCCAGGTCGGCCGAACGCTGCGAATCTCACTGGGCTGGACCACCAGTCGCGAGCAGGTTGATCGGGCGATCGAACTGCTAGCCGATGCCTGCGACGGCATCGTCGCCGCCTGATCGGTCGGCGATCCGGCCCCCCAAGAAGACGTCTGGGCTAGCACCACCGATGCGGAACCTGCGACACCAAACGACACCAAACGGCACCGCCCCGGTAAGCCGAAAGCTCCGACGACTTTCGCTAGACTCTCTCCCCAAAGAATTGGCGGTGGCTGCGATTGGGCCAACTTGCCCAGCCCTCCACCTCAACCAAATGACAGCATTTCCCAGCATGGACACTTAGTTTTCGCACAGCAACAGACGCCCAAAAAAACCGCACCCTAGCCCGACCCAAAAGAGGGGGCGGCAACGCCCGAAACGCAGGCACCTGCAGCAAGTCTTTTCCAGGCATCGACTTATGGACTCCCGTTTGACGGTTTGAAAGCATTGGCTATCAATCCCGACGCGTGCTCGACATGAGCAAAGGACAGTCCCAAACATGGCATCTTTCAA
This sequence comes from Rubripirellula sp., assembly GCA_049680385.1. Lineage (GTDB taxonomy): Bacteria > Planctomycetota > Planctomycetia > Pirellulales > Pirellulaceae > Rubripirellula. The sequence goes on along the minus strand of JBAUHR010000561.1, from coordinate 764 downwards.
TCACTCGACCAGCAACCCGTTCGCTGGCGATCAAGCCCCAAGCAGCAGCATCTCTCGCCTGACACCGCTCACCTCGGCGTCCAGCCATGCCGAGACACAGGCAAACCGAGTCGCATCAGCATCCCCGCTGGACTCTGGACTCAATGCGGAACTGCAGGAACGAGCCGGTGTAGTGATGAAAGCAGCCGAAGCACAATTCGCTCTATCGGGCAGTTGGGTTGCCTTCTATCGCGAAATGCTCGGCACCGAAGGCCTGGTCCACCGAACCTTCCCCGTCGCAACCGAATTCGCTCAGTTTCAAAAGAGCAAACAGTTCGCTGAACTGCAAGAAATGGTCGCCGCTCTGCGCAGCCACGAATCGACCAAGGGAGACACGAACGAACCTGAAAAGATGATCACGATTCGCTTGCCGAAAAGTCTTCATGATGCCCTCACCCAGGAATCAAACGACCTGAACCTCAGCATCAACAAACTCTGCATCAGCAAGCTGCTTCAACGCATCGAAAGCCGATTCGTTCCAGTCCAACAAGGGCGTCGAAGAGGCCGTAAGCCTGGACCACAAGGCCCTCGCAAGAAAGCATCGCCAGAGCAGAATTCCGACAACTGAGCCGGTTAGTTCCAAACCATGAACAATCGGTTTCGAACGCCCCCAAATCGCCGGACGATTGGCAGCCAAGCAAGTTGCCAGCAACATTTCGACTCGGAACCAATGGCACCTGACGTAACAAGCACTTGCAAGACTTTCGCTTGCGACACCGGAGCAT
>JBAUHR010000560.1:0-2693 GCA_049680385.1 Rubripirellula sp. | reverse complement strand
GCTCCAAGGCATGCGCCGCAGTGGGCAAGCGTGACAAGGCCCGTTGGGATGCAGCCGCCGAGCACATCGAGGTCGACGGTTGGATACCTGCCGTCGATTCGATTTATCATTTGGGCGCCGTCGACCCAGCCGATCGGTACCGGATCACTGATCGATTCTTGTACTCGCGAAGTGCTGACGGGTGGACCTTGAAAGGCGCGTGCGGAACCAGAATCGGCGAAACGCCTGGAGCCGGGCCAGTCGATGGCACGCCATATCATTGTCCGTACGGGCGAGACTTCGCGGAATTCGCTTGGCCGATGGATACAGCCGATGCAGACGCGGTGCTGGAGGAAACGCCGCGCGAAGATCGCCGCCAATATGCCGCTGCTATTCGATCGCGAAAAACAACCGAGCGAATTGACCTGATTGGCGCGAGAGACATCGGCCCGCCACCGCTTGGCCCGCTATTCGGCTGGACCGGATTTGACGTCTACGTCGGAGAGGTTAACCCATCACTCGTAGTGCCTTTTGTTGCATAACTGTTCGGGGCTTGCGTCACTGAGTCACCAAAAGCTGGGAGGAGCGTTTCGCCGGCTTCTGTATTCGCTTCTCGGCGGTCTTCGGCCCCGCCGGACCTCTAAGCCTATATGCAATTCTTGAATTGCTTTATCTCTTTAATCGCTAACTTGGCTTCGGGAATATCACGCGAAAGAACCTCGTAGCGTCCGTTTTCGCCAATGGCAACGTAGCTGCCGTCGTAAAGTGTCGGGCCTAAATCTTCGGTCCGCTGGGGTGGCGGTTGAGTTGGCTTGGTCGTCGATTTTTGCTTAGGCTTGCCAGTTCACGCCGTCGATGCTTACCAGTGTCGAAGGCTGGATGGCTCCGGCCCTTGCTGCCTCGATCGGACGGCAGCCGCGGCAGTCAGAACTTCGTTGTTGAGCATGACGTAGAGCATGCCACGAGTATAGTTCAGAAAAACTCGACCTGATTTCCAAACCGATACGGCTCTAGTAGCGGCATGTTCTTAGTGGAAATGTTCATTCCCCATTCTGGTTTGCTTTGTTTGCCCTCATAGTCACGGCTGACAAGCAGAGCGTTTGGGACCGCCCAAGCAGACGACGGAAGCTAGTAGAACTCAGGTGATTGTCCTTCGTGAAGAACGACGACAGCCGCCAACCGTGACGCGGGGAACTTGTCTTTCGGGAAAAAGACGTAATTGAAACCTCGAATTGACTTTACTTGCACTTCGCAAAATCGGCCATCCTTGCGAATGATGAAGTCGATACCCCGGTCGTCCACCTCAGACGTGAAGACTTCGTAACCATAGAGTGCAAATTCCATCTTCGCGAAGTATTCAGCGAACCGGCCAACCTGCAGCGCGTTCAATCTCGACCAATTGTATCGTTCCATGAAAAGACTCTACGAAGCGTGGTGAAAGCCGGGGGGGGCGAAGCCTTCAACCCGGCCCGACGCCGGGCGCGGCGTCTCTACGTATTCTATCCGATCAACGACGACTACAAAGGAACCTCACCGCACGACGAACGCCAGGTCCAATGATCTCGATTACCTCTTGCCGAAGAAGAGAGTGCAAGCGATTGTCACGCCGTAGGATCGGTGTTGCGTTGGCGATGTCAACAGCTAGGCCGGGGCAGCAAGACTTGGGGTCTGCTAGTTTACGAAATTCGCTTTCGATTTGTTTGATGTTAATGTGGGTCTGTCTGTGGGGCGTTGGCACTCGCTTGCATCCTTGCGACGAAACGCCTAGTGCGGACCCGCATGCTAGGTGTTGTGGGAGGGGTCCGCAGCAATGCGGCCCCTATCCCGATGTACGCCCAACATGGGCGTGATCTTGTGGGGTGGAAGTCCCCTGTACTTAGTTCCGGTTTCTTTGTTGGAGTCAGTATACCAAATGAAGTGCTAACGAAAGACAGTACGACGCGTAGGCAACTGCGGGGAGGCAACGAACCGGGGGGAGGAAGCCGAGTCGGCGGATTGGCGTCTGCTTCACCGACCGACGAATCGCCAAGACCCGCCAGGTGACGAACAGAAATCACATTAGGCCGGTAGCTCCAGGTGAGCATGCTTGACAACGCGAAACCGAACTGGAAAACGGAGTGCAGGTAGATGTGGCGTTTGGGCGGGGACAGTTCACGTTCTTATCTGGGGAGATCTGGAAGCGTACCCGTGAGTAAGGCTTGGCCTGAAAGGCGGGACGGTTGGGGCAACTCAGTCCGTGCAAAGAGATTTCAGCAGAGGGCATAGTATTCGACCCACGTGGTCGTCGAAGGCCTGAAGGGAACGAGCAAGTACGTGTCGGTTTCGGCTCGCGAACGAACGATTGCCGTATGGCGATCACCTCGCGGCGCTGTCTCCGATTCAATGGCTTGAGCCGTCGTGGCAACATGACGATTTAAAACTCGTGCTCAACCGCCGGATACGGTCCCGCATGTCCGGTGGTGCGGGAGGGGCCGCCCTATCCCGATTGGCATCGTTCGGCTTTATATGGGGATTCCTTTGCGGTGGGCGTTCGTGAGCCACGTTTTTATCGTCCGAAGGAATTCCCAAACATCCCCGTCAGCTGGTCTTGCGTATCCTGAGTCAGCGGAATCATTTCCCATTGCATCAAACATTTTGACTAGCCTGCGATAGCCCAAGACTGGCGGACTCACGAAATTTGATTTTAGCTTGCCAGTGACGCTTGGTGTGTCGCC
>JBAUHR010000559.1:0-12629 GCA_049680385.1 Rubripirellula sp. | reverse complement strand
CCTAACCTGCCGGCGCAAATACCGTGCCGAACACAATTGGCTGGATGCTTACGCCACTTTGGTGGCCTCATTGGCTAAGTGCTTTGTCGATGAGGAAATCGACCAATTCCTGACACTGGAAGTAGCCGGGCCAAAAGCTGTGCCCCTGACCATCAATCTTAATCACTTCGATCAAATCGCCGACGTTTTTTGACTTGTACACGTCCTCGAGCGCCGCAGAGTTCTCCGCCAGCGGCACGACCTTGTCATCCTTACCGTGAATGATAAAAACCGGAATTTTCGCGTCAGCTAACACACCCGCTCGTTTGATCGGATTCAGTTTATGCTGCTGTGCGTCGAGGACTTGCTCGCTGACCCCGTAGGCCGGGGCCGCACGCTTTAGGCCAGGATACGTCGTGTAGTCATAGCAAGGATAGACGCCGCCGATGCCGGCCACTCGATCGGGATGCTCAATCGCCCAACTGCTAATCCACAGCCCGCCTCGACTGCGCCCCAGCAGCGCGGGTTTCTTGGAGTAACCGTCGGCTACCATTTTCTGGTACAGCGCCTCGAAATGCGGAAACGCGTAAGGACTGCCGTACGCTTCGCCCACATCAATCCCCGCTACGGCAATGCCCGCATCGAGAAACTGCTGGTGCATCCAACTTTCCGCCTGGTCGGGATATTGGGAGAGCGTCGCGCCGTAGAAGATCCATGGCTTTTCACTGCCAGCTTCCGAAGTTCCTGCTTCCGAAGTTTTTTGGGGTTCCATCAAGAACGCATGTCGTCCGTTCAATAGGAACAATTTTCCGCCCAACAAGACCTGATTGCGTTTGGGCTTACCCGCCGCTTGCTTTTCCTTGATCTCAATTGAGTACTTCGCGGCGTCTGCGACTTTCTGTTTCTGCCGCTCGTCCGACGGAACGTCTCGCGTCGCAAGTTCAGTGAACTCATCGACAAGGTGTCTCCACTCCGTCACAAGCTCTTGCAACTTGTCCGCCCGCGGGACGGCCAGGTCCTGCGCTTCCTGGCGGTCCACCGAAAGATCGTAGAGTTCCCACGGTTCACCGACGGGAGCGACTGCTTTCCAGTCGCCCATGCGAATGGCTTTATTGCCATCGTGAAACCACCAAATCGTCCTAGGCTTTGCAGCCGCGTCTTCAGAGGACGCAACATCTTCAGAGAACATCGGCACAAGACTTCTGCCCGGAGCGGGCGGTGCGTCGGCCAACGTCTTAGCGCCGGTCAGTTCAAGCAACGTCGCGGCGATATCGACGACATGCCCTGGGCTGCGGCGAATTTCTCCACGTGCCTTGATGCCGGCCGGCCACGCCGCCAACAACGGCGTCGACGTTCCGCCTTCGTGGGTCCACGTTTTGTGGCGGCGAAATGGAGTGTTACACGTCGTCGACCATCCAGGCCCAAGACACAGATAAGTCTCCGCTGAACCAGGGCTAGCCATCGGGTCGTGCCCATCATCGCGGACCATGATCTCAGCGCTCGCGCCATTGTCGGACAGGAACAACACAAGGGTGTTCTCCCACTGTCCCATTTCCTTGATCTGATCGAAGACGCGACCGATTTCGATATCCATGCGATGAATCATCGCCGCATGAATCGCCATCTTGCTAGCCTGAAACTTCTTTTGCTGGTCGCTCAGACTGTCCCACCGAATCGGCTTGTTGACTTCTCCCTCACCCAAGATTTCAAGTGCATCAGGAAAGTGATAGGGTGGCCCTAGATCGCGTTCAACTCGCGACGGTTGGCTGACGGTCGCCCGATCAAGCAGCCCCATTTGTTGCATGCGTCGCCACCGTTTCTCGCGAATGTCATCCCATCCCGCCGTGTACGTGTCTTTGTAGTTGGCGATATCTTCCGGCAGCGCGTGCAGTGGGAAATGAGGCGAGGAGAAGGCGAGATAATGGAAAAACGGCTCGTCGGCATGATGCTGTTCATGCTCGCTTAGGACTTCGATGGCGTGATCCGCCAGTGCCGTGGTCGCGTAATAGTCAGTGCCTTTCTTAACCGGCGGCAGCTTAACGTCATCTTTCCAGTGCCGAGTCGGATTGAAAAAGCGACCTTGATCCTGCAAGTAATAAGATCGGTCGAAACCTTCTGCGATCGGCATGCCATCGATATGCCACTTGCCAGTGTGGTACGACCGGTACCCAACAGGTTTCAGCAGCTTTGGAAGCAAAACCGCCCAACTGGGCCGAGTGCCTTGGCCGCCTCCGGGAACACTTGGCAAGACATCTCGCCGTATTTGCTGTGCATAGAAGCCAGTCATCAATGATCCGCGCGTTGGCCAGCATCGCGCCGTGTTATAGAACTGGCTCAATCGCAATCCGCCCGCCGCAATCGAATCTAAGTTGGGCGTCGCAATCTCTCCGCCGTAACAACCAAGGTCCGAGAACCCCAAATCGTCGGCCATGATCAACAGAATGTTGGGCCGGGGCGAATCCGCGTGGGCATTCGTTCCAAGTGCGACGACAATCAACGAGAGTGTTAGCCATTTGTTCATAGTCGGTTATCCCAAAATTTCTTTGACGACGTGCGCCTCTTCAACGCCGGTTGGGCGCTGTGACAGACCACGAAACTTGAACGAAAATCTCTCGTGGTCGATTCCCAGTTGGTGCAGAATCGTGGCGTTGAGGTCGCGAATGTGAACTGGGTTTTCGACGATGTTATAAGCGAACTCGTCCGTTGTACCGTAGTCATAACCCGCTTTGATGCCGCCGCCTGCCATCCACGATGTGAAGCAACGACCGTGATGATCACGACCCGCCGTAGGTGCGCCCAATTCTCCCTGGCTAAACACGGTGCGACCGAACTCGCCGCCCCAGATAACAAGCGTGTCGTCGAGCATACCGAGCCGTTTCAGGTCCTTGACCAATGCCGCCGAAGCCTGATCGACGTCTCGACATTGTTTGGGCAACTGATTCTTGATCGAAATGTGTTGATCCCAACCACGATGGAACAACTGAATGAAACGCACACCACGCTGAGCCATGCGGCGGGCCTGCAAACAGTTCGCAGCAAAACTTCCCGGCCGACGCGCATCATCACCGTAAAGTTCAAACGTTGATTCAGGCTCGTCCGAAACGTCGGTCAGATCCGGAACCGATGTTTGCATCCGGTAAGCCATCTCGTAGGCCTCGATCCGAGCCAGCGTTTCGGGATCACCCGCAGCAGCAGCATGCATTTGATTTAGGTCGCCAAGAGTGTCCAGCAATTGACGTCTCGAATCACGGGAGACTCCGGGTGGGTTCTTCAGATACAGCACGGGGTTCGCGCCGGGCCGCAACATGACGCCCTGGTGACTTGACGGCAGATAGCCACTGCCCCACAGACGCGAAAACAACGGCTGTCCCGGATTTTTTCCGCTCCCCTGACTCAGCAACACCATGTACGAAGGAAAGTCATCGTTCTCGCGACCGAGGCCGTAACTGAGCCAGGCGCCCAACGACGGGTGCCCCATTTGCTGTGAACCCGTATTGATAAACGTGACCGCCGGATCGTGATTGATCGCTTCGGTCCACAAAGATCGAACAATCGTGATTTCATCAGCGATGGTTTGAGTGTGGGGTAACGTGTTTCCGATCCAAGTGCCGTGCTCACCACAACGCCGCCCGCCCCAAAGTGGTTTGACAATCGGATAGCTCTTCTGACGAGCGGTCATCCCGGTCAATCGCTGGTCGCCGCGAACGGAATCGGGAAGATCGGTTCCATGAAGCTTCTCGAGTTCGTCTTTGTGATCAAACAGGTCAACGTGACTCGGGCCGCCAGATTGAAACAAATAGATGACGCGTTTCGCCTTGGGCGCGAAGTGCGGCAGTCCGGGCAGACCTCCACGGGCTATCGCAGTTGGAGCAGCAACTGCTGACTCCCTACCCAACAGATTGCCGAGTGCAAATGCGCCGAGGCTGACCGCAGAACTACCCAGTAGCGATCGACGTGTCATTAGCTGCGCACGTCGAAGCAGGATTTCGTCGGAAAGGGATGAAGTCATTGTCTGGTTCCTAGGTAGAATTGGCTTTGCCAGCACGAATCGCAAGTTTTGATGTTGCGGCAGGTCGACATCAATACGCGCCCGCAGGTATTTCGTTGTTCACGTTCTGGTTAATGATTCACTAAGATTCAGCAGCAGCGTGGCGACTTGCGTCCATGCGGCGTGTTCCACCGTATCAATCGCTTTGGTTAGCGGTGATTCGCCGACCGAAATCACCCGAATCGCATCATCAGGCGTCTCTCGATATCTCGCCCGCTCGGATTCCAACAGCTTCGCGACCGCCTTGAGTTCGGGATCACTGGGCGGCCGGGAAACAATCCGCTCGAAAGCGAGCCCGATGCGTGAGCGATCGTCGGTCGCTGATTTGTCTCGCAGCAGCGACTCGGCCAACACTCGCGATGCTTCGGCGAACTGAGGATCGTTCAACGTGACGAGTGCTTGCATCGGAGTATTGGTGACTCCGCGATCAACCGTACACATCTCGCGGTTGGGCGCGTCGAATGCGGCCATCGCGGGATGCGGACTGGTCCTTTTGACGATGGTGTACATACTGCGCCGGTAAAGTTTTTCGCCATGATCTTGAACGAACACCTGCATGGTCGCCGGCGTGCTACCAAAGTGACTAACCTCTTTCCAAAGTCCATGCGGTTGATACGGATGCACGCTGGGGCCACCGATTCGCGGCACTAACAGCCCGCTGACCGCCAAAGCCTGATCGCGAATAAACTCTGCCGGAAGCCGGAACCGTGGTCCGCGAGCGAGCAATCGATTCTTGGGATCCAGCTCTCGTTGTTCGGCCGTTGCAATCGACTGCTGACGATAAGTCGCACTGGAAACGATTTCGCGAATCAGTTCCTTTTGATTCCAACCGCTGTCAACAAACTGCGTTGCCAGATAATCCAACAACTCGGGGTGACTCGGGTATTCGCCTTGCGATCCAAAGTCAGCCGACGTCGCGACGATGCCTGTCCCGAACAGCATCGCCCAAACTCGATTCACCGCCACACGAGCAGTCAACGGATGCTTCGGATCGGTCAACCAGTGGGCAAGGTCCAATCGCGTTGCATTGCCGCCTGACTGTTCGGTCTCTTCATCGCCTTCGCCTGACTGCTTGACCGCAGATGCAAGCAACGCGGGGAGTACTTGTGGCGTTTGTGGAGTGACACGCACCGTCGGCGCGTCGTATTGTCCTCGCGACAGCACAAACGTCTCGCGTGGCTTCGCAGCCGTGTTCATGACCATCGCCGAATGCTCGGCCGTCAGCACACTGCGTCGTTCTTCGAGATTGGAAAGGCGTGTCCGCAATGGGCTCAAGCTGGGTGCGGTTTCGCGAAACACCGTCAGCACTCGCTGCCGCGTGTCGTCGTCCCACTGCGTCTGGTCCTTGGCGATCGCCGACGCAACCGCATCATCCCACTTGCTGTCGGTGTCCTTGCCTGAAAAAGGACGGATTCGCCACTCATAAGGCAACGATTCATTGGTCCCAAAAAAGATCATCACACTCAGATAAGGTGTTTCCGCCGGATCAACAGAGTGTTCGAACGTCAGCGTCAAATGTTGCGGGGAATCACGCGACGCTGGTTGCCACCACTGAAGATTGCGTTCATCCAGCACCGATGTCACAGCGTGTTGATCGGCCGCGCTACTGGCGGTCGCGGTTGCCAGCGCGCACTGACCGTAGTAGTCCACTTGGTCGGCGGGCTGACTGTTCGCGGACACCAACACGGTCGTGATTTTTGGAACGCCGTCGTCAAACGGGCTCAGCAACGAAGCGTCTTTGTCCGCAACTTGCTGAGGGTAGAATTCGATCCGAATTCCAGAAACGGGTTCACCTGCGGTTTGGTCGCCTGTTGGCAATCGAATCGAATGGCTGAATGCGTTGAGCCCCTTGCTAGGCTTGGAGACAGCGACCGTTCCGTCAGACTTGAACTCAAACGGCCCCGGTCGGTTCGGCGACGAGGCATCCAGCAACTCGGCGTTCAAGCATTCGAACGCGTCGCCTCTGCCTAATTCGCGATCGCGTTCCGCTGCCAACCACTTATCGAAACCATCGGTGGTTGACGACAATTCCTGATGCACCGCATCAAGCTCTGCATCGATGTCATCCAGTTCATCGCCATCTAGTTTATCGCCATCTAGTTCATCACTGCGAAGCACCGTCGAAGTCATCATCCGGGGCGCCGCGTTGACTCCCGCATTCCCATCCAGGCCGCGGTCATCGAGCTGGTTAAAGAACGCAAAGAACTGATAGTATTCCTTCTGAGAAATCGGGTCGTACTTGTGGTCGTGACACTGAGCACACCCCATCGTCAGCCCAAGGAAAACTTCACTGGTCGTTTTCACCCGATCCGCGGCGTAGTTGGTCAGATTCTCTTCCGGGATCGTTCCACCTTCATGAGTGATCATGTGATTGCGATTGAACCCGGTGGCGATCCGCTGAGAATCGGTGGCATCGGGCAGCAAGTCACCCGCCAGTTGCTCCGTGAGGAACCGGTCGAATGGCATGTTGCCGTTATAAGCCTGAATGACCCAGTCGCGCCACAACCACGCATCACGCCCGCCGTCGATCGAGTACCCATTCGTGTCGGCATAGCGAGCCTGGTCGAGCCACGGCACGGCCATCCGTTCGCCAAAATGAGGTGAATTCAATAGCCGCTCCACCGCGTCTTGATAAGCCACTTCGCCGCGAGTTTCGTAATCGCGAACGAACCCACGAGTTTCCTCCACGGTCGGCGGCAGCCCCGTCAGATCAAACGTCAATCGGCGAATCAATGTTCGCGGATCGGCTTCGACCGAGGGCGACATGCTGGCTTCGGCAAGACGCGACGCCACAAACGAGTCGATCGCACCACGCCCCCAATTCGCTTCGCCCTCCGGCTCGGAAAAGTTCAATTCCGGAATCTCGGGCGACTGCGGCTCCATGAACGCCCAGTGCCCCTCATACTCGGCGCCTTGTTCGATCCAACGCTTGAGCAAAGTCTTCTGTTCCTCGGTCAGCACCATGTGCGACTCAGCAGGCGGCATCAACAAATCAGGGTCATCGCTGGTGATGCGCGTCCACACCTCGCTCTTGCCCAAGTCACCCGGCACGATTGCCTGGTATCCACCAAGGTCTTCCTCTGCACCATCGGCTGTGTCCAGTCGGAGATCCGCGCGCCGTCCTTCTTCATCCGGCCCGTGACAGTGGAAACAGGTTTCCGATAGGATCGGCCGAACGTCTCGATTGAACTCAATCTTACGCGCCGCTGCGGACACGATGTTCGGAACGGATGCTTCGGCAAGACTCGGATGGTCCACTGAACCAGTCGAGTTGACGACCTTCCAAGGATTCGGGCTTCGCTTCGGTGACTCGGCCGAATCTGGCTTGACGTGATCATCGCCTGAACTGATACCGTTTATGGCGACAGCGACTTTGTCCGGCGTCTGCCGATCTCGCCAAACCGCAACGCCAGCAATCAGCAGCACTGCGGCAACGACCGACGCGGTAAGAACTGCTTGGGTGAAGCGATGGTCCCGCATAGAGCTCACCGGCGTGACGATGAGTGGTGCGTTTTTGTCCTCAGCCCGAGACGCCAATTGTCTATCCAGTTGACCCAGATCGAGACAGCGATCGAGCGATCCGGGATCCGATTTTAGCAACGCGCGCAGCTCGGCAGTTTCGTGCAAGTCCAACTGACCTGCATGGTGCTTTTGCAACAACAAGCCACAACGCTCAGGAATGTTCATGTTGATTCGGTACTTTAAAGTCTGTTGTGTGATCAGGTGCTTCGGAAGTCGATTCCTGCGCGGCCAAGTGTTTGAAGCACTGCACAGCGGCAAGCCGTGCCCAGTACAGCGTCTGTCCGATTGCATTCGGCTTGCGGCCAATCGCCTGAATCACTTGAACAGACACTTGACCCTGGAAATAAAACGGCTTCATCACTTCCCGTTAATTGTCAGGTAATTGTCAGGTAATTGCGGGCGACATTCCACCACTTGATGCCAAACGGCATCGTGCCGCTTCTGATCAATCCGATCGCGATACTGCTGTTCGATGAGTTCGTGCCAGTCTTCATCGACCAACCAGTCTCTGCGAGCAGTCGATTCTTCAACAGACGTGAGCAACCGACCTTTCAACGGCTGTCTGATCGAGCGGGCGGGTGTTCGAGTAGGGACAACGCTGCTGCTCGAAGCATGTCAATTCGGCCAGCGTCTGCCTCGGGAACTTTCCCGCCCGTGATCTCTAATGGAAGTTGACGAGCGTCCGTGAAGCGATCCGAGTGGGCACTGACACGCCATTGACCGTCAAACAGACTGATGTCTCCGCGAATACCGCCACTGACCCACTTGCGTGTCGATCGATCTCCGCTGTGTTCATTTTCTTGCAATCGATTCGTAAACGACACTCCGTCAATTGAAACCCCTGCGGGAATTGCAACACTAGCGAGCTCGCAGATGGTTGGAAACAAGTCGACGATGTCAATCAAGTCGTCGACAACGGCACCAGACTTAACCGTCCCTGTTCGTCGCACGATCAGTGGAACATGCGTGCCAGCGTCGTTGAGATCCGTCTTACCTCCCTTAACCTCCCCTGCGTCGGTGTGCCGTGGCGTTTTGTGGTCGGTTCCGTTGTCACCCATGAAGATGACCACGGTGTTTTCGGCGATCCCCAGCCGGTCGACTTCATCGAGAATGCGGCCGCAGACTTGATCCATGTAAGCAATCATGCTGCCCAGCGAAGCGGCGTTGCCATTCGCTTTGTCATCGGGAGTTTCAATGATCGGCCAATGCGGCAATAGCATGTTGTGGTGGATGTAGAACGGTTGCTTCGACTCGACAGCGACACGCATCTGGTCGATGACGTAATCGGCGAGCACGTCTGGGCCGAAGCGATGGGCGATATCTTCGCGAACCTTGCCGTCGTGATTGAAGCATGGATTCCAGTAACGCGTTGTTTTCGCACCCTGACGCCAGATCTGCCACACGCACCACGAGTCGAAACCGGCATCTCGGCAATGTTCCGGATGAGACTCGAGCGCCGCAAGTTGCCATTTGCCCGTAACCGATGTCAGATAGCCAGCTTTGCGCAGCAATTGCGGATACGCCGTCAAGCGATCGCGGAAGTCGACGGCCTGCTTGGTGCCTAGATGAACAGGCAAAACATCGTAGTAGCCGTGTCGCGACACATACGTCCCGGTATAGAGACTCATTCGAGACGGAGTGCAAACGGGACTGGTATAGGCGCGGCTGAATCGCACTGCCTGTGTGGCCAACCGGTCTAGATTGGGCGTCTGAAAATCTTTGCCGCCATAGCAGCCGAGCGTTTCATAGCCCAGGTCGTCAGCAAACAACAGCAAGATGTTGGGAGAATCAATTTTGGCAGCGGTTGAGGCGGTTGAGGCGGTTGGGGCGGTTAGGTCACTCGCGTTCTTTGGCGGCTCAGACATCGCGGACGACTTTCGATCACCTTGTACTGGAACGAACTGCACAGCATCAGCGATGACATATCCATCGGCATCCTGATTCGAGACCTCCACGATCGCGGACTCACCCAAAAGATACTCACCGAGCGAATGGAATCCTTTGCTTCCGATTCTCTTCTGATTCACGATTCGCGTTTTCAATTCATCACCGTACCGGATAGTGATCGGAACGTTCGTCGCACGATTGGGATTGGGCGGCCAACGCGCCCGGACTTCATAGCGTCCCGGATTCGGCAGCATGACCTTATATTTCGCGATGCACTTGCCCTTGGCCACGTTACCGTCGTGAACATAGGTCGGGCCAACGCGGGGATGCGTCACGTTGTTGACCTGCCATGGACCGATCAGTTCGGCGTCTTCGTTATCGATCACAATACCTGGCAGTGTTTTCGGATCCACGCCCGTTCCATCGCTGCGATGGCGTACATTCCCCGAATACTGGAGGACCTGACCGTCCTGGAGAAGTCGATCGCGCAGCTTCGTGTAATCGACATCCTGTACTGCTGCGTCACTCTCGATGGCGTGAGTTGCCGCGGTCGCAGCGCTTTGGCCTAGCAGCATGAACACCGGTTCCATGCGGATCGACCCGAACGCGATGTGTGACGACGAAAGCGCTACCGGAACCAGCAAGTTCGTGCACTCGTCACGCCGGGGCGTCAGTGCTCGGTAGGCGATCGGGTACGGATCGACGGGAATTTCCACGTTGCCTTCGTTGCGGACAGCTCCATCAACAACCGTCATTTGGCAGTGATGCGAGTCCATGTTGTACGACGCCAAACCGACCGAATCCTGCGGCACCTCGCGACCCTGACAGTTGCTTTGTGTCATCACATAGTCACTGATCATCCGCCGGCCTTCGCGGATATACAACTGATGCGTCCATCCGCTTGTGTCAACGTATTCGTCTGACGGCAGGCCCCACTTGCGAATCTGCGAACGATGTGGCTCGGGGATGCGATCACTATTGGCGAGGAACCACATCACGCCGATCTGGTAATTCGCGTGAGCTTGAAAAATGCGTTCACGCTCACTCCAACTAGCATTCGGCCAGTCATAGTTGCCGCCTACGAAGTCAATGAAGTACGCCCCGCTGAACAGGTGATGGTTGTTGGTGTCGAGGCTCCATTGGATTTTCGGATCGGCCCCGGATTCAAACAGCCGAGCCAGCAATTCGTATTGCTCGTCGTCGTAGACGTTCGGTTTTGGAAATGGCAATGGGTTGTTTGGGGTCAACCACATACGAAAGCAGAACGCCTGAATGCGTTCGTCGCCGTTACCCGGCGTTCCCGGATCGTTGTTGACCCGCGGCAACAGGCCGCTTGATGGGTCTCCGGCGACACGATACGGATCGACACTCTCTGGCCAATTATGCCCGCCTTGTCCCGGCATGCGGATACCATTGTAGGTTTCGCCGTAGACCGAATTTGTTTCGCGACCGGCATGCCAGGAAACTTCCGCACGGGCAAGCAAGTCTCCTTCATAGGTCGTGTCGATGAACTGCTTTGCTCGCACGGTCAGCCCGTCTTCCATCGTGACGGACACGATCCGCGATCCATCCTTGGTGACTTTATCAAGGTGAGCGAGCTTATGAACGGCAACGTTCGTCGGTTCGAGCAGCTTTTCAAACGCGGCTTCGGCTTCGGACGGGCGAAAACTGCGCTGCCCAATCAGTTGGTAGAATTCGCGTGCAATGCCGCCGCAGACATCGGGATCGCCGCCGTCGGTATGGCTGAGGCCACCGGAACTGAGTCCACCCAGATGTTTGCCAAATTCGAGTAGCACAACCGACTTGCCCATCCGATCCGCTTGAATCGCCGCGACCACACCCGCACACGTACCGCCATAAATGCAGACATCCGTCTCAATGATGCGGGGCTCAACTTTTGTGGGCGGGTAGTAGTACCGCAAACCGGGAATCGCAGGCTCGGGAAGAGAGGCGTCATGCGCAAAAAGCCACTTTTGCGTCAGCGCAAATACGAAAACAATCACTACGACGAAAGGACGGGATTTGATTTGCATGTGCGACAACGAGTGTGACTACTTAGCGGGGGGCGAAGGTACTGCCACACAGCATTATAGCGAACGGCCGTACCTGGCTTGTGTGCGACGGACTCAGCCAGAAAGATTGCAAGCGGCAGATGACCAGAACGGCTAGGCGACCAGTGTTTTGAAGACACGATGGTCGGATCGCAAACACTTTGCCTTGGAACCGTGAGTGCGATTACGCGCTCTAGACAACTACTTGGTTCACTTTTCGTCGACTGACCTGAGTGAGTCGAAATAGGCTTTGGATTCCGCTTGAAATTTCGCGAGATTCGGATCAGCTCGCAGCTCGTACTTCTTGATCGCCTTGCCAGCGTCAACGACAGCTTTGTTGCGATCTTGAAACGCGGGATCGTTGTTCAGGGATTTTCGGACGGCGTTGCGTTTTTCGACGGCGGCGTCGACGCTCTCGAAGGCTTCCGGGTAGCGGGCTTCGAGCTCGGCTTGTCGACGGGCGTATTAACCTGAAAGTGGTTGGGGTGGATTTGAGTGACGCTGTTGCAGTGTCCGCCGCTGCCCGTCACGAGTCGCAGGTCGATCGTTTGGCCGGAAAGCTTGAAGTCGAATTGGATGATGGTGTTGTGAAAGGAGGGATCTTTAAGGAAGACTCGTTTGGTATCCGTCGGATCGACGTTTGTACGTAAGAGAGCACCGTCGCGCAACCCAAAATCGCTCTTGAATCCTCCGCGATCGGACACCGTTTCGGGGTCAAAATCTTCGGCAAAAACAAGTTCGCTTGGTGTACACATCCAACAGTCGGGTGCTGCGGACTTCTGGGCATTTGCCGTCGCCGCGATCGCGCTGATGCACATCACAGACAGCATGAGTCTTAAGGTCATTTTGTCAGCTCGCCTATCGAATTGTTCTCGGCTAATTTCTGTCGAGAGATGTTGTTGGCACGGTTAGACACATAGTGTCACTGACTCAAAAACAAATGGTTGGACCTATCATACCAAACCTCATAGACACTGCTGCTCGAAAGTCTTGTGCAGCTTTCGCTACGCCATTAGTACTTGTTTACCGAGCGAAAAACTGGTGTTGGTGAATTTGGGCTGAATCGACCAGAATTTGCGGGTCATGGACATTCCCAAGATCACTACCGATTGCCCCGATTGCAAGCCGTTGCTTGAACAGCA
>JBAUHR010000558.1:0-4386 GCA_049680385.1 Rubripirellula sp. | reverse complement strand
ATCGGAAATCTCGGGGCAATGTTTGGGGCGGCCCATAGTGCATTCCGCCGCTTGCCCGGATAGTCGCCGTCAATGACTTGACAAGCGGGGCTGAAGCAGCGAAGATTGGCTTACTGAGACTGATTCTCAATAAAGGAGGCCTCCCTTGACGACTCTCGACCAACTGCTGCCCGGACAACGTGGTGAAATCGTTCGCATCGATGGTGTGGATGGTATCGCATCCCGACTTCGCGAAATGGGGTTCATCCCCGGCGAAGCGGTTGAGTATCTGCGTCGGGCGCCGCTAGGTGATCCCGTCAAGTGCTCGGTCCAGGGATGCCGAATCGCGGTTCGCAACGGTGAAGCTCGCCGTGTCTTCGTTCAGCCGATTGGCTAAGGCTCGTGTAGTTTCTATGGCGACTGCTCCGGATCGGATCAACGACCCGACCGTAGTGACATCACGTGTCGCATTGGTCGGCAACCCCAACACGGGCAAGAGCACGCTGTTCAATGCGCTTGCCGGCCTGAACGTGCGAACGGGCAACTATGCCGGCGTGACGATCGAAAAGAAGGTTGGCCGCTGCAATCTTGGGTCGCGAGTGATCGACTTGGTCGATTTGCCTGGCACCTATTCGATGGCACCGCGGTCACCCGACGAACTGGTCGCCGTCGAAGTCTTGACCGGCGATCTTGCCAATGAACCGTCGGTCGAAGTGATCGTGTGCGTGGTCAACGCGGCCCAGTTGAAACGCAATCTGTTTTTGGTCAGCCAACTGCTGGAACTCGGCAAGCCGACCATCGTCGCGCTCAACATGTTCGACTCGCTCGATTCGCATGGAATCACGATCGACATCGAACAGCTTTCGGCGCAGCTCGGCGTGGACGTGATCCCGACATCGGCATCAAAACGCCAGGGCGTCCCCGAGTTGAAGGCGGCGATCGAAAAGCACTTGTCGCGAACGGACGAGTCGACACTACGCGAAAAAACGCTACCGGCGAACTTCTATCAAGTCTGCGGCGACCTGCGTCAGGCGATGTTGGACGGCGCTTGCACGACTGGCCCGGCCGCAACCGCCGCGCTGTCACTGCCGGATGATTACTTGATCCAGCGGATGTTGCTCGATCGCGGCGGCGAAGCCGAGCGGCGAGTCATCCGAGAACTTGGTGGCGGAATTTTGCCCGCTCTGATCGCCGCTCGCAAGAAACTCGCCGAACAAGTCGGTGACCCCGTCGACATGGAATGCAACGCGCGCTATGCGTGGGCGAACCAAAAACTTGCCGGTGTGATTGGACAGACCGGGCAAGCGTCATCAAAAGTCACCGACCGTTTGGATGCCGTGCTGACTCACCGCATCGGCGGTGTGATCGGTTTCGCTTTGGTGATGCTGGCAATTTTTCAGTCGATCTATACTTTTTCGTCGATTCCAATGGACCTGATCGAAGCCGTGACGGGATTTGTCGCGGGCATGGTCGAGTCGTGGATGGGGCCGGGCATGTTGCGCAGCCTGCTGGTCGACGGCGTGATCGCCGGGGTCGGCGGTGTCCTCATTTTCTTGCCGCAGATCGCATTGCTGTTTTTCTTTTTGGCGATTCTCGAAGACTGCGGCTACATGGCGCGAGCGGCGTTCTTGGTCGACCGTGTGATGACATGGTTCGGGCTAAGCGGTAAGTCGTTTCTGCCGATGATGAGCTCGTTTGCCTGCGCCGTTCCGGGCGTGATGGCAACGCGAGTGATCGAGAACCGTCGCGATCGGCTGGCCACGATCATGGTCGCGCCGCTGATGAGCTGCAGTGCGCGGTTGCCGGTTTACTTGCTGTTGATAGGCGCGTTTGTGCCGGCCACGGCGATGCTTGGCGGTTGGGTGTCGATGCCGGCGATCGTCTTGATGGCGATGTACATGGTCGGCGTGCTGGCAGCGATTCCAGTGGCGTGGATTTTGAAGAAGACGTTGCTGCGAGGCGAAGTGGCACCGTTTGTGATGGAACTACCCGAATACAAAATCCCGTCGCCTCGAGTGATCTTCTCGCGAGTATGGGAAGCGAGTCTGGCGTTCGTGATCCGCGCTGGCACACTGATCTTTGCAGCCTCAATCGTGATCTGGTTTGCCGGTTATTGGCCGGGCGACCACGCGCGACAATACGAGCTGGAAACGCGATTGGAATCGGTCGAAGAGGGCTCGCCCGAGGCCGATGAATTGCAGTTGGCGCTGCAAGCCGAATCGGCGGCATTGCTCGAGGGCAGCCTGCTGGGCCGCGTCGGTCATGCGATTGAACCGGCCGTACGTCCGCTCGGTTGGGACTGGAAGATCGGCGTCGGTGCCATCGCCAGCTTCCCGGCTCGCGAAGTCATCATCGCAACCTTGGGCACGATCTATTCGCTCGGCGGCGACGCTGATGAAGAAGGACTTGCCGGCGCCATGCGAGCCTCGACGCATCCGGACGGCTCGCCTGTCTACACGATCCCGGTGGCGCTTTCGATCATGGTGTTCTTTGCCCTGTGTGCTCAGTGCGTTAGCACGCTGCTTGTGATTCGCCGCGAAACGAATAGCTGGTTTTGGCCAGCACTCAGTTTTACCTACATGACCGTTTTGGCGTATTTGGGCGCGATGGTAACCTACCAAGTAGGCTCGCGTTTCTTTTAAGAGGTACGGTCGATGAACTGGCAAAACATCATCGCGACGGCAATCGTCACGATAGCATCGCTATGGCTGCTGCGACGCGTCTATCGAACCATCTCGAAAGGCCTGCGCGGTGGCAATGTCGGCAGTTGCGGCACGTGCAGCAAAAATCCCAACAATGCGGACGCCACCCCGCTGGTCAGCCTAGGCCGCAAAAAGCCGTAGTCGAGTCGCAGCTCGCTTAGCGCGAGCTTTTTTGCGGGATTTAAGAATGAATGATGCTGAGCGCTTCTTACAGACGCCGGAAATATCTCTAACGTGACTGCCCGGCGTGCGACGGGGAGGCGAACGCTCCGGTCGACGATAAGCTCTTCGTCAAGCTGTTACCAATCTCCCGGAGAAAAGGCTTGACAAACGATCTGAAACCGCTAGTCCTCCTCTAGTGGACGGGGGGCCGTCTCTGCAGGCGTCCTTTCGTCGGAAGCAATTCGCAGAACTCACTTTCCGGGGCAACGACGATAGTGAACAAAATAACGATTGCCTGTTTCTCGCTTTGTCTTCGCATCCGTTGATTGCACGGGCAGCAGGCAAACCTGAATCTGAAATCCGAGAGCGATCTGCGACGGTTTCGGTAATTGCTAATAATCTTGTAGCCGAAGTAGACGCGGGGCAGTTGCGAGCTGGCGAAAACGTCGAACTCAGTATCCAACTTCCAAATCCGACCGCATTTGAACTGGATGTCCAGAAAGTCCAGACTTCATGCTCCTGCGCGTCAGCAGTGATTGACAAGCCTACAATCCCCCGGGTCGTTCGGCTCTCTTAAGTTTGCGGGTCGCGGTTCCTGAAAAACGAAGCTCGCCGCATTTCTTTTCGCAAATCAACCTCAACCTTACTGCGTCGGTGAAGCACCCGTACACGATGATAACCGTTCGTGTTAACTCGTCCATCGGTAACCTTTTTGGCTCATCCGACGGAAGTGTGCGCGGGGTTTGATTTCGCCGAAAGTGCGATGCATGGATGAAAAAGCGTGGACATGCCATCCTTCAAAGAGATTTCTCACGTCGCCTTTGAAAAAACGCACATGTCCACCACTCTGTTGTATCAGTCCTTCGGCATTCGTGGCTACCAGCAGATTCGAATCGAGTTCAACGCTGGCGTCACGCGGTTCCATGTCGCCCCTAATGAAAAGTCAATCTGCTGTCCTTCGTGCGGGAGCCACAACGTGATCCGACGAGGCGTCAAACAACGCGAATTCAGGGCCTCGCCGATCGGCTTGAAACAGACCGTCGTCGTTGCCACCTTGCCTCGGGTGCAATGCCGCGATTGCGGGGTCGTTCGGCAGATCCAGGTCCGCTTTGCCGATGCGCGTCGAAGCTACACCAAAGACTGGGCCAAGTACGCCTTGCAACTGACTCGCAGCATGACGATC
Source organism: Rubripirellula sp. (assembly GCA_049680385.1). Lineage (GTDB taxonomy): Bacteria > Planctomycetota > Planctomycetia > Pirellulales > Pirellulaceae > Rubripirellula. The sequence continues at coordinate 360 of JBAUHR010000558.1, read as the reverse complement.
AAGGACGTTGCTGATCTTCTGCGCGTCACCTGGGACGTGATCAAGGAAATCAAGAAGAACGATCTAAGGCGGCGCTTCGCCAATCCTTCCTTGAAAGACGTTCAGCGGATCGCCATCGACGAGATCTGCATCGGCAAAGGGCATCGCTACGTGACACTGGTGATGAATCTGGACAGCGGTGCGATCATCTACGTGGGAGACGGGAAATCGGCTAAATCGTTGGTCCCCTTCTGGAAACGACTGGGGCGTCGGCGGCATCGAATCGAAGCGGTGGCGATGGACATGTCCTCAGCCTACATCACTGCGGTAAGAGGAAATCTTCCAAAAGCCGACATCGTCTTCGATCGCTTTCATGTAGTG